>DASYZH010000390.1:0-34395 GCA_035946435.1 Puia sp. | reverse complement strand
ATCCAGGAGGCGGATGATCTGTTGACGCAATTTGTGGTTCAGTGCTCTTAAAATCAGGGCTCCTTTCTTTAGATTCAAAAAGTCGACTTTGACAGGGGCGCCATCGGAGCCTTCTGCGTTTACTACCATCCAATAGCTATTATTGTTCATCGTTAAGCTCATGAGCGATTACCGTTTTAAGGATTTCAAGAAGATACGTGACATACGACAGGTACGGGCAAATTTATGATCAACTCTTTGAATAAAAATGGCTAAATCTTCCTATATGATAATATAGTCATTTTCTTGTATGAGTGTGGAATTCTTTGGTATAAGCGGGCTCACTGTACGCCAGGCCGGTGAATTCACCCTGCAAATATCGTAAAAAAGCTATAATCCCCAGATACCCGGCATGATAGTTGACCTCTGTGAAATGCGCGCTGGGCGCTGTGATTATAGGTTTACACTTATCGGCCCCTTCGCCAAAGAACGACACTTTATTGTCTGCAAGCCAGGCCGCGAACGAATGTTCATCGATCACCATTGCGGTCGATGGGAGCAGTGGCGTCATGTCATGATGGTACAGTGCGGTAAACACTTCCATACGTCGTGCGTCGATCATCGGGCACAGCAGGTGGGTTTCCGGGGTTTGATCTTTGGCGGCAAAAGCCATTGTTTTCAGGGTGTCTTCCGCGATCAGCGGGATGTTCAAAGCATAGCAAAACCCTTTGGCAGCGGCCATTCCAACGCGCAGACCCGTATATGATCCGGGACCCGCTGTTACGGCTACCGCCTGCAGTTCGTGCATTTGGTGACCGGTGGTCTGCATGATCTCCTGCACGGCCTGGTGCAGCCACGCCGCATGTTCTTTTTGTTCGGTGTTCTCGAGGATGGACAAGGCCACTCCGTCTTTTGACAGAGCTATCCCGGCTTTCGCCATAGCCGTGTCGATACTTAAAATCAGGGCCATCTCCAGAATTTTTACATTATAATTTTTAATCACATTTTAATGGCCGGGACTAGGCCTACATGACCCTGGCCGCTTCCCCGGGCCGTTCAACGAGTCCTTCCGGGCCGGCCGGAAACGTTCTCCGCCGACTTCGAACCGGTCTCATGTGCTGCACTCGCAGCCGCCAGCAATGTGCGGGCGGGGGTATAGCGCGGGTCGGTTTCGCTCAATGCGAGGAGCAGTCCGACGATCTTCGCGAGGCCGATACGTTCGCCCCATTCGAAGGGACCCAGCGGGTAGTTTGTTCCCAGCCGCATGGCGGTGTCGATCTCTTCTTTTGTGCTCACCTTTTCTTCCCAGGTATACCAGGCTTCGTTGATGATGCCGGCGACAACGCGGGCGCTGATCATGCCGGGAACATCCGGTGCGGCCAGATAGCGGCAATCGAGTTGCCGGTATAGTGCTATGACGCGGTCCGCCATGTTAGCGCCGGGCGTCGGTGCGGCGCTGGGCATCGGTGCAGTGTCAGGCGTCGGTGCAGCTTTGAGCGTCGGTGCAATGCTGGCCGCAGTGGCGGCGGTCCCGGGGTTTGCCGCGAAGCCTGACGCCGTCCCGGTGGTTGCCTCCGGCGCGGTCGGCGTGATGCCGGGGATCACCAGCTCGTGCACCTTCCGGGTCGCGAAACCGGGCCAGGCGTTGATGCGTACGAAGGGGCGGCCGATCTCCTGTAATGTCGGCGTCACGGCATTCACGAATACCAGGGCGGGCAGCAGGCCGCTGAGCTTTTCTATCCGGGTGGGTTCGGCTATAAAATCCAGGTCGACATAGGCGGCAATGGCCGGCCCGGCTTGTGCGGGTACGGTGGTCATCCATTCGACCTCTGCGCCGGGAAAAAGCGCGGCCAGGTCTTTTTCGGGGTGGTTTTCCGTGATGGCGGCGATCGTCATATGGGCGCAAAGATCGATATTTACGTCATGGAAACCAACAACATCATCAACACCCCCAATGCTCCCGCCCCCATAGGGCCCTACAGCCAGGCTGTCAAGACCGGCAATCTTCTGTTCATCTCCGGTCAGATCCCCATCGATCCGGCCACGGGTGGCATCACCGCCACGGACATCATCGCCGAGACGCACCAGGTGATGCACAACCTGCGGGCGATCCTCACGGAAGGCGGCGCCGGTTTCGAGCATGTGGTCAAGACGACGATCCTGCTGAGCGACATGGCCTTGTTCGCCGAGGTCAATACGGTCTATGGGAAGTACTTCACCGGGAACTTTCCCGCGCGGGAAACCTTTGCCGTCAAAGCGCTGCCCAAGAATGCGAATGTGGAGATCAGCATGATCGCGGCCTTGTGAGCAGCGAAATCCCGGCCGCGCAGTGTGAGCCGCGGCGACCTTATTTCTTCAACACGCCCAATTCCTTTCCAACTTTTACAAACGCGGCGATGGCCTTGTCAAGATGTTGCTGTTCGTGTGCGGCGCTGAGCTGAACGCGGATGCGTGCCTGTCCTTTGGCGACCACCGGGAAGAAGAAGCCGATGACGTAGATCTCCTCTTCCAGCAGCCGGGCGGCGAAAATCTGGGCGATGACCGCATCATACAACAGAATGGGGACGATGGGATGCACGCCGGGTTTGATGTCAAAGCCGGCTTCCGTCATTTTAGACCGGAAATATTTTGTGTTGGCCTCGAGCTTATCGCGCAGCGCGGTGGTCTCGCTGAGCATATCGAGTACCGCGATGGAGGCACCGGTGATAGCCGGGGCGAGGGTGTTGGAGAACAGATACGGGCGGCTGCGCTGGCGTAGCATCTCGATGATCTCCTTCCTGCCGCTGGTGAAGCCGCCGCTGGCGCCGCCGAGAGCCTTGCCGAGGGTGCCGGTGATGAGATCGATGCGGCCCATGACACCGCAATGTTCGTGCGTACCACGGCCGGTTTTTCCCAGGAAGCCGGAGGAGTGCGATTCGTCGATCATGACAATGGCATCGTATTTATCGGCGAGGTCGCAGATCTTGTCGAGCTGGGCGATCGTGCCGTCCATGCTGAAGGAGCCGTCCGTGACGATGATCCGGCTGCGGGCATCAAGAGCAGCCTTAAGCTGTTCTTCCAGGTCGGCCATGGTGTTGTGCTTATAACGAAGCCGGCGCGCCTTGCAAAGACGGACGCCGTCGATGATAGACGCATGATTGAGCTCGTCCGAGATGATGGCATCCTGTTCGCCGAACAACGGTTCGAAGACGCCGCCGTTGGCGTCGAAGGCAGCGGCGTAGAGAATGGAGTCTTCGGTGCCGAGGAAGGTAGCGATCTTCTGTTCCAGCTCCCGATGGATATCCTGCGTACCGCAGATAAAGCGAACACTGCTCATGCCATAACCCCGGCGATCGATGGTCTTATGAGCCGCCTCGATGACTTTGGGGTGTGACGACAGCCCGAGGTAGTTGTTAGCGCAGAAATTCAGCACCTTTTTGCCATTTACCGTGATCTCGGCGCCCTGGGGGCTGGCAATGATCCTTTCGGTCTTGAACAGGCCGGCGGCTTTGATCTCGTCCAGCTCGGCGGCAATGCGTTTCACAAAGGAGGCGTTCATAGTGAGTTTTTTTTCGGGCCAAAGGTAAGTAGTTGACCTATCCCCTGTTAGACAGGAGCTATTTTTTTGTCCGGCTGTAACGAATTTATGTGTAGTTTTGTCTTATAAGGCAGAACTCAAAACGCATGAAACGCAACATTCGGGCAGACCGAAGGTCTGCCGGCCGAAGGCCAGACATCTATTTCCGGTTGTTCATCGTGGTCCTGGTGGCCTCTCTGAGTGTTTTGCTTTTCTCCTATGTCCGGGCGCGCTCCTCGAAGACCGAAGAACCCTGCAACGAATGCGGGAAATGTAACGGCGGGAAGGCGAAGTCCGAGATCATCCTCCTGGAGTCTCTTACGCATAACCTCTTGGTCTCCAATCGATAGGCTATTCGATTTTCCCAGTCGGGCCAACCGTTCCTTTCACGGGGCCGGCCATTCTTTGTCCCCGGCATACCCCGGCACCGCCGCCAATTCCTCCAAACGGCAAATTTTTTTATTGCCGGGTGTAACTCTTTATCTTTCATCTGCGTATTACGGAATAAGGTCGGGGTGACGACCTGCTTATGACAGAGAACGAATACAACGAATGTGTACGGCTTTACGCGGATAACGTGTACCGCTTCATCCTCAAAAACCTGCGACAGGAAGAGGATGCGCGGGACGTGGTCCAGTCCGCATTCGAAAAACTCTGGAAGAACAGGGAAGGAGTGGCGGCTGAAAAAAGCAAATCCTATCTTTTTACTATCGCCTATCATCAGATGATCGATCACCTCAGAAAGGTGAAACGGGTGCAGCTTCGCGCGGAGTTCCGGGAAGAGGCCAGGATTACCGCCGCCCCGGTTCATCAGCTCAAAAAGGCGTTGGATGAAGCCCTCGCCCGGCTGGGCGAGACGCAGCGTTCGCTGGTCCTGCTGAAGGATTACGAAGGATATTCCTATAGCGAGATCGGCGCGATCACGGGGCTCAACGAAAGCCAGGTGAAGGTATACCTGCACCGGGCGCGGATACAATTAAAAAATTACCTGGTCAAGGTCGAAAATTTAATTTAGACAGGATGATCACGAGAGATAATTACGAAGAGTTCTTTTTGTCATACGTCGACAACGAGTTGCCGGCGGAGACACGGCTGGCCGTAGAACACTTTGTTGCGGCCAACCCCGATCTCCGGGAAGAGCTGGAGATGCTCGTGCAATGCCGGCTGGAACCGGAGTCCGATACCCTGTTCCCCGGCAAGCACAACCTGCTGCAATACGAAGAATCACTGTTACTATATGTCGACGGCGAGCTGGACGAAGCCGGCCGGAAGACCGTCGAAGAGCAGACTTTCCGGGAGCCTCGCATCGGGCTGGAGCTGGAGCGGTTGAAAATGACCGTTAGTGAGCCCGATGCCGCTATCGTCTACCGCGACAAAGAAAGTCTCTATCACCCGGTGAAACGCCGTCGCGTGGTGATGATGCCCTGGTTGCAGGCGACGGCAGCGGCCGCGGTGATTGGAATTGTAGTCGTTTTGCTTTTACCGCATGGACATAAAATCAATGTGCCGGCCACGGCCGTGGTAAAAAATAATCCCGCGGCTGTAACTCCCCCGGACGCATCGACGTTATATTCTGGAAAGAACGCTTCGACGGCGACGCCGCCCGACAAACCCACGCTGCCGGCGCCGGCAGTAGCGGAAAAGGCAAGGAGCGCCGACAACAGCGCGTCGACAATGCTCGCGATGACGAATAAGCCAACGACGAACGGGACTCGCGGAACGAACACCCTGACGCATGCAGGGGGTGCAACGAATACGACGCCACCTGCAGCGCACGGGACGCATCCGACGGCGCATCCCGCCACCGCTTCACCGGGATTGGTTTCGACGGACCCCACGGCGGCCTCCGGCGGGGTGACGGTGATCGCCGGGACGGCGCCTTCGAATTCAACGGCGGCTCTGAATTCAACGGCCGCTTCAAAATCAACGGCGGCATCGAACTCAACGGCGACTTCGAACCCGGCAACGACTTTGGATCCGACTACGCCATCGCGAACGGAAAAAGCAGCGGCCACCTTGGTAGCGGCGGTGAATATACCCAAGGAGCAACGTTCTTTTGCCACCCAGGCCCTGCTGCGCGAAGCACAGGAGGAGGGCGAAGGCGCTATGGCCGACAATATGCCCCCCACGACCGGGAAAACAAAACTGCGTGGTCTGTTCCGGCGGGTCACCCGCACCTTCGGCAAAACGGCGGATCGGGATGACGATGGTCAGCGGCAGGTATCGATCAGCGTCTTTCAGGTGGCGTTAAAATAATTTTAAAAAAAAGATCTCATTATGAACCGGGTATTATTACTCACGGCAGGATTATGTATTGCAATTTTCGCACAGGCGCAGACCGACACCACCGGCAAGCGCGACAACTCACAGGCCGGGGGCGACACCCTGCACGTCGGCAACCTGCTGATCATCCGCAACGGGTCGCAGGAGCACGGCGGCGATCCCTATATGCGCATCACCAGCAGGCATCATTATCGCGACAAGTACCAGCCGCGCAACATCACCACCAGCTGGGGTATCCTGGACCTCGGGTTTACGAACTACAACGACAAGACTGTTTACACTTCCGCCGCCGCCCAACAATTTGCACCGGGCGGAAGCAAGGACTGGTTCAAGCTCAATAACGGTAAATCGGTGGATGTGAACATCTGGATCTTTATGCAGCGGATGAATCTGATCAAGCATGTGGTGAACCTGAAATATGGTATCGGCATCGAGCTCAACAACTACCGATATGAGGACAATATCCGTTTCCTCACCAATCCCACCAGGGTGGTCATGGATACCATCAATTATTCGAAGAATAAACTCGCGGAAGACTTTGTTACGATGCCCGTGATGCTGAATTTCAATTTCACGCCGCATCGTCGCCACCCCTTTGGGCTCAGCGCGGGCGCCAGCTTTGGGTACCGGTATTCCTCGCGAGAGAAATTCAAGAGCAATGCCGACGGCAAACAAAAGACCTACAACGACTTCGACCTCGATCCCTGGAAGATCTCGTACATCGGCGAGCTGCAATTGGGCTACTGGGTGTCGCTGTACGGCAGCTATGCTACTAAAACCATTTGGGGCAGGGGGTTGGATCAGATCCCTTATACCCTCGGACTGCGGTTTGGGAATTGGTAGCGGACGGCCCCCCGCGGACGTTCGCGGTCCCGCGGAGAAATGGGCGCCGGAGCCACGGAACCTCTCATGATTGAATGAAGCGGCGGAATTGTTAAAAGTTCTTCACATCAAAAATAAACCCGGGACGTGGGGCGTTGTCCATAGGATACGGGAATTGGGCCGCAAGAAAAAATAGCCCAATTTCCGCACGATCGTTAACGTCTGACCTATCGGTCGGATCGGCCTCCGGCCGATTTAAGTAAACAGCCCTATTATGACTCCGCGCAAATTGATTTTGAGTAGTTTGTTCCTCCTCGCCTTGTTCTCCTTCCGCGACGCGCATCATCGCAGCTCCAGCAAACGCTTTTTTCATCACAACCTCGACGGCGACGTCTATATCGTAGTGATCAAGAGCAACTACGAGCTGCAGGTATACGACAAGGACGGCTGGTATGCCACCTATCCCGCGGTATTCGGCAGCAAATCGCTGGATGACAAAATGGTGCAGGGAGATAGAAAAACGCCGGAAGGCGTATACCATATCGTGTCGAAACGGCCCCACGAGAAATGGGACAAGATCATGGACCTGGATTACCCTACCCCGCAGGATATTGCGAAGTTCAACGAACGGAAGTCGGAGGGCCTCATCCCCAAAAATGCGAAGCTCGGCGACGGCATCGCGATCCATGGCACCTGGCCGCATGACGAGAATGCTGTCGACAACTATCAGATGTGGACCAATGGCTGCGTGTCGCTGAAGAATGAGGACATGGAGGAGGTGTATAAGGTCGCGCCCGTGGGAACGAAGGTGATCATCCAGCACTAATTTTTTTCATTTTGCACAAATCGATGATTTTCAGCTTTAAAAAAGCTCGGCAAAAAAAGTCATGCCTTTATTTTTCCCGCGAGAATAAAATCATTTGATAGTTTTGTATAACTAAATGACAAAACTATGAGTGAGGAAGAATTTCAGCTGTTGATGGATCTTTTCAAGCGGAAAGCTGAGGAAACGTATACGAAGGAAGAGTCGTTAGCTATTCTCGTTCGCGCGGGTATTTTTGACAAAGATGGAAATTATACCGAGCCTTACAAAATTCTCGAACTAGCAACACGTCGGTAGTCCCATCCATGTACGATATCAAGCCAAATCTGATCATTGGCTTCCATGGATGTGAAGCTTCGGTAAGGGACGCCCTCCTGAACAATCCGCATGAAATTAAGATCAGCCGGAAGCCCTTCGACTGGCTCGGGCATGGAATGTATTTCTGGGAAAACAACTATGAACGCGCCCTGCAGTGGGCGCAGGAAAAGAAGAGCCGCGGGACGATTAAGGAACCCGCTGTGGTCGGCGCGGTGCTGTATTTAGGTGTTTGCTGCGATTTTCTGGACAAAAAATATATTCAATTATTAGCACAGTCTTTTGCCGCAATGGAAGAACACTACTCAAATTGGGGAAAAGTGCTGCCAAGTAATAAGGATCTTCCCAACGACCCGTTTAAGGATAAAATAATGAGACATCTGGACTGTGCGGCAATAGAATTTATGCATGCCGGAATAACCGAACAGGTTCAGCAGGATATCGAAACAAAAGGCTACAGCAATTATAAGATCTTCGACACTACCAGGGGCGTCTTTACCGAAGGCGGTCCCGCATTCCAGGGCGCAGGACTATTCGCGAAGAGCCACATCCAGATCTGCGTACGCAACCCGAATTGTATTCAAGGATTTTTCATGCCAAGAAAGGAGACTGATTTCGTGACCTGGCTGCAATTGAATAAGACCGCCAGCAATTAGATCAGGCAGCCCATGACCGCGGAGGCGTGCGACTCCCGCTCGCGCGGACACTACAGCCTTCCGCTCTTGATCTCTTCAACCACGGCCGGATCGAGCAAAGTAGTCGTATCTCCCAGATTTTGCACTTCGCCTTCGGCGATCTTGCGCAGGATGCGGCGCATGATCTTGCCGCTACGGGTCTTGGGCAGACCACTGACGAGCTGGATCTTGTCCGGCTTGGCAATCGGGCCGATTATGCGAGCCACGGTCTGGATAATGTCCTTGCGGATGGATTCATCATCCCTTTTGTTTCCGCTGAAGATAACGTAAGCGTATATCCCCTGACCCTTGATATCGTGCGGATAGCCCACCACCGCACTTTCCACGACACCCGTGTGCATATTGATGGCGTTCTCCACTTCAGCAGTACCGATACGATGACCGCTCACATTGAGCACGTCGTCGACGCGGCCCGTGATGCGGTAGTTGCCGTCCGGATCGCGCAAGGCGCCATCACCTGTGAAATAAAGGTTGGGATAGGAAGCGAAATAGGTCGTCCGGCAGCGTTCGTGGTCACCGTAAGTGGTCCGGATGATCGACGGCCATGGGAATTTGATACAAAGATTGCCGCTGATGCCGTTACCCTGCAACTCTTTACCTTGCTCATCCACCAGCACGGGCTGCACGCCGGGCAGGGGCAGGGTCGCATGCGCCGGCTTCTCGGGCGTCACGCCGGCGAGGTTGGAGATCAGGATGCCGCCGGTCTCCGTTTGCCACCACGTATCGACGATGGGACAGCGGCCCTTGCCGATATTGTCGTGATACCAATGCCAGGCCTCTTCGTTGATGGGCTCGCCCACGGTGCCGAGTACCCGAAGCGAGCTCAGATCCTTGTTCTTCACGAAGTCGAGCCCGAAGCCCATGAGGCTGCGGATGGCCGTAGGCGCCGTATAGAGAATATTGACCTTGAACTTATCGACGATATCCCAAAACCGCCCTGCGTCGGGATAGGTGGGAATACCTTCGAACAACAAGGTAGTCGCGCCGGCACTCAACGGACCATAGACGATATAGCTATGTCCCGTGATCCAGCCGATGTCCGCGGTACAGAAATAGACCTCACCGGGCTTGTATTGAAATACGTTGACGAAACTATAGTTGGTGAAGACCATGTAGCCACCGCAGGTGTGTACCACCCCTTTGGGCTTACCGGTAGAGCCGGAGGTATAAAGGACGAACAGCAGGTCTTCCGCATCCATCGCCTCGACGGGACAGGCGGGGTTGCCCTGCGTCTCCACCTTGCGGATCTCGTCTTCCCACCATACGTCCCGGCCTTTGATCATGCTCACGGCCATCCGGGTGCGGGTCAGCACGATGACCTTCTTGACACTTGGGCATTGTACCAGGGCATCGTCGATCACGGATTTCAGGGGGATCTCCTTGCCGCCGCGATAGGCGCCGTCGGAGGTGATCACGAGATTGCACTGGGCGTCCTGGATGCGGTCCGCAATACTCTGAGCCGAGAAGCCGCCGAAGACCACGGAATGAATGACGCCGATACGGGCGCAGGCCAGCACGGCGATGGCCAGTTCGGGCACCATCGGCATATAGATACACACCCGGTCACCTTTTCTGGCGCCATTGTTCCGGAGGACATTGGCGAACTGGCAGACCTTAAAATGCAACTCCTTATAGCTTAAGATACGGTAGTCCTCGTCGGGGTTGTTGGGTTCCCAGATGATGGCGGGCTTGTCGCCCTTATCCGCCAGGTGCCGGTCCAGGCAGTTCTCAGTGATATTCAGCTGTCCCCCGATAAACCACTTGACATTGGGCTCCTTGAAATTCCATTCCAGCACCTTGTCCCAGGGTCGGCGCCAAAGAAAGGTTTTCGCAATGTCCGCCCAGAAACCTTCCGGATCGGAAATGCTTTTTTGATAGGCCGAACGATACTCTTCCGGTGTTTTGATCTGGTAAGGATAGCTCATCTGACAGTTCGATTTTTATGTTAAAATTATTTTAAACGCTTCCAATGGGCATCACCACTCTTCCGTACAGCTCATTCAGCAAGCCGGCGATACCCGTGTAGATGGCCGACGCGCCGCAGATGATCCCCTCGTACCCGGCGATATGTTTGATCGCATCATTCCCGGTGTAATCGCCCAGCGCCAGCAAAAAGAACAAAACGGTCAACGTGGCAAACACAAATTGCAAGGCGCGGCTTAGCTTCAAAGTTCCGAAGAAAAGTAATAAAGTGAACAGCCCCCATATAATCAGGTAGGCAACCATGCCACTTTCGGACGGACCGGCGATCCAGCCCATTTTCGGCATTACGATCAGAGCGACCAGCGACAGCCAGAAGCATCCGTAAGACGTAAAGGCCGTCAGCCCAAAGGTATTGTTCTTCTTGGCTTCGAGGACACCGGCGATCACCTGGGCAATCCCACCATAGAAAATACCCATTGCTAAAATCATGGAGTTCATCTCGAATACACCGGCATTGTGCAAATTCAACAATACGGTGGTAGTGCCGAAGGCACAGAGGCCCAGCGGCGCGGGATTGGCAAGGCCTTCCTTGCTGGCAGCGACAACAGGAGGAGGGGTCATAATCGTTAGTTAAATGGCTTAATTGTTTATACAATTTTAAATCTTTTTATCGATATACCTAATTTTACTGCCCTATGGCCTCAAACAATGCAATAAGCCAACCTGCAGCCATTCGTAAGATCATCGTCGCCGCCTCGTTAGGAACGCTCATCGAATGGTACGACTTCTGTATCTACGGCAGCCTGGCGACAGTCCTTGCCAGCCAGTTCTATCCCCACTCGAACCCGACGGCGGCCCTGCTGGCGACGCTGGCGACCTTTGCCGTGGGGTTTATCGCCCGCCCCTTTGGGGCGCTGGTCTTTGGCCGCCTGGGTGACCAGGTCGGCCGTAAGCATGCTTTTGTGCTCACCATGATCATTATGGGCGGATCGACCTTCGCCATCGGGCTGATCCCCGGCTATGCACAGATCGGTTTCGCGGCCCCGTTGCTGGTGCTCCTCCTGCGGGTGGTGCAAGGCCTTGCGCTGGGCGGGGAGTTTGGCGGCGCCGCCACTTTTGTCGCGGAGCATGTTCCGGCCGGCCGGCGCGGGCTATATACCTCCTGGATACAGGCTACCGCCACGGCAGGGCTGCTCCTAAGCCTCGGCGTCATCCTTTTGGTCCAGCATGGCCTGGACGCCGACCAGGCCCGGAGTCTGGAAAAATTCAACGCCTGGGGCTGGCGTATTCCCTTCCTGCTCTCCGTCATACTGGTGGCCTTTTCGGTGTATGTCCGGCGTAAGTTGCAGGAATCGCCCGTCTTCGAACGGCTGAAGACGGAGGGACGCCTTTCGGCGAATCCGCTGGCCGAGAGCTTTGGGCGTAAAGCCAACCTGAAACTCGTTCTGCTTGCCCTTTTTGGCGCTACCATGGGCCAGGGGGTGATCTTCTATGCCGGCCAGTTCTATACCCAGGTGTTCCTGCAGGATACCTGTCAGCTCGACTTCGACCAGGCGAAGACCATGCTGTTACTGGCGATCCTGGTGGCCATGCCATTCTTTATCCTCTTCGGTGCCTGGAGCGACAAGATCGGCCGGAAATGGATCATGCTGGGGGGTATGGTGCTGGCCATCGTGACCTATCCTTTTTTGTTCCGGGAGCTGCTGGCGATTCCCGGCACGCAGGGACGGGCCGAGTTCACGATGCAAAAAGAGATCGTGTCGACCGTCGCTTTTATCGGTAAAACGAAAGATATCCTTCATACTTCAAATACCATCTCGCATTACGATGGCGGGCTCACCGTGACACAAAGCTCTACCGACACCGTCTATGCCAGCGGGAAGGCGCCGGTAACGAAGCCGGTGGTCACCGTGAGCCACAGTGTGAGCGGGGTCGACTACTGGAAGATGGTCGGCATCCTTTTCCTCCTGGTCTTCTATATCGCCATGGTTTATGGCCCTATCGCCGCCTTCCTGGTAGAGCTGTTTCCGGCGCATATCCGGTATACGTCGATCTCCCTGCCCTATCATATCGGCAACGGCATCTTTGGCGCCCTGACACCTTTTGTTGCTACGCTGGTCGTGGCCAGACACCCCGGTGATCCCCTGGCGGGGCTCTGGTACCCCATGGGCGTGGCGGCCGTCTGCGTGATCATCGGCGCCATTTTTATTCCTAACAGATCGCAAAACGCCGGATTCGAAAGGGGCTAAAACGCTACCTTCGCGTCCGGCACCACAAAATCCAAACTATGTCTATTGAAATCAAGGACCTCGTCAAGACCTATGGTGAACAGCGCGCGGTAGACGCCATTTCTTTCCAGGTGGGGAAAGGCGAGATCGTAGGATTCCTGGGTCCCAATGGCGCCGGCAAATCCACGACCATGAAGATCCTCACGGGCTATCTCGGGCAGGACAGCGGCGAAGCCCGGGTCTGCGGCCTTTCGGTTAGCGAGCAGCCGCTGGAGACAAAAAAGAAGATCGGTTACCTGCCCGAAGCCAATCCGCTCTATCCCGACATGTATGTCCGGGAATACCTCGATTTCATTGCCGACGTGCATCATATTGCCGATAAAAAGACCCGGATCGAAGCCGTGATCGCCCTGGTGGGTCTGACCCCTGAGAGCAAAAAAAAGCTGGGGCAGCTTTCCAAGGGCTATAAACAGCGTGTTGGGCTGGCGGCCGCCCTGCTCCATGATCCCGAAGTGTTGATCCTCGATGAGCCTACCAGCGGCCTCGATCCCAATCAGATCATCGAGATCAGGGAGGTCATCAGGAATCTTGGAAAAGACAAGACGGTTTTGTTCTCTTCGCATATCCTGCAGGAAGTAGAGGCCCTCTGCGACCGCGTGGTGATCATTAATAAGGGCAAGCTGGTTGCCGATAGTACACTTAGCGCGTTGCGTCAGGCCGGCAGTCACGGGAATGCCACCATTCGGGTAGCCTTTCGCGAGCCGCTGGAGGCCGCGACACTAAGTCACTTGAGCCAGGTGGACAGGGTCGGCAGGCTGGGAGAAAACGAGTGGGAACTACAGACCTCTGCGCCTGATGAAGTTAAAAAACAATTGCTGGAACTGGCTTTGCAGAACAATTGGAACATACTTACTTTGCAAAGCGAAAATCAAAGCCTGGAAGCCATTTTCCGGAGCCTGACGAAATAAGCGGCCCTCCGGGCCGCAGACCTGAACGCCAGACATATTTAAGAATAAAACTAATAACATGAGCTACATTGCCGACATTCATGCAAGACAGATCCTGGATAGCCGGGGCAATCCCACCGTTGAGGTAGACGTCATTACGGAAAACAATCATCGCGGCCGGGCGGCGGTACCCAGCGGCGCCTCTACGGGAATTCACGAAGCCGTAGAGCTAAGGGATGGGGACAAACAGGTCTTTGGCGGTAAAGGAGTGTTGAAAGCCGTCGCCAATGTCAACGATATCATCGCCGATCAGCTGATCGGCTTCCCCGTGAACGAACAGGCCAGCATCGATGCCAAGCTCATCGACATGGACGGTACGGATAACAAAGGAAAGTTAGGCGCCAATGCCCTTCTTGCCGTGAGCATGGCCTGCGCCAAAGCAGCCGCCAAGGAATGCAAGCTCCCGCTGTATCGTTATCTGGGTGGCGTCAATGGCACGGTGCTGCCGATGCCGCTGATGAATATCCTCAATGGCGGGGTACATGCCGACAACAAGATCGACTACCAGGAATACATGATCGTTCCTGTGGGTGCCGAAAGTTTCAGCGAAGGGCTCCGCTGGGGTGTGGAGATCTTTCATCAACTCAAGTCCGTGCTGAAAAAGAAAGGTTTTAATACCAACGTAGGCGACGAAGGTGGTTTCGCACCGGCGGAAATTCAAAGCAACGAAGAAGCTATCGAAACAGTGCTGCAGGCTATCGAAGCGGCCGGCTACAAGGTGGGTTCCCAAATTGGGATTGCCCTGGATGCCGCCAGCAGCGAGATGTACAAAGACGGTAAATACAAATTCTACAAGAGTACCGGCAAAGTGATCTCCAGCGACGAGATGGTAGACTACTGGAGCTCCTGGGTGAATAAATATCCCATTATTTCCATTGAAGACGGGATGGCCGAAGAGGATTGGGACGGCTGGAAAAAGCTCACCGACAAGATCGGCAATAGAGTCCAGCTGGTAGGGGACGACCTGTTCGTGACCAATACCAAAATCCTCCAGAAAGGCATCGACAAAGGGGTCGCCAATAGTATCCTCATCAAGGTAAACCAGATCGGGACCATCACCGAAACGATCAATGCGGTACAACTTGCTCAGACTCATGGCTATACGACCATTATGTCGCATCGCAGCGGGGAGACCGAAGATACGACCATCGCGGATCTCGCCGTGGCCCTGAACTGCGGACAGATCAAGACGGGTAGTGCTTCCCGGACGGACAGGCTGGCAAAATACAATCAGCTGCTGCGTATCGAAGAAGAGCTGGGAGATGTGGCTATTTATCCCAAAGGAAGGATTAAATTCAAAAAATAAGTTGTAGATTAGTTGCCGCGGGCTTAAAACACCCGCGGCTTCTTGGTTTTATGAAGGTTTTAACGCACATTCCGGGCTGGTTAAAGAACAAATACTTCCTCACAACGGTTGGGTTTGTAGTGTGGATTATGTTCTTTGACACGCGGGACTTCATCACGAGTCATTTCCGGGAGCATGCGGAACTCATGAAACTGGAGAAAAGCAAGCAATACTATGAACAGCAGATCGCGGTTACCCAGAAAGAGCTGGATCAGCTGAAGACCAACCCGGCATTGCTCGAGAAATATGCGCGGGAAAAGTACCTCATGAAGCGAGATAACGAAGACCTCTTCCTGATTAAAGAAGGCCTCGGGCCGAAGACGCGATAGCGTCTTCCAAAGACAGATAATGCCCATTGATTGTCACACAGTTACCCAGTACGCTCCCTTTATAGCTAAATGATGGCGAACGCATGTTCCGCCGGATCCAATTGTCCCGAATGAACAATTATTAAGGCACCGGACAATAACAGTGTTTGAATCCCGTTTTTATAACGGACGTTTCACTTTTACTGCTTCGGACAATATTAGGACATTAAATGGTTTTGCCTATGACACTCTTTACACCGGAGGATCTTTTGCGGTATTTGTATAAAGAGTCTTCCCCCGAGTTGACTTTAGCGATAGAGGCTGCGCTAAAGGAGGACTGGATGCTGCGCGAAAAATTGGAGGTTTTACGATCTTCCCATAATACGTTAGATACAGTTACAGTAGCCCCCCGCATGGAAGTCATCATGCGTGTTTTGAATTATGCCCGGAAAACAGCTCCTGCCATACAGGAATCTGAATCTGTAGAGCATCATTAAGTACTTCGAACGAACCGGAGGTTTGTTGACCGAAGGTCAGACCTCACTAAACGAACCGGAGGTTTGTTGACCGAAGGTCAGACATCAGATTCCTAACGTACCTTTACTGGCATGACCAGAAAGGAACGCTATCAATTCGTACTGGATTATTTCAGCACACACAACCCGGACGCCGAGACTGAATTGTTGTACGACAGTCCCTATCAGTTACTGGTAGCGGTTATTCTGTCCGCACAATGTACTGACAAGCGGGTCAACATGACGACTCCCGCGATCTTCGCACATTACCCCGATGTGTATGCGCTGGCCGGGGCCGGCTTCGATGATTTGTTCCCGCTGATCAAGAGTATTTCCTATCCCAACAACAAGACCAGGCATCTTATCGGCATGGCCCGGATGCTCGTGGAAAAGTTTCACGGCGAGGTTCCGCTCACCGTCGACGAGCTCGTGGAGCTGCCCGGCGTCGGCCGCAAGACGGCCAACGTCATCACCTCGGTGGTCGACAACCAGCCCAATATGGCAGTAGACACGCATGTCTTCCGCGTCTCCGCGCGGATCGGACTGACGGTAAACGCCAAGACTCCGCTTGCCGCGGAAAAGCAGCTGCTGGAGTTCATCCCCACGGAACAAGTGCATGTTGCGCATCACTGGCTGATCTTACACGGTCGCTATACTTGCGTGGCACGCGCTCCTAAATGTTCCGAGTGCGGGCTGCAGCAGGCTTGTAAATATTTTGCGAAACATTATGGAAATTCGGCGGCGGCTGGCGGCTCAGTCAATGCCACCGAGCACACACTGCCGGTGTTGAGGCTCACGCGGTCCGAGGCAATGGAGACTGCGCCCGCGAAGAGACCCGCTAAGACGCGTGTGGCGAACTCCGCAACCTCATCGGGGTCCGCCGAGATGCGCCTGCCTAAAAAGACTGCCCCAGCCGCGAAGAAAAAGAGCACGACGAAGAAACCTGTTGCAAAAAAGACAGGGAAATAAATTATTTCTTTTTAACCATGCGTTTGAGGACTTCCTCGGGCCAAGGAGTTTCGTAGAAGGACTTGATGCACTCCTGCTCTTTTCTTAGGAGGACGGGGTCTTTGTCCGGATCACACAGCTTAATATTAACGACTTTTATTTCGTTTGAATCAGTCCGGTGTATTTTCTTTTCTTCACTGTTCATCTGCTTTGAATTCTTTGAAAATAAAATTACATAATTCCTCTGTATACGAGGAATTCTTCAAAATTCACCTTTTCCCGAAATGGTATCCATTCTTCCTTTACTTTTCCCAGTATCTCATACCGTTGATTGATTTCCAACCAAAATGCCGCTATCGCCATCTGGTATGATCCGATCCGGGATAAAGTACTGCCTTTTATATAAATGATTGCATAAGGCCTGGACTCGACAAATCTATCTACAACTCCAGCGACTGTCGCCAGGACTTTCAAACGATCGTTATTATTTGTCACTATTCTATCGTTCACGGCCATCGTATCTTCATCCAAATCTCCAAATGGAAGGTTGTAGGTGTTTTCTCCAAGCCGGGGAACTTCGTGAGATCTTACTACCTTTTTAACGCGGCCGCGGTCTTAGCCGAAAATTCTCTTACGTAAACGCTCAGGTAATCCTTCTCTTTTTTTGATTAGATAATTCAATTGTGGAGGAATCACGCAAAGAGGCTGGAACGAGCGCAGGATGTCGTCAAAAAAACCACTATAAAACTAAGACGACTAGTAAAGCGCGGGGGGCTAATAGGACGCCTGTTGAGAAAAAGAAGGGGGCTTAATCTTTTTGATCGATCCTCTTCAAAAGCCATTCGGGGATTGGAGCTTCCTCAAAGGTCTTGCATGCTTCCTCCAGCTTTCTGACTAAAAAAGGGTCATCGGCACGAAACGGCAGCCTTTCACCCACCGTTATATGCGAACGAATACGCTCGATAAATCTCTCCCATTTTAGATCGCTGTCCTCTTGTTCTTTCATGCTTATGATATCCGTGGTGCCCATAAATTTACTTAATTTTTTTGTACACAAGGAATTCGCTGTAATTCAACCCTTTAATAAAAGGGAGCCAATGAATTCCATGTTTGCCGCAAACTTCACATTTTTCTCTGATATCGTTCCAAACGGACGATATCATCATTTGATATAGTCTTGCACGCGGGATTGTATTGGCTCTTATCAGGATTATCGACCGAGAATGACCTTCAAGGAATTCCATTGTTGCCGCCGAGACGGTGTGTAATACCTTAAGACGATCACGGCTATTACTTACCGACTTGTCGTCCAATCGATATGAGCCTTCTATGAAATCACCAAACGCCAGATTGAATGTGCTAGTTCCAAGCCCAGGCACCCATTGGAACTCTATGACCTTTTTTATTCGTCCGCGGGAACCTTCACTAATAAACCAATAGCCAAGCCCATCATCAGTTATCCTCAACTCGTATATCTCCCATTCCATACCTCACGATTTATCGCCAATTAAAAAACTGCCATCAACAAAATTAGAAACAGTTTTATTCTTCGAAGGAAAAATCTGATTTTCAAGACGCATTTTTTTCTGCATGTGCGCGTAAGTGCCCGACCGTTAGAATCCGTCTTTTGGACCATTCGCGCAAAAAAAGCCACTAACATAAGTAGTGGCTTCTTCGATCGTGGCTATGCGGCTATCAGTGCCTTTTGTGATGTTTCTTTTTCTTTCCGGCCGGCGACGCAGGGTCCTTGGTGTTAGCGTGAGGATCGACGCCCATCGATTGATAAACGGTCTCCTGGATGCGGCCGCGGATGTTGAGGCGGGACAACCAGGGATTGTTTTCGATGGGGTTGACGCGATTAGACAAAAAGATAAAAGTCAGGTCATACTTGGGATCGATCCATACACACGTACCCGTAAAACCGGTGTGCCCGAAGGTCAGCGGCGAGGCAGACAGGCAGGGGTAGGGTTCGCGACGGGTAGCGTTGTCTTTCTCTGGCTTGTCCCAGCCGATGCCGCGACGACTGATGTCGCTGTGATAATCGGTGAAGTAATCGATCGTGGATTTCTTAATGAACGATTGCCCGCCCAGCATGCCGCCATCGAGCAGCATCTGAGCAAGAACGGCCAGGTCATAGGCATCACTGAACAGCCCAGCGTGTCCGCATACCCCACCGAACATAGCCGAACCGGGGTCATGGACATCGCCGCGGATCAGCTGGTGGCGGAAGATAGGTTCGTCCGCCGTCGGAGCGATGCGACCCAGCGGGAAACGATTGCGCGGCAGGAAACCCGTAGACGTCATCCCAAGCGGATCATAAAACGTTGTCTTCACATATTGATCCAGCGGCATCCCCGTCACCGCCTCGACGATGAGGCCCATAAGGATGAAATCGTTGTCGCTATAGATGTATTTGTGCGGCGGCATCAGCTTGCTTTGTACAATGCGCAGACACATGGTATCCCGCCAATCGTTCCGCAGATACAAGTTCTCGGCGACGCGTACCCGATGTGAGCTATCCGACTTCGTCGAGAAGATCCACGGCAGCGGATACTGTTCCTTGCTGCTGTCGACACATTCCTTATAGAATACGACATCGGGTACCAGCCTCGCCTGGTGCAGCATGATGTCGATGATCTTCAATGTATCCTTGTCACTACCCCGCATCCAGGGCAGATAATCGCCCAGCGTCTTTTGCAGATCGATCTTGCCTTCGTCATACAGCCGCATCGTCGCTACCGTCGTCGCACAGACCTTCGTGCAGGACGCCATATCGTAGATCGTCTCTTTATACACGGGTTCGGTCTTATCATACGTGAGATACCCGAAGGCCTTGTGATAGACGATCTTGCCATGTCGCGCCACCAGCACGACACAGCCGGGCGTCGCCTTCTTTTCGATGGCTTCTTCGGCGATCGCGTCGATCTTGCCCAGCTTAGCCGCATCCATGCCTTCGGCAGCCGGTTTGACGGTAGGTAGCGTCACGAGCGAGTCGGTGAGACCGGCGCCGGCCTTCCATTGGGGACAAACGGTCACAGGCAGGTGGCCATGCGCTACGAACCGGCCGTTGAGGAGATCGGCGGCCACATCCTGCGTGATGTCGTCGTCCTCATAACAGGCGACAAGCACCCGCGCATCGCAGGTATTGCGGATCGCATAGGGGTTGCCAAAGACAAACGTCACGGTCTTTTCTTTTTGCTGCAGCTGCTGCAAGAGCCAGGCGGCGGGAGCGCTGATGGCGAAGTTGTGGGCGGGGAACCGGGCATAATTATGCAGCCCGATGACGATCGCATCGTAGCGATTGGTCAGCAGCTCGAGCGCCGCCGCGGCTTTGGCGCTGTCGAGATTGTAATCGAAGAAATAAACATGCGCTTTGTAGTCGGTGCGCATCCTGCGGCTGAATTCGTTGTCTTCCGTGAGGCCCATGCCGATATAGGCGACCCTGCTTCTCTTGAAAAGCCGGAGGCCTGCCGCCGCCTTGCCCGACGTCGCGGCATCCACCGGACGCAAGGGAAACACGGAAGGATCGTCGTTGCGCAGAAGCGTGATGGCATCGGTAGCTACCTGCCTGCGCATGTCGGCTACTCCATCGTTGAGATCGGTGGTGAGATTGATCCTATTCACCGGCGTCCAGTGCGCCAGGCCGTAGGTATATTTCGCATGCAGCACTTTCTTTACCCGGGCGTCGATATCTTTCCGGCGGATCTTCCCCGCTTTGATCGCACTATCGATCTTCGCCAGGCTGACTCCCACGTCACCGGGCAGACAAAGCATATCGTTGCCGGCGATGAGGCTCTGGACGGACGCATCGCCGTCGGGGAAGTACTTCGCGACACCTTTCATTTCAAGGGCATCGGTAAAGCTGATGCCCTGATAGTGCAGCTGTTTGCGCAGCAGCTTTGTCACGTTATTATAAGACAGCGAAGTGGCCCTGTTAGGTCTATTATCGATGGCAGGGATGTACAAATGTGCGATCATCACGCCGCCGACACCCGCATCGAACATGGCGCGGAACGGATAGAGTTCCAATGAGTCGAGCTGTTTCTTGCTCTTGGTGATCACGGGCAGGTCGAGATGAGAATCCACAGAGACGTCGCCATGGCCGGGAAAATGTTTGGCGCAGGCCATGACGCCCTGTTCCTGGAGACCCTTCATATACGCAACGCCATATTCGGCGACATGGGTCTTGTCTTCGCCGAAGCTGCGATCGTTGATCACCGGGTTATCGGGGTTGTTGTTGATGTCTACTACGGGCGCGTAGTTGACCTGGATACCCATTCTTTTGCACTGGCTGCCTACCAGCCGGCCATAGCGGTAGACGAGATCGGCGTCACCGGCAGCACCCAGCATCATCTGCCGGGGCAGTCCCGCCACGCTGTCCATGCGCATACCCAGACCGTTCTCCGCGTCGATACAAAAGAGGATGGGCGTGCGGGCGATGTCCTGATAATAATTGATATGCGCCGCCTGTGTGAGCGGATCGCCCTGGAACAGGCAGATACCGCCCACGTTATATTTGCGGATCGCCGCTTCCACGGCGGTGTCGTAGAAAACGGTCTTATGTGTGGCAGGATCGATGCCGGAGAGGCGGATCACCATGAGCTGGGCGATCCTCTCATCCGGGGAAAGGGTCTTGAATACACTGTCGACCCAGTGGTCGGCAGAATCGGCAGGGCTTTGGGCACGGAGGCCGGTGAATCCGGCAAGAAGGGTCAGCAGCAATGTGAATTTTCTCATAATGTATATATGTGCCAGGAATGCGCATCCGGAAAAATTAGCGCATTCCTGGCGAGCGCTAATGTCTGTCGCAAGCGACGAAAACGCTACCGCGTTTTCATATATCGGCGTAAATTGCACACAAATTAAGGTAGAATTGCCAGACATCATTCAATTATTGCCCGATAACATCGCCAACCAGATAGCCGCCGGAGAGGTCATCCAGCGGCCGGGCAGCGCCGTGAAAGAGTTGTTGGAGAATGCCGTGGACGCAGGCGCTACCGAGATCCGGCTTTTCGTACAGGATGCGGGGAAGGCGCTGATCCAGGTAGTCGACAACGGTAAAGGGATGAGCGAGACGGATGCACGCATGGCCTTCGAGCGGCATGCTACCTCGAAGATCAGGAATATCGACGATCTCTTTCATATCAGGACGATGGGGTTTCGTGGCGAGGCCCTGGCTTCTATCGCTGCCGTGGCGCAGGTGGAGCTCCGGACACGGCGCGCCGAAGACGAGATGGGCGTGTGTGTGGAGATCGAGAACAGCCGTGTCGTGCGGCAGGAGCCGGTGGCGATGGCCGAAGGCACCAGCATCGCCATGAAGAACCTTTTCTTCAATGTGCCGGCACGTCGCAATTTCCTCAAAAGCAACCCCGCCGAAATGCGACATATCGTCGACGAGTTCACGCGGGTAGCACTGGCCTTTCCGGCGATCTTTTTTTCGCTGTCGTCGAATGGCCAGGAGATGATGCATCTGGAAAAAGGAAGCCTCAAGCAACGCGTGGTCCAGATCCTGGGCAACTCTTATACCAGCAAGCTGGTTTCGGTACAGGAAAATACCGACTATCTGAATATCTATGGTTTCGTCGGCAAGCCGGAGACGGCCAAAAAGACGCGCGGCGACCAATATTTCTTTGTCAACAACCGCTTCATCCGCAGCGCGTATCTCAATCATGCGATCATGAGCGCCTTCATGGACATGATCCCGCGGGATGCGTTCCCGCTATATACGCTTTTTATCGATCTCGATCCCCAGCAGGTGGATGTCAACGTTCATCCTACGAAGCAGGAGATCAAATTCGAAGACGAAAAGATCGTTTATGCCTTCGTTCAGGCAGCGGTGAAACATGCGCTGGCACAGTTCAGTGTCACGCCGACGCTCGACTTCGATCTCGATCCCAATATCCAGCGGCTCGATGCGATAAGCAAGCCGGTGTCCGACGAGAAGAAGGCGGAGGTCACGTCCAGTTCCTTATACAAGACATTTACCCAAAAGAACCAGGCGCACCTCATCGAGCCCACGAATAAAAGCGAGCTCCGGCATTGGAAGGATTTTTATGAAGGGCCGGCCGATAAGAAGATGCCCGATGCGGCGGGCGCTGCCTTGACAGGCGGTTCTGTGACGGGCGGTGGTGCGACCGGCGGCTCTGCGACGGGCGACGGTGCGGCATCTGGCGGCGACAGTGCGGCTGGCCCGGCTGGCGAAAGCTGGATGACGGCGATGCCGATCCGCATCATGCCCATCGAAAATGCGCCGTTGCAGCAATTGCTGGCCACCTATATCGTCACACCTACCAACCGCAGCTTTATCCTCGTCCATCAGCAGGCGGCACATGAACGCATCCTCTACGAACGCTATAAAGAAGCCTCGATAGGCCAGCATATCCCCAGCCAGAAGAGTCTGTTCCCCGTAACGCTGACGCTTAGCGCGCCCGACGCGATCCTGCTCACCGAGCTGCTGCCGGACCTGCAGCCGCTGGGGTATAGTATCGAGCCCTTTGGGAAAGACAGTTTCATTATCCAGGGGACGCCTGGCGACACCTCGCAGGGTAACGAAAAGGTCGCTATGGAAAGCCTGCTCGAGCAATACAAGAATTTTACAAGCGAGATCCGGTTCTCGCGGCGGGAGAAATTGATCCGCAGCCTCGCCAGGCAGGGCTCGATCAAAGCCGGTACGCTCCTCACCGAAAAGGAGATGCGGACCCTGGTAGATGGGCTGTTTGCCTGTGCCCAGCACAATGTCACCCCCGGTGGCGATCCCACCTACATAGAGTTCAAAAAAGACTATGTAGAAAAACTATTTGGGCGGTAAGCAATGCCGGCGCCGGCCTCGGCCCGCAAAGGTCTACGGCGGCCCTTGTTTCTTCTTTTTCCGCGTATCCCACAAGATATACCGCAGATAAAGCTGCAGCGAGCTATTGCGCGATTGCGTGGATCCTCCGGTGGGCAGCTGGATATTGATGAACCTGCTCAGCGCCTGGTTATACCGCAGTCCCACGACAAGATGCTTCCAGGTATAGCTGGCATCGATGAGGAAACGAAATTCATTGGTCTTGATGCGCCGGTAAAGTGTATCGTCTTTGAAGCTCTTCGTGTCCTTTGGATTCGTGACCTCCAGGGTAGCCAGATTCGTAAGCGTGCTGTCGAAATTGCCGATGGCGTTGCTCAGATGCGAGAACTGAAGACCGGTCCCAATGTTCAGGTCGTCCGTAACTGCATAATGAAAACTCAGGGGGATATTGAAATAATACAGCTGCTGAAGGGTCGCGGACGTCACTACTCCTATCCTTTGCCCGGCGATGGAGGTGCTATCGTATACCGGAGAATTGAACACCAGGTTTTTCTTCGTCGCCTGTGGGGTATTGAGCTGCGCTTCGACCTGAAGATAAGCCTTGTGATTCAGGTAATAGCGGATCATCGGCACCGGAAGATAGTCGCTTAGTGTGCCGGTGAGGCCATCCGAGTTATAGGTCGAGCCTCTTTGACCGCCGATGGGAAAGAATTGGTTGAGGCCGATGCCGAAGACCCAGCCATGGTCTTTTTCTTTTTCGTCCTGCACCTGCGGGGGCGGGGGCGGTTTCTTGTGCAAGGTGTCTTTTCGCGGTGCGGCTTTTGGTAAGACGGGAGCGCGCTTCTTCGCGGTCGTATCCCTGGCAGCGGGCAGGTTCTTCTTCGCGGTCATATCTCCGGCTGCGGGCAGGTTCTTCTTCAAGGTCGTGTCCCCGGCTGCGGTTACGTTCTTCTTTGTGGCCGTGTCCCTGGCGGCATTGTTGCCCCTGGTGGTGTCGTTGCCGGCTGTGGTGGCGGTGTCGCCGGTAGCGGTCGTACCAATCTTCCTTGTCCCAGAGCCTTTCGCCGGTGGCCGCGGCCGTGTCCGGGTTTTTGCCCCGGAGGAGCCGTCTGGCGCGGTCTGCGTGATGTCGCCAAAGGCTGCGGGGGTGGTGGCTGGCCGGGGCGGGTGATGAGATGCCGTGACGTTGCGCTTGTGGGTCCTGCGGGCGGCGGCTGGCCTCACGGGACGTGATGTGGTATTGGCTGGACTGGCGGGCCCGGATGTTCCGCGGGGCGCCGCGGGGGCCGGCCGCCCGGATGGCGTTACTGCGAGGGCCGGCTGGTTGGGCCGGGTCGTTGAACCCGTGGAGCCTGGCCGGTTGTGCCTGGCTGTGACGGACGCAGGGGGCAGGGGTCCGGAGCGGAAATGCCGGGGAGTGGCTGGCTCGGGACCGGGAGCTCCAGGATTCGCGGGCGTCGCAGCGGGTGCTGCCGGGGTCGCGCCTTGAGTCGATGGGGTCCCAGGAGGTGCCGCCACCGTGGAACGGGTTGCGGCCGGGCTCTCAGGGGTCGAAGCAGGCGCCGCAGGCACTGCCGGGGTCGCGCGAGCCGGCATTTCCGGGTTTGCGCTCTTCGCGGAATTCGCGGTCCTCGCGGGATTCACCGTGCGGGCGCCGGTGAAACGGGGGCCATGTCCCGAAAGATGGAAGAGACGGCCGCGACCGGGACAGTTGCAGACGCCGATAAGCAGGACGAGCAGCAGGATCAGCAGCAGCCATCTCCGCCGGTCGCTCCAGAAACGCTGCGGTAGCCGGCGGTCGAGGATAGCCTCCATGCCCGCCCAGGCCTCACCGCTATCCGGCATGGACACCTGCAACAGCTTCTCAGCCCAAAGATTGTTATGTGGCTGTCTATCCATTATGTTTTCGGTTCCATAAGGTTTAAGATCATCTTCAGCTGCCGGCGCGCATCGTTGAGATGCCACCGGCTGGTACCCTCGCTGATCGACAGCAAAGCCGCGATCTCCTTGTGCGCATAACCATCGATGACATAGAGATTGAATACCGTCCGGGTAGTCACGGGTAGCTGCCGGATGACTCCCAGCAATTCGTCGCCATTGAGCTTGGCGATCGCCTGATTGTCGACGCCGGGTTCTTCCTCTTCTTCGGGCATCATCTCCCTGTCGCGTAGCGCCTTTTGCTTCCGCAGCGCATCGAGGGCCGTATTGATCACGATCGTCCGCATCCAGGTATAAAGGGCCGCTTTGACTGGATCAAAGCGGCCCATCTGCTTAAAAACTTTCAATAGGGCATCATTCAAAACCTCCAGCGCATCCTGGCGATCCCGCAAATAGCGGAGACAAAGCGCCATCATCGCAGGATAATATCGCTTGTAGAGCTCCTCCTGCGCCCTTCGGTTGTTTTTGAGGCAACCCTGGATTATTATTTGTATGTCATCCTCTCTTGAATACAACGTCCTGCCTATAATTTCTGTATCCTGCTGCGTTTGAGTTCATTACCGTATTGAAGCTGGATATAGTAGATGCCTTGTTGCAGCGAGCCCAGCGGCACATTTACGATATTCGTACCCCTGAAACCGGAAACGGTCTTTTCTTCTACTTCGCCGCCCATGCTGTTGTAGACCCTGACATAGATCATCGCCGGATCTTTAAGCAGGAGGATCACGTCGGTCCAGCTGTAAGCAGGGTTGGGGAAGCAGCGGATGAACTGGCCGGCGGTATCCGGTGGCGTTGCCGTTGAATCCGTGACGACGATCGTCTGGCAGGCCGTGCTCGTACAACCTAAATTGGTGACCAGCGCCGCACATACCGTGTATGTCCCGGCCGTGAAATTACGCGTAAGCGAAGTACCCGCACCCACAGTCGTACCATTCACCGTCCAGGTGATCGAGTCGGAGGTGGCGGAGTCTATTGATGGATAGGCAGTGAAGATATAAGGCTGATCCGCCAGCGTGCTGTCATGGCTATAGGTAAAGCTGATGCTGCACGCAGGCGGCGGTGGTGGTGTCGTCGTGGTATCGCCGACCATGATGGCCACACATGCCTGACTTTGACAGCCCAGGTTGGTGACCAGGTTCGCACAGATGGTATTCATGCCGTTGTGTAAAACGCGGACCAGGGTGTCACTCATGCCGACGATGGTATCGTTGACCCGCCAGCTAACCGAGTCCGAAGTCGCGCCGGCCAGGGACGGCTGGGCAAAGAAATAATAAGGCTGATTTGGCTGGGTGCTGTCGTGGCTGTACGTAACATTCACGCTGCATGTGGGCGGCGGGGGCGGCGTCGTTGTATCGCCTGCATTGATCGTCTGGCAGTACTGGCTCTGACAGCCTGAGCTGGTAACTAAATTCGCGCATACGTTAGAGGCGCCGTTTGGTAATATCCGGACCAGCGTGTCGCCCGTACCGGCAATGGTATCGTTGACCCGCCAGGTAACCGAGTCCGAAGTCGCGCCGGCCAGATTCGGTTGGGCATAGAAGTAATACGGCTGTCCCGGCCGGGTGCTGTCATGGCTATACGTAAAGGTGATGCTGCACTGCGGGGGCAGTGCACCAATGGTGACGAGCTGCGACGATGAATCGAAGCAGCCGATAGCCGAATCGCGGACGAGATGGGTCACCCGGTACACCCCCGAATGGCTGTAGGTATGCGACACCACCGGGTACGGACCGTAGCCAAGCTGGCTGGTATCGCCGAAATTCCAAGAATGCTGAACCCCGGCAATGGAATCCGCCGCCCGGAAAGAGACCGAATTGCCGCTCACCGAGGCGGAAAATTGCGCATTACACCCGGCGGTGGTGTCCTGCGCGCGGGCCGGCCACCACCCGCAACATAAGATCAGTAAGATAAAGGTGTAAACTTTGTTTTTCATAAACATAATTTAACGGTTAAGAGGATTGATCCTTCCAAACGTACGACCATGCTTTGAAAAACGTTGGGTAGAAATCGAAATATTCTATCCGCGACGGGGCGTCTAGTACATATCCCGCACCTTATGGATCCATTTCTCCATATTCCGCCGGACCGTCACGCCGCTGCCGATATAATTATTGATCAGGATCGAGAACAGCAGCAGGTGGTTCTTTTTGGTGATCAGATAGCCGCTGAGCGCGACGACGCCGCTGAGGCTGCCGGTCTTGGCATAGATGAACCCGACATCATCGTGGTAGTAGCTCGCCAGGGTGCCCGTGCCACCCGTCGGCAGGATGCCTTTGAGCCGGCCGAGGCCAAACCGTTTTTGCATGGTATCGAGCAGCCACACGAAATCGCGCGGGGTGAAGAGGTCGTTCCGGCTGAGACCACATCCGTCGACCCAAATGGGCCGCTGGGGCAGTCCTCTGAGATCGGTGGCCAGCAGGGTGTCGATGATGCGGCCGTCGTTCATCTTACCCAGCAGCTCGTTGCTGACCATCAGCAGGGTCTGCTCGGCAAAGAAGTTGTCACTATTGTACATCATCGGCCTGAACATAGAGTCCACAGGCCGGGAATGCACTACATGGTAGCCTGCCCAGAGCAGGTCGTGATTCGAAAACTGCGACATCCCAGGCGGAAAAGAACCCCGGTGACCGGGCATCGCCTGCACGGTGACGGTTTTGCCCACCGTGTCCTTCAACAGCAACGCGGCGGAGACGCTTCCATCGGTGATAAACGGGACGTCCTGTTCCCGGACCCTGCCGCGACCTTCGGTGATCGTAAATACATTGTTATGGACGTCGCGATGGACGGAAAAGCCCTGTTTCGATGAATCCGGTGAGAACTTTACGGGCCAGTCGATATCCGGAATGGAATAAAAGCTGGCCGAAGTGGTATCATATATCCAGCGGATGAGGTTGCCATAGACCGGGAAAGCGCTACGCTCGGGCATATAGTCGTCGTTATAGTCGTCCCAGGCCCAGCCGCGGCCAAAGGGCTTGTCCTGCCAGCTCGCATCCGTGAGATACAATGGCTTGGAGACATGCTGCAAGAAACGGATCACGGGCTGGTCGGGAAATTCGGGATGCAGGAACGTGGGATCGCCCGAGGCCACCACGAAAAGCGCCGTATCGTTTTGCAGGTACCGCATGCCTACAAGCGAGTCGCCGAGATATTTCATCCCGGCATATAGCGAAAAGAGCTTGGTGTTGCTCGCGGGCATAAAGTATTTGTCACCCTGGTAGTCGAATTTATACTTTCCCGAAGCCGGATCATAAAGACAGAGGCCCACCTGTGCAGGCAGCAGTCCCGGCTGGCTCAACAGCGAGTCCTCGGTGAATTGCATCAGGGGATCTTTGGAATGTTTTCCGGGAGCCGAGCCGGCTATATGCGACGAGGCGCAGGATTGCCAGAAAAAGATGGCCGGTAAAAGCAGGAGCGCGAATAACGGGCGAGCTGCCACGGTAGAGAGCTTCTTCATACCTGCAATATAACGCATGTGCGGGAGATTGGCCACTTCCCGTCGGACCGTCGGCACCTCTGACTTGGGTGCCCGTCCGTCTCCCGCCGCCTTTACCCCCGTTCCTGCGCCCGGAGCCAGCGTTCGGGGATCTCGTTGCTGCTGGCCAGCAGGTAATCCTGGTAGCTGCAGGCGATGTATTTGCTATCGGGAAGCTGCATCCACCATCGCTGCGTCTTTTTGCTTTGCAGGAAGGTGGTCTCCACCGAGGCGAAGGCGGTGCGGTATTCGACGAAGAAATCGCGGTCCGACAATGCGGCCTCGCGGCGGCCCTTGCTCTTGCCGTCGATGAGATACCAAAGCATATGGCTGATCTGCCGCGCCGTCAACCGCTCCTTGTCCTTGCCCGGCATATAGCCGTAGATGCCTACGGTGTTGACATTGTGGCTCAGCCCGGCATAACGCATGAGGATGCACGCTTCTTCGCCGTTGAAACCATTTGGCGACAGCTGGTTGGCAGGAGCGAATGCGTTGGCGATGCAGGAGATATCGAAACTGAAGAGGTGTGAATTGCGGATCACCGGCTCCATCTCCTCGATGTTGTCTTTCACGCTGCCCAGCCGGAAGCAATCGAACCGTAATTTATCCATGGTCTCCAGCATATGCGGGTGGACGTAATAGCTCTGGAAGCCGATGTGGTTATAATGATGAATATAGTTCGGCTCATGGGTGAGCATCTCCATCAGGAAGTTGTCGCTGCGGTGTTGGGAGTGGATGTCCAGGTCGATGAGGGCGTCTACGCCCGTGGCTTCGACGATGTGTTTTTTATCCGCATAGGTATAATATTGCGCGAGGGTCAGGTCGTGTGAGCCGCCGATGACGACCGCTGTCTTCCCGATGGCAGTGAGCTCACGCAGCACCGTTTTGAGCGCCGCATAGGTGTCGTTCAGGGTGGCGCCGGCGCGGATATTTCCCACATCGGCCAGCTTGATATCATGATGCCAGTAATAGAGTTGATAGAACTGTTCCCGGATGGCGTCCGGGCCACCGGACTCGCGTTTGTCGCGGCCGAGGCCTCGTGTTTCTTCACAGCCTACGAGCACCAGATCCGCGGCATAAACATCCGGAAAAGCTTCGTCATAGAGATCGATGGTCTTCCCGATCTGTCCGTCCCTATATCCCTGGTCCTGCGATAGTTCGGCCAGGTTGACGGATTCGAGGAAATCGCTGATATGCAGGTTGGGCGACATGAAGCACGTTTGGGGCAAACTTACGTATCTTCGCACTATGGACCAATTGTTACAGCAAATTGAACAATACAAGCAGGAGATCGCCGCAATCGTTCCAAATGGGGCCGAGGCCCTGGAAGCTTATCGCATCAAGTTTCTGGGTACCAAAGGCATTGTGAAAGGACTCTTCACGGAGATGAAAAATGTCCCGAACGATCAAAAAAAGGCTTTCGGCGCGGTCCTCAATGAGTTTAAGCAACAGGCGGAATCGAAATACGAAGATTGGAAGAATAGTCTCGGTTCGTCTGCCGCAGGTCCCGTCAAGGATATCGATCTGAGTCTGCCCGGCGACGTGCTGCCGCTGGGTACGCATCATCCCATCACGCTGGTGCGCGATCAGATCGTAAAGATCTTCGGTCGCCTGGGTTTTGCCGTAGCCGAAGGACCCGAGATCGAAGACGACTGGCATAACTTTACCGCCCTCAACCTGCCCGAGAACCATCCGGCGCGGGATATGCAGGATACATTTTATATCCATCAGAATCCGGACTGGCTCCTTCGTACCCACACCAGCAGCGTACAGGCGAGGACCATGGAGCGGCAGAAACCGCCGATACGGATCATCTGTCCGGGACGTGTTTACCGGAATGAGACCATCAGTGCCCGGGCGCATTGCTTCTTCCATCAGACAGAAGGTTTGTATGTAGACGAAAACGTCTCTTTCGCGGATCTGAAACAGACCCTTTATTTCTTCGTGCAGGAGATGTTCGACAAAGACATCAAGGTGCGTTTCAGGCCCTCCTATTTCCCTTTCACCGAACCCAGTGCCGAAATGGACATCACGTGCCGCATCTGCGGCGGCAGCGGCTGCAGCGTATGCAAGCACACCGGCTGGGTAGAGATCCTGGGTAGCGGGATGGTGCATCCTAAGATGCTGGAGAATTTCGGCATCGACAGCAACAAGTATACGGGGTTTGCCTTTGGGATGGGGATCGAACGGATCTGCCAGCTCAAATACCGCATCAACGACCTCCGGCTTTATTCCCAAAACGATGTCCGGTTCCTGAAACAGTTCACCGGGGCGGTGTAGAGGAAGGGATCAAGTTATCTTTTCAATTTTTCGCGCCGTTATTCTAAAGGCAAAAGGCGGTTTGCTTCTTTTTGCCAAACCTTTGATTTCCTGCCAATTGAGGATAATTCTTTCAACCATTTCCCAGTAGGTATATCCTCTTTTGCCGGGAGGGATCAGATAAAAGATGCCCAGTTTATATTCCTTTAATAAGCGGAATTGGGACTTTATTCGCTGCATTTTGGAATCCTGAGTGATGACGATCCCGTTAACCTGACCCACCTGCGGGATCCAGTCTTCATCTTGAATACCCCTACCATATTCTTATTGTATAGAATAGACTTCAACCCCTTCGTTATTAGGTTTTTCCAGTATGGCAAGTCCATCAGCTAACTGCGATGGCATGTTTTCGTCAATGTATATCTTCATTAGGCAGCTTTCTTAAAAAACTCAATAGATGCCTTCACGTCATTTTCCGACACATCATAAAGAGATGAAATAAAACTTATTTTTTCCCCTGATGTATACATGCTGTAAAGCGTTTCGGCAAGAATGTTCGTGCTTTTGACGGTAGGCTGCCCCAATTGATGATGAGGATCAACAACTATGTTCTTTTCTTTTCCCAAAGGCCAATATCTAAGTGCATATGCATCTTTACCGAAATCTATTTTGTGACAAAACTCTTCGATAATGGACTTGAAGTTGATTTGTTTCGATTTGTCCGCATTGATGATCAAATCCCCGTCCTTGGAATAAAATATCTTTTTCCCATCGGTGAGGATTGTTGCGTTGGCAAATGGGAAGGCGTTATCGAGTTCCTGGCGAATAATTTCGTGGGATTTGGCGATATTTTGGGCACTCACGCCCTGTTTTCTAAGTTGATAAAAGACATAAAACTCTATCAGGGTAAAAAAATGGACCGCCTTATCCCTGCCTTTGCCCCAGGACGAAGGATTGCCCTGCCCGCTGCTAAATCGGCTGTCCCAATACTCATGCAACCACCTTTGGACAAGATTACCGTCCAAATTCAGGATATTTGCAACATCGGGAATAGTATATAAACCAATTCCTAGTGATGGTTTTTTCTTTATCATTGTGCTCATATGGTAGAAAATATCCCTTGTCGGGACATTAACAATTTAATTGTTTTATGACAAAAGTAGAAGTTAATATACTAATTCATTGAATAAAATGATAAAGACAATTGTCGTTTGCGGAGCAGGCACAATGGGCAGCGGGATCGCCCAGGTTGCCGCTATGGGCGGCTACACGACCCTGCTTTACGATGTGGATGGGACCATGGTGGAGAAAGGCCGGAGCGGCATCGAAAAAAGCCTGCAAACGCTGGTTGAAAAGAACAAGCTCAACGCCGTGCAGCGCGACGCGGTGCTGGGACAGTTGCGGTTTTCCAATTCGATCCAGGATTGCGTGGCTGACCTGGTCATCGAAGCCATCGTCGAGCGTCCCGAGGTAAAAATGGCACTGTTCACACAGCTCGCCGAGCTCAACACACCCGAAACGATCCTGGCTTCGAATACGTCGAGTCTCTCCCTCACCGAACTTGCCGCAGCCATCCCCCGGCCCGAGAGATTTATCGGCATGCATTTCTTCAACCCCGCCCCGCTGATGAAGCTGGTGGAGGTCGTCACTACGGCGAAGACCTCGCCGGCAGTGACGCAAATGGTGGTCGCTGTGGCGGGAGCGATGGGGAAGACGCCGGTGGTTTGCCGGGACTCCCCCGGTTTTATCGTCAACCATGTGGCGCGGCCTTATTATCTCGAGGCGTTGCGGCTGGTGGAACAGGGATTAGCCGACATCGGGACCGTCGACACGCTGATGGAGGCCGCCGGTTTCAAGATGGGTCCGTTCCGGCTGATGGATCTCATCGGCAATGATATCAATTACACCGTTAGCTGTTCCGTATATGAAGCCATGGGCAGGCCGCTCAGGCTATGCCCGTCGTCTCTTCAGGAGCAAAAAGTAAAGGAAGGTGCATTGGGTCGAAAGACAGGAAAAGGTTATTATAGGTATGAACAATCTTAATTCGAGTCCAATGGCTAGGGGAACGGTCCTGGTCACCGGAGGTACGGGTTTTCTCGGGGCCTATGTCATCCGGGAGCTGGTAGGTAAAGGTTATGCCGTCAGAGCGATCCGCCGGAGCAATACGCTGCCGGCTTTTATTCCTGCCGATATTTTACAACAAGTCGAATGGGTCATGGGCGATATCCTCGATGTCATGGGGCTGGAAGAAGCCATGGAAGGGGTGGATGGGGTCATTCATGCCGCGGCGAAAGTCTCTTTTGCCGGTAAGGACCGGAGCGAGCTATTTCGTATCAACGTAGAGGGAACGGCCAATGTCGTCAATGCGGCGTTGCTGTCGAAAGTTCCGAGGCTCGTTCATGTGAGTTCGGTGGCGGCGCTGGGGCGTACGGGACAGGGTGAGACGGTTGCCGAAAACAAGGTCTGGGAGGAAAGTAAATACAATACCACCTATGCCATCAGCAAATTCCGCGGCGAGGTGGAGGTCTGGCGGGGGATGGGCGAAGGACTGTCCGCCGTTGTCGTCAACCCGAGTACGATCCTGGGATTCGGGGACTGGAACAGCTCGAGCTGCACGCTTTTCCGCAGCGTTTACAACGAGTTTCCCTGGTATACGGAAGGCGTGAACGGATTTGTAGATGTCACGGATACGGCCAGGGCCGTGGTTGAATTGCTCGAAAGCGATATCAGTGGTGAGCGGTATATCCTCAATGGCGACAACTGGACATTCCGGCGGCTTTTTGAAACCATTGCCGCGGGTTTTGGGAAGCGGCCGCCGTCGCGGGAAGCTACGCCGCTTATTGCGGGCATCGCCTGGCGCGCGGCACGGCTGAAGAGCCTTTTTTCCGGCCAGCCGAGTATGCTGACCCGTGAAAGCGCGCGTGTCGCACGGAGCAGCACCTATTTCGACAACAGCAAGATACTGGAACATCTACCGGGTTTTCGCTTTACCCCGCTGGAAGAGACTATCCGGGATGCGTGCAATACATATTTACGGCAAGAACGCCCGGTGGCGGCATTGTGAGGCCGACCAATTTTACCTATCTTACCGATTCAAAACGATATCCATGAACAAGCTCATCCTGCTTTTCATCCCCGTTTTCTTTTTCGCCATCGCCGGCTTTTGCCAGGAAAAAACATTTCCGATAGACG
>DASYZH010000389.1:0-21604 GCA_035946435.1 Puia sp. | reverse complement strand
CTCGTTTCGAAACGGATAAAAGCGAATATAAGAAGGCACACGCCTGTTCCCGCCGCCAACCCCAGGACATTGATCAACGTATAGCTCTTGTTGCGGGATAGATTCCGCATTGCGGTCTTAAGGTAGCTCCTGAACATAACCTATTGGTTTTAGATGAGTGCGGCGACATTCCTTTCGAGAACTGCCGTGTCAATGTGGAAATCGCCAAAAAAATAATCATCCCCCGCCTGAAACCAGGGCATGAGCTGTTGGTAATATCGGAAACCCAGGGCGGCAGCCTGGTACCAGAAAACAAAGCTGGGCCGCCCGAGGGAATTTGTTCTTTCCTTGAGGATCTCCAGGATGCCCGACCCCTCCCGCATGAACAGCATGTTGGTCAGGCCGGAGCCGTGAATCGAAACCAACAGCCGGGCATGCGAATAGATCCCTACCTGTTCGGGGAACGTATAGTCCTCATTACAGATGATCGTAAAGCCGTGCCGGCGCATGATATCTTCCACCTCATCTTCGTTGACAACCTTCTTTCTGGCTGCCTTTTTCCTGCTGAGATAAAGCCGCTCGCCCAGGTTCAACGACGGCGTCTTTGCCCGGTGTTCCAGATAGAATTCCCGGATGCCTTTGAGCTTCTCCACATCATAAGAATCGCACACCGGCTTGATTGCCGGCACACACAGCCGTTTTACCAGTATGCTTTTATTCGCTGGAATATAAAATATGTTTTTCAAGCCAAAGGGCGCAAGCGAACCCGTGACAAAATCGATATCCTTATAATGCTCCGGAAGCAGGAGCACCAGCTCTTCTATCTTATCGCGAACCGTCCACAGCCGCAAAATAGCCTCGCACATCCAGTGGTAATAGTTGCACCATGGGTGGTGGATCAGGAGATAGGTCCTGTCGTCGGTCAATTCGACGATCTTGTCGGCATCTCTATCCGCCTCCTGGAAAAAATGTGCGGCTTCCCGAAAGTGGATCTCGTGCTGTTCCGGGTAGTCATGATAACACGACGTGACCAGCCCGTTGCGATCGATCGCCAATCCGGAATAGGTGATAAAGACATTTTTTAGGGTCCTTACGGGAAGATCCGGCGCTTTATATGTAGTGTATGGTGCGAAAAACGGAAGGGTGTTTTCCTCGATATTGCACGGCAAAGGAACGGTAACAGTCTTGCTCATATACAGGATAAGCTTTAATAATGTTAAATTTATAACTATTGGATCAAACGTTAAGCAATAGGTGTTTACATATATTCGGGTCTTTTTTTTTCTATAATAGGTTATATTTATTTGTCGATAGTGTCTCGTTTAAGATATATAAAGTTTGCACTATGGATAATTTGTTCGATATGGACATCGAGGCATTGTTGAAACAAAAGCTCGAGTATCATATGCAGCAGGTCCGGTATCACGATAAGATGGCAGCCGAAACCAGAACGAAATTATGCCTCCTGGCAACGGGGGTGGAGAACAACGGTACGGCCGACCCATCCCAGGCTGATTCCCTGCCCACCCAGTTGCCGGAACCAGCTCCGGAGAACAAGAAGTATAGTATCACCTATTGGCGGCCGAGAGTGGAAGAATATCTCCGGCAAATGGACACCTACATGAAGACTGAAGACATCTTTGTTGCCATCGGATCCGGCATCACGCATACCCCCGGCGAAAGACGAAAGATAATCACCGCCATTTCTTCCTCCCTGTATTACCTGGTCGAGTGCAAAAAAGTACATAAGATAGAGAGCGATGGGCGGGGTAATTCTTACAAATGGATCAACGGCCAATGAAGACAACCCTTCTCATCACAGATGTAGACTTTTGGGAGCGTGGAGCAGGTCACAGAATGCGTATCCTGCACCTGCTGCAATATCTCGTGCAGCATGTCCATGTGACTATCGCTTATGTCGGTGCGCTCACGGGCCGGCCCGAAGAGCTTCTGCGCCACCAGCTTGCCGGAAATTATGTCTTTCTGTCCTTGAGCCCATCCGCGGACGCTGCGAAGACGGGTAAAGACTTGAGGCGGTTGCTCGGAAAGCGGCATTTCGACTCTATCATCGTCGAGTACATTCATAACACCCTTTTTTTGAAATACCTGGATATCACGAATTCAACGCTGTTGCTGGATGCGCATGATATCATCAGCGATCGGACCGTCGAGTTTGAGAAATTCAACTACGGTAATACACAATTTGCGATGTCGCCCGAGCTCGAATTTCAGGTATTCGATATCTATGACCATGTTCTGGTGCTTTGTCTTCCCGATTACGAAAAGGTCAACCGGAAAATGGGCGATCCCAAGGCGATGCTATGCCCGCATCCGGTTGCGGTGCGTTCGCACGCTCCGCGCGAAAAGGTCCGCAATCTTACCTTTGTCGCCAGCGAATACCCGCCCAATGTGGATGCCATGCATTTTTTTATCCGGGAATGCTGGCCGGCCCTGCACTCCGCCTACGACATCGAATTGTGGATCTATGGGAATGTCTGCAAAATGCTACAGCCGTCTCTGGGAGCGGGAGTCGTTCTCAAGGGATATGCTGCCGACCTGGCAACGGTGTATAGCCAGGCAGACATCGTCATCAACCCTGTGCGATTCGGCGCGGGTCTAAAGATCAAGAACATTGAAGCGTTGGCTAACGGTATGCCGCTGGTTACCACTGGCCATGGAGCCAGGGGTCTGGAGCCGGCCAAAGGAACTGCGCTTCTGGTGGCCGAGGGTCCCGCTGGATTCATCGAGAGTCTCGCGCGCCTCGTAGATAATGCCGAATTGCGCATATCCCTGGGCCGAAATGCCATAACGTATGTCAAAGAGCATTTTTCCGCTGAAGCCTGTTTCGGCCCCCTGCTGGAAATTATTGCGTGACGGTATTCCCGGTATTCCCGTCGAGCATCTTCTTCAGGTATAGGAAAGGGTTGGAATACACATCCTTATGTTTATCCTGTAACTGTTTGATCAGGTCGGTTTGATGGATAAAGACTTCCGTTACCCGTGAAGACTCCTTTTGCCTGTAGTACACCAGGATCTCCGGAACGATGCTGATGGCCCAGCCGGCCTTGGTCAGGCGGATCCAGAACTCCCAATCCTCATAGCCGTCGTTGACGCTTTCGTCGAAGCCTCCGATCTCCATCCAGGCACTTCTCCGGATAAGCGCGCACAGATGGCTACCCATTTGCCGCAGAATATCTTCGAGCATGCCACCCCGGTAATCCAAAAAGCCTTCTTCGTAGCCGAAATACATGACCTTGCCTGAAGCGGCGCCCGACCCGGCATCTTCCGACAGCCGCTTCATGGTCTTCTCGATAAAGGTCTTTTCAACGAGGTCGTCGGCATCTAATGTCAGGAGATATTCACCGGCGGCTACCGAAAAGGCGAGATTCCGCGCTTCAGAAGGAAATATCTGCCTAGGCGAGGTCAAGACTCGTGTAGCAGGTTTTTCATACGCGGCCAGCTTATGCCGGGTCAAAGGATCGTCCGAGCCGGCGTCGACCACAATGATCTCGACATTTTTGTAGGTCTGCTGTAAGACACTTTCCACCGCGTCGTCGATATACTTCCCATGGTTATAGCAGGGTATCAACACGGAAACCAGGCCGGGCCGAACACTAATAGGATTCATTTTATATACAGTATATTGATTCGGAGAAGGTCTTTTACTCTTCTGACATAGAGGGAGTGCCCGGCATTTGGAGCGGAATCGTCTGCCGCGATCCTACCCCCGGCTGCGAGCATCTCGAGCAGCGAGACAAGGGTATCCTCCTCGCCGAAATGGTCGACGATCTCGGCGGCTATCCTGTCCAGGTTGAATTCGTGAGCTCGGGCGGTCTCTACATCGGGAACGAAGGCCGTTATATAATAGGCCGGATCCTCTGCCATATTATAGATCACCTTCAGTTCGGCCACCTTGTCTCTTTCCGCGCCCTCGACCCAATATATGCCCCATTTCCAATGGCTTTCCTGAAAAAAAGCATAGGGATTTACGGCCAGCCGTAAACGGGCAAATGAGGCAGGCTGATCATCCCAGTGCTGCAGCAGGCCGGCAAAAGCGGATCGCTGCTGTTGCCGGATGGCAACGGCGTGTTTCATAAAGGATCTGGATGCCCGCTCCAGCGCTTTTTCATACGCAAACACATCCTCGAGCATATCCGGGTTCGGTTCGTCCGTTTCGACAACGGCTACGCATCCTTCTTCCTGCCGCGATTTTATGGCGGTGGCGGCGAGGCGTTTGATGGTTGCGGAGGCGGGGATTTTGCCGGCCGTACCCGGCATATGTTCCGGATACTTCCTGTTCAGGACATGCCGCACCCGGCTAAAGGGATCGATACGACCGCCGGGGGTAGACGCTTCCTGCAGCTTTTCCGTCAATAGATCCCAGGTTTCGCTATTATGAAGATCGAAAAACCGGAAAAAGTCCATGGCAAATTGTGCATCGCTATACCGGTAATCGTCGAGCCTGACGATATGTTTAACGGTATTCCTCCCCGAGAATGCGAATTCATCCGCCGGGGGCATGATAGTTAAGGGATCGTCGAAATAGGTGTCGAATTTAATGTCATGGGAAACCAGGTAGGAATACAGCCAATAGCGTTTGATCAGATCTTCCACCTGGCTTTGAGGAACCGCTGCCAGTCCGTGGGCGTTCAGGGTGAGAAATCGACGGACTTCGGCGATATAGCCTTCCAGCAGGGTCCCGCTCCCGATGCCTAGCAGGCTGGTATCGACATAGGCCATTTTGTCCCACCATAAAGCATCGTTCATGCAAGGAAGGTCCCCGGCAACCCTTGTTGCTTTGATGATCGATTTGACGAGGCGATGAGAGTTCAGATCGATGCCAAGGGTCATTACGGTCTCGGGTGGGGTCCGTAGGTCAAGCCTTTCTTTCATGATCAGGTTGTCATCTATCAGTACGGCCGGTTGCCGTTGCAGGGATAGCACATATAGGTCGTTGATACTACGGTACATGGGATGTATGAGCTCGATGACCGTTATTTTCGAACACGGGATCTTGCACTGCGCGAACAGCTCGTTGCCCTCCCGATTGGTATAGATCTCCATCTCGTGATACCGGGAAAGAGACAAAGCACTGAGCGCAAACGGGTATATCGGTTCCCGCTTGATCTTAGGATAATAATTTTCCCTATCGGCTCCTTCAGGAAGATGCCAGTACGTTTTTATAAACCGCATAAGTTAAAGGGATGCCTTTTGACCGATAAGCGTATTTAATTCCTTGCGTTCTTCGGCGGTAAATTCTTTGTCCGTGACAATTTTGTTCAGTAGATCATGTATCCCGACCTCCACCGGAATGGCCTTGACCTCCCTCGCATAACGCTGCATAGAGATATCCTTGAGCTCCGACTCCTTCTGGCTGCGTTGGTCTTCCAATAAAGCGATACGACGATCGTTTTTATCCGGAGATGGGGTCGTCTTCATCGCAGCGATCATCTGGCCAAGACTGTCCAGCTGATGATTCAGGGTGATCGTTCTTCCGATGGCGAAGGACGCTTCGTCTTGCGGGGCATCCGGGGACATAGGCATAATTACCGTTTTTTTAGCCCTGATTACGGCGCATACGGCATGTAGCTGTTCTTCCGAAAGAAGCGAACCATCCTGCCAGGCATATAAAGGATTACCGCTCACCGTAGAGACCAGGAAGATCTCGTGATCTCCGCGCGTCCCGTGGTAATCGAAAACTTCTTCCTTTTGCCCGGCCTGGTTATCGGCCAATATCTGCGTTACGTTGTCCGTAGCCTGGGGAAGCTCCACCGCCCGGATAAGGGTCCTGGCACACTGCGAAAGCATGATCAGCAGGAATACACCGATCGAAAAACCGGGTAAGTAATCTTTTAGCGATAAAGTGGGCTTGATCGAAGGTTCTATGAGCCTGTATACCCGGTAATAGAGCGATTTTTTTTCCGGTGTGGCGGACAGCACGAGCCTATGCCCCTTGGACAAGGCCTTCAGGTTGGTCAGCGCGAGGGCCATCGTTGTCGGATTGCCGATGATTTGCGCCGCCTGATCGTCACAGCAATATTCTCTTTCCTGTCGCACCATCCCCGAAATGGATCGCAGGAAAGGGTTGAAGAAATAAAGCCCTTCGACAATCATTTGAAAAAGATTTACGAGATAGTCACGTCGCCTGATATGCGCGAGTTCATGCGCCAGGATCATATCCAGCTGTTCGGTAGGGACCTGGCTGATATAATTCAAAGGGATCAGCACCACTGCCTTGAAGAACCCAAAGGTCAGCGGATCGGCTACCTCGGTGGTGACGATCAGCCGGACATGTTTCTTTATATTCATCCTGGCCTGCAACATTTCCAGTCTGGCGATCGCCAGGGGATGATCTATGCTCTTCAGCCTGGAGAATTTTCTCAGCTGAAGGCTGCTTACTGAAAGTCTTACGGCCCACACAAGGGCTCCCGTGAGCCACAGGAAGGTGATATAAGGGCAAAGCCCCGAGAGCAGGACACTAAGCGAAGTGGTCTGGATAAATGGAATAGGACTCCCCGGATTCGCTGCGGCCCCATGCCCCATTCCGATATAGGGAAAGGCGGCAACTGCCGATTCCCGCATCGATCTATATTCGGACCAAAAAGTCAGGACGGACCAAAGAACCGGGAGGCACAGCGCGCATAGCCCGGCGATATAACGCCGGCCGGCATTCTTCAAACTAATCGTCGCGAAAAGCAGCCGGAGCAAAGCCAGTATTAGCAGGGCTTGCCATAAGGAGTGGAGGATCGTCCAGCCGATCGCCTTTGCCAGCGGATTGTCGAGCCATTCGAAAAATTGCATAGGATTAACGTTTACTTTGTTTTAAATGATTAATTAACTCAACCACGTCGTCGATATTCTCCTCCTTGGACGAATGACCAAGGGCGTGAAGGGCCAGCTGGGCATAAGAGCCTTTGAAGAATTTGTTGATCAGCTCTTTCACGCTGCCGCTGCGGACCTGTGACTCTTCCACTGCTGCGTGGTAGGTATGGACCTGCTCCTTTACGGTTCGCCGGATCAGTCCCTTTGCCGTCATCTTTTGCATGATCTTGAGCGTGGTGGTATAGGCACATTTCTTCTTCAGCGCTATTACGTCATAGATCTCTCGCACGGTCGCTTCTTTTTTTTGCCAAAGCACCTCCAGCACTTCCAGTTCTGCATCGGTCGGCAGACCTATTTTTTCCTTTTTCATAATTTTTTTCGACAACCAATGGATTTAGTTCTACCCTTGTAGACGTACGACGATTGTCGTAGCAAATGTAATCAGCTTTTTTTCTTAAACAAATTTTTTTTCGGTCTGCTCTTGAAAAAGGGCTTAATAAGCCAATTTACAGGTGCAGCCCGCAGTAAATCTGCAGTATGAAGCTCAAATAGCGGTCGATTGCCCGATCCACGAGAAATGGCGGGTATAGATCGCCGTCTTTTCTTTCCGCACGTAGTCCAGGTATGCCTGCGCTACGATCGACGGCTTTTTTCGTTTCAGCCACATCGGCCCGGACCTCTACGGCCGGATTGGCTTTGAGAAAGCCATTGAGAAAATAGGGGAGTACATATTTGCCCGTGGACACTATCGAGATACGCAGCCTGCCCGATAAGATGCCTTTATAGGCCAGGGCCTTGTAATAGATGTCCTCCATATCGGCAAGGACCTTTTCGCCTATCTGGTGGAGCTCCTTTCCAAAATCGGTGATATATAGCTGTCTTCCGACGATCTCCGTGAGGGGGATGTCGAATTGGTCTTGCAGTTTTTTGAGCTGGATGGATACCGCCGGCTGGGTCATGTTGAGTACTTCCGCGGCTTTGGTGATGGAAGACATTACTAAGCTAAATAGAAACTTATGATCCTCCTGATTACTTTTACCAAAAAAACAAATGGAAAACGATGTCTTTCTTGCGGTCGACAACTACATTGGCGGACTCTTTGCCAAAGAAGACGATGCCCTGCAGGCTACGCGGAGGTCTATTGCGGACGCCGGTTTCGACGACATGAGCATCTCGGCGAACCAGGGCTCCTTTCTGCAGTTGCTCGCCCGGCTCATCCGCGCGCAACGCATTCTCGAGATCGGCACATTCGCGGGCTACAGCACCATCTGGCTGGCACGAAGCCTGGCGCGGACGGGCCGGCTGATCACCCTGGAGTTCGACCCCACGCATGCGGCAATGGCCAAAAAGAATCTCGAAAGGGCAGGTCTGGCCGGTGTCGTCGATCTCCGCATCGGGAGGGGGCTCGACCTGCTACCCGTGCTGGAAAAGGAGCCGGCCGGTCCGTTCGATATGATCTTCGTCGACGCCGATAAACCTCCTTATGCCGAATATTTCGAATGGGCCCTGAAACTCTCCAGACCCGGAACCCTGCTGGTATTCGACAATGTGATCCGCGAAGGAAAAGTGCTGGATGAACGTACCACCGACGAAAAGGTTGCCGGCGTCCAGCGGCTCAATCGGTTGATGGCGGCTGATAGCAGGATCTTTTCCACGATCATTACCAGCATCGGGGTTAAATACTACGATGGGATGGCGATTGCCGTGGTCAACTAGCCGGCAAAATTCGTTATCTTCCTTTCATGAAAAAACCACTTCTGCTGCTTCCTATCGCATTCCTGACGCTTGCCGGCCATGCCCAAACGCCCGGCGATAAAGCCTGGATCATCCGGTCGGACAGTTTTACGAACAAGCTCGTCGACCTGGACAAAAAGTATTCCGCCGAATTCGGCTCTTCCGAAGGGCTGGCGGCATATGACAAAGAAATTTCAGTGCCCACATTGGCGAATGTGCTCGCCCGCCGAAAGGAAGAAGAGGCCCTGGCTGCAAGCTTCACGCAGGCGCTCGCAGTGGAGAAACAGCCACAGGTGGCGCAGGACCTCAATATCCTCCTCACACACCTGAAGCAGGACTTCCGTCGCCAGGACTTTGAGCTGCAGCGCGAGGTGCCGTTCTTTAACGCGGCATCCGCGATCTACAACGGGTTGGAGATCCTGCTCGACGATCAAACATCCGCCGGACGACATGCCGCTGCGGTGATCCGTATCCGGAAATATGCGGGACTGGAGAAAGGCTACCGGCCGATCACCGAAATTCTCGAAGCGCGTACCGCGGAGCAGATCGCCAAAGGAGAGATGATCTTTCCGTCGAAACAGAAGATCGAAGTCCAGCTGTCGCGGAATGCGACCATTATGGACGGCATCCCGGAACTATGCAAAAAATTCAATCTCAGCGGCTGGGAGAAACCCTTTGCCATCCTGCGCAAGCAGGTCGCTGACTACGATCAATGGATACGCGATCATGTGCTCACCAGGGCCCGCACGGATTTCCGCCTGCCGCCGGAGGAATACGCACTCGACCTCGACGAGTACGGGGTTACCATCCCACCCGCCGACCTGGCAACCATGGCACACGCGGCCTTCACCGACCTGCAACAGCAGATGTCGTCGATTGCCACGCAGATCGCGCAAAACCGTCATCTTGCCTCCAGCGACTACCGGGATGTGATGCGCGAGCTGAAAAAACAACAGCTGCATGGCGATTCGATCCTCATCGTCTATGAACAACATCTAAAAGACATCGAAGCCATCATTCGGGAACATCAGATCGTGACCCTGCCGAACCGGCCGGCGAAGATCCGGCTGGCTACTGCGGCGGAGACGGCGCAACAGCCGGCGCCGCATATGGTCGCGCCGCCATTTCTGAACAACACAGGCCAACACGGCGTATTCGTGCTGCCGCTGAACATGCCGCCGCAACCGGGACAAACCAGCGGCGATAAATACGACGATTTCACGTTTGATGCCGCCTCCTGGACCATCATCGCGCATGAATGCCGGCCGGGACATGAGCTGCAATTCGATAAGATGGTCGAAGAAGGCGTCTCCAAAGCCCGTGCACTCTATGCCTTCAATTCCACCAATGCCGAAGGATGGGGGCTCTACTCGGAAAATCTCATCCTTCCTTATATGCCGCTGGAAGGACAGCTGGTGTCCCTCGATTACCGCATGCTCCGCGCAGCCCGTGCTTTTCTCGATCCGGAATTGCAGGCCGGAAAGGTGACACAGGAACAGGCGCTTGCCGTGCTGACGAACGACGTCGTGTGCTCTCCGGCTTTCGCGCGATCGGAGGTGGAGCGCTATAGCGTTCGCGCCCCCGGCCAGGCCAACAGCTATTTTTTTGGTTATACCAAGCTGATCCAGCTCCGCAAAGACGTTGAGTCGGCTATGGGCGACCGATTCAACGCCCTTCAGTTCCATGATTTTATCTTGTCGCAGGGCCTGCTGCCTCCCGACCTGATCCGGGAAGCCGTGATGAAAGAATTTGTTAAATAAACGTTAACAACAACCTATAACTTCTTTCGTACGTTATTTATTATACCTTTAATGCATGAATAGTAAGGAGATTCAGCGGGAAGGCGATGAGCTGCCTGAACCCACACGGGCGCAACTGGAGATCCTCCAGGTATTGTGGAAGCATGGACCTTCGACGGTGCGTTTTGTGAACGACAAGCTCAACCAGGAGAAAAAGGCCCTTAGCTATACCTCGACCCTGAAGCTGATGCAGATCATGCACGAAAAGGGGATGGTCCAAAGAGACGAAAGCAGCATGACCCATGTATACAGCGCCGCCCTGGAAGAACAAAAGACCAAGGGCGTGGTCCTGAAAAAATTTGTCGATGCCATGTACAATGGCTCGGTAAAGAACCTGATGCTCGGGTTGATGGGTCAGGAGAAAACCACCAACAAGGATTGGGATACCATCAAAGAGCTGCTGAACAAGTTGGATGACGATCAGTAAAACGCCAATATGATACACTTCATCCCCGATACTATTCTACGTGCCGTTTGCTGGACTCTCCTGCATTCGCTTTGGCAGGGGCTCATCGTGGCCCTGATCGCGGGTCTCATCATGGTGTTGACTAAGAAGTCGAGCTCCTCGCTTCGCTATACTATTCTTTGTGGATTATTGTTCTTATTCCTGGGGGTAAGCGGTTATACATTTTACCACCAGCTGCCCACGGCTGCTTCGCCTGCCGTCACTACGGTAACTTCGGGCCTCACCGCTGTTGCTTCGCCATCCAGGAACGTTGCAGCGCCTACCGCCGGTGCTGCCGGTGTTGCCGGTGTTGCTGTACAATCCGGGATCGAAAGTCTCATCCAATATTTCGATACCCATGCCGCACTGGTCGTGCTGGTGTGGTTTATCATCTTCCTCGGCCGTTTCGTTCAAATGCTCTCGGGGCTGGTGTATGCCCAGCGAATCCGGCATTATCAAACCAGCGACGCACCGACACAGTGGAACGAGCGGCTGCAGGACCTGCTCGATAAGCTGCGGATCATCCGGCCCGTGCTATTGCTGGAGTCCACACTGATCAAGTCACCCGTTGTCATAGGTTTTCTCAAACCCGTGATCCTCGTGCCGCTGGGGATGCTTACGCATCTCGCACCCGACCAGGTCGAATCGATCCTGCTTCATGAGCTGGCTCATATCCGCCGCCAGGATTATCTGCTGAATGTTGTTCAAAACCTCGTCGATACCCTCTTCTTCTTCAACCCGGCCATGATCTGGATCTCCTCCCTGATCAGGACGGAACGGGAGAACTGTTGCGACGACATCGCCATCCGCGAGACCCGCAGCAGACGGAGGCTCATAGAGGCCCTGGTTTCTTTTCATGAATATGAACAAACCGCCGCGGGGTATGCGCTTTCCTTTGCCGCAAAAGAGAACCAGGTGGTTCGCCGCGTCAAACGCATCGTCCATAAGAAAAATCATTCGTTGAATGCCGGGGAGCGGGTCTTGCTGACCACGGGTCTCCTGATCCTCAGCGCCGCATTCGTAACGATCAACAATAGCCGCGCCGATGCGCCCACGAAAAAGCCCCGGACTTTCGTGATCCCGGCGCCTGTTACGTCGGTGATCCTGGCGCCTGTCACGCCAAAGCAGGCTGTCGCGCCCACCCCCGCTAAACCTGCGCCCAGCCAGGTTCAGTACCAGCCGGTGGCAAAGCCGGTACAGGCACCCATCCAGGATACCACGCCCAAGACGACAAAGTCCGCGGACCTTTTCCAGAACGCTAGTGTGGACAAGCTCATCGAAGCCAGGGACCATGGGGTTACGGCCGAATTCGTCAGCGCGCTGCAACAAATGGGCTATAGGGACCTTACCCTCGACAAGGCTATCGAGCTCAGGGATCATGGCGTCGATGCGGAGTTCATCGAAAACATCCGGGCACTCGGTTTTACGCATTTTAGTTTGGATGATGCGGTCAGGTTGAAGGATCACGGGGTATCGGCGGATTACATCGGCGGCATGAAAAAGCGCTTCGGCAAACTGTTCGAAATAAACGACTATATCAAGCTCATGGACGCCGGGATCAGTCCCACTACTTTCGGGCAATAGTCTCACCTACACAGAGTCAGTTCTAAAAAGGCGCCATCCGGCGTCACTGGTATCCCCATGTACAATCATAAAAGTATATATATGAAAAAATTCATCTTATCCGCTTTTTCCCTGCTGACCCTGGTGTTATTCATGGGTCTGGTCGCTCACGCGCAACTAAAAGGGACCAAGTGGTCCGACGACGATTGGGGCAATGATCACGACGATAATCCGGGCGTATGGAGCGCCGTTATCCATGAAGATAGAGCCTATGTCCGTTTCGGCGGCATGCATTGGAACTCCAGCAGCACTTTCCTGCTGTCCGAGCTGGGTACCCTGCCCACCGGCAACAGCGGCACCTTCGCGGTCAAACGCGATCCCGGTACGGTGACCTTCAACGGCAGTTTCCAGGACGGCAGGGGACATGGAACCTATCTGTATGTTCCGGATGAAAGCTTCAAAGCCTACTTGGCGAACGAAGGCTTCAAGGATCTCAGCGAGGAGTTGATGTTGCATTTGTTCTTTACCAACATCAACAAAGACTATCTGGGTTATATGAAACAAAACGGCTACGACGGCCTCACCATCGGTGAATTAAAAGACCTGGCGTATCAGAATATGAACCAGCGGGTGATGACCGGCTACGTGGATCTATTTAAAAAGGATGGTTATGGGAAGGTGTCGGTAGACCAGATCATCGAGCTACGGGAGCACGGTGTATCGCCTGCATTTATAACCAGCTTCCACGACTTGGGCTACAAGGATATGACGCTGGACCAGGTCATAGAGTTGCGGGATCATGGTGTCGATCCCGATTTCGTCGAAGACATCCGGAAGGTCGGCGCCAAAGACATTACCCTGGACGAAGCTATCGAGTTCCGTGATCATGGTGTAACGGTGGAATATGTACGCACACTTCACGATGCCGGTTTTCCCGATATGTCGCTGGAGAAAGCCGTCGAGCTCCGGGATCACGGCGTGAGCATGGAGTTCATCCGGTCGCTCAGGGAGATGGGCTATAAGGATATTTCGTTGGATGAGATCCGGGAGCTGGTGGATCATGGGGTGAATGCCGAGTTCATCCGTGGATTTCAGCGGCTCGGTTTTAAAGATATCTCACCGGATGCAGCCCGCGAGCTGCGCGATCATGGAGTGGAGCCTTCTTTTGTAGGCAAGTTCAAAGACATCGGCTTTGCCGATATCAGTCTCGAGAAAGCCGTCGAGCTTCGTGATCACGGCGTTACGCCCGATTATATCAAAAAGTTACAGGACAAAGGGATGAAGAATATGACGCTGGCCGAGTATATCCGGCTTCACGACGCGGGGATGTAGAATGGCCGGGCCTCGCGACCCTGCCGCCCCCGATAGGGCCGAAAGCCGTACCTTCACGGGACTATGCTGTCGTTCTCCGTTAGCGGTAGTTATACAGACCTGTATGAGATAACCATGGGCGAGGTCGCTTTCCTGCAGAACCGCCAGGAGCTTCCCGTAGTTTTTGATTATTTCTTTCGCACGATCCCCGCGAAAGGAGGGTATGCGGTCTTTGCCGGTTTGCAGGATGTATTGGACGCGCTGGCGGGATTGCATTTCACATCCGAGGATATCGCCTTTTTGCGCGACCGGCATTTCGACGCCGGTTACCTCGACTATCTGCAACGCTTTCGGTTTCGTGGCAGGGTGTATGCCGTCAGGGAGGGGGAGGTGATCTTTCCTCATTGTCCCGTGCTGCGGGTCGAGGGTAGTCTTTTTGAGACGCAGCTGGTGGAGACCCTGTTGCTGAATCTGGTGAATTTTCAATCGCTCGTCGCTACCAAGGCCTCGCGGATGCGGTATGTGGCAGGGGAGCGGATCCTTAGCGATTTTGGTTTTAGGCGGGCGCATGGACCCGGCGGCGTCCTCGCGGCGCGTGCCGCCGTCATCGGCGGATTTCAGAGTACCAGCAATGTATATGCGGCGGAGCTGTATGGGCTGGAGGCGTCGGGGACGATGGCCCATGCGTTTATCGAAAGTTATGGGTCGGAGCTCGAGGCTTTTCGCGCTTTTTCAGCAAGCCGTCCACAGGGTTGTGTTTTCCTGGTAGATACCTATGACACGCTGAAAAGCGGTGTGCCGAATGCCATTACGGCGGCCAGGGAGATGGCGGAGCGGGGGCATCGGGCGTTGGGCATCCGGCTCGACAGTGGTGACCTCGCCTATTTGGCTTCGCAAGCCCGCGCGATGCTCGACGAGGCCGGCTTGCCGTATATGAAAATCGCGGTTTCCAATCAGCTCGATGAGCAGGTGATCCGGAGTCTGCTGGACCAGCAGGCGCCGATCGATATTTTTGGTGTCGGGACCAAGCTGGTGACCGGCCATCCCGATGCCGCATTCGACGGGGTCTATAAGATGGCGTTGGTAGGCAGCAGGCCGACGATGAAGCTCTCCGAGACGCCTTCCAAAGGTACATTACCCGGTGTCAAGCAGGTGCGGCGGGTGTTCGACAAGGACGGCCGTTTCTTTGGCGCCGACGTCATTCTCCTGGAAGGGCAGGGTGGCGCCCCCGTTCCCGCGATGTATCATCCTTTTGAGCCGGGCAAGTCGCTTGAGATAGGCCATCTGCGTCAGGAGCCGCTCTTGCAGCTGGTGATGGAAGAGGGGGAACCCTTGCATCCCGCTTATTCCCTGGCCGGGCTTGCCGCCTATTGCCATTCCCGGCTGGGTCTCCTTCCGGCCGAGTACAAACGATTCGAAAATCCCCACCGGTACAAGGTGGGCCTCAGCAAGCGCCTCTTACAGCTCCGCGAGGAGACCCGCGAGCGGTACAACCATTTTTGATCTAACTTTAGGGTATGAGCACCGCCCAGTCCCCCAATGCATCCGGCGCGAGCCCCACGGCCAATACCCTCCTCCGCGTGATCATCACCGGCACCACCGGCATGGTCGGGGAAGGCGTGTTGCACGAATGTCTGCGGCATCCCGCGGTGGAGGCCGTTTTGATCCTGAATCGGAAGCCGCTGGGCCTGACGCATCCCAAGCTCAGGGAGATCGTTCATCCCGACTTCTATAACCTGGCGCCCGTCGAGTCTCAGCTCACCGGTTACAATGCCTGTTTCTTTTGCCTGGGCGTCAGTTCTGTGGGGATGCCTGCTGAGGAATACTACAAGGTGACGTATACGCTGACCATGCATGTCGCCCAGACGCTCAGCCGCTTGAATCCCCTGCCCGCACCCACCGGCCCGCCCGCTGCTTCGCCCTCCGGCAACCCCGCCAACCGCGCCAACCCCGCCAACCCCGCCGCTTCTGCCCAGGCCGCCACCCCCGGCAATATGATCTTCGCCTATGTCTCCGGCGCCGGCACGGACAGTACTGAAAAAGGCCGCAGCCGCTGGGCCCGCGTGAAGGGGAAGACCGAGAACGACCTGATGCAGTTGCCATTCCGCCGTGTGTATGCGTTTCGCCCCGGCTTTATCAAGCCCATCAAAGGGCTCAGCAACGCTCATGCGTTCTATAAGTATGTCAATTGGCTGTTTCCCCTGGGCCGCGCGCTCTACCCCGGCGGTTTCGCAACTCTTTCCGAAGTTGGCCTGGCGATGATCCATCTCGCGCTCCACTGCGATGGCGACGCCATTGTCTCCGGTAAAGACATCATCCGCTATGCCGCGGCCGAAGCTGCTGCTCTCACTGCTTCCAATTCTTCCCCCACGCACTAGGCAATTCGAAGATAAAGTACTACTTTTGCCCTCCTTGTCCGGATCGCTCCGCGACCCGGCGAGGAACCGGTATCATTCCGTTCGGGAAGTAGCGCAGGCCGGTAGCGCACCTGGTTTGGGACCAGGGGGTCGCAGGTTCGAATCCTGTCTTCCCGACTTGAGAGGACAAAATGGTTTTGTTGCCGTTTTGTCCTTTTTCATTTTCGGTCAGTTCCTTGTCCAGCGTGTATATCAGCCGCACCGCTTCATTGATTCTTGTGGTTCGAAGTTGGTCTCTGTCGAAAGTGAGTTTTTCCGGGTAAACCAAACCGATGACCTGACGCTTCTCCATGATAGTGCCGGTTTCGTAGATTTCGCTCAGGCGGTATATGTGGTCTATTCCCCTATTCAGTATTGCATTGAGATCGTCTGGTTGGTTGATCATGGCGGTCAGCTTCGCCTGCTGCCGGGTTAGCTGTTCTTCATATTCTGCTTTCATGGCGCGGTAGTCTGCCGGGTCGATCTGATCGGAGAGTAGCAGGTCGCGAGCTTTAGATAGCTTGCCTTCCAGGTCCTTGATCTGCTCCGTCAATTGCTTCCTGTCGTCGGTGTTTCTGCCTGTTTGCTGACGATAGGCTTTACAAAGAAAGGATTTCAGGAGCGGCTGCGATTTTGGATTAGGCGTGTACTTCCTTAGTTCCTCGGTCAGCAGATCATTCACATGGTCTGCCCTGAATCGATGGGCACAGTCGCCGAAGCAATGGTAATACGCGTAGTATTTATTCCTTCCCCTGGACGCGCTTCCGCTCAATATCTTGCCACACAGCGGACACAGCAGAAAGCCCCGGAGCGGCAGCGACATTGCGGCCACGGTCTTTAGCCTGTATCTCCTTCCCCTGCCGTCCAAAATGTCCTGCACTTCATAGAACAGGGATTCCGATATAAGGGGCTCGTGCTGGCCTTTAACAAACTGGCTTTCCTCGTCCTTGTGCTTCGGGATGAATATCTTCTCGCAGTAAACCGGGTTGCGGATTGCAAACCAAAAGAGGCTCCGCGTACCCTTAAAGCCTTTCGCCTTCGCCATCTTCCAAACGACCTCGGTTTTGTACCGGCCGGCGGCCAGCTCCTCGAAGGACCAGCGGATAATATCGGCCTGTGGCTCGTCCGGGGCGATGAATTTGCGTCCGTTGGGGTCGGTGCGGTTGATATATCCAATCGGGGCAAGGCCCATATAACGGCCTTCCTTTCGCGCTCTACGCATGCCGTAGAAAACATTTTGCGCCCGCCGATCGTTCTCTACTTCCGGGGCGGCAAGGTAGAAGGCCAGCATCATTTTGTTTTCCGGGATGGAGAGGTCTAACGGTTGCTCGATGGCCTGAGGTTCTACGCCCAGTTTCCGCAGGATGTTGATCATTTGGTAGGCGTCGCCGGCGTTTCGGCTGAACCGGTCCCATTTGGTGAACAGCACCAGGTCGGGGCCTCCTTTGTGCTTACGGAAGTCCAGCAGCAGCGCCTTCCATTGAGGCCGGCTGAAGGTCTTGGCCGAGTGATCCTCGAAGATCACTTTACGCACTTGTATGGCATGAAGGCCGCAATATTTGCGTAACATTTCCTCCTGGTTGCGTTGGGAATAGCCTTTGTCGGCTTGCTCGTCCGTGCTCACGCGGATATATAGATCGGCTATTTGCATTGTCTTAAATGTTGAGTGATGATCATGTTTGAAAGTCGTTCGAGTAGTTCGACGACCTGGGCGGCTTGCTCGATAGTGACATGGATGCCCTGCGCCGCTAGTCGCTCCCGGACCTTCTCAGGTTGGAACATTTCAGGGCTATACTCGTCCGTCAGGCCGTCGTTCACTTCATAATCCTTCATACACATTAGCCACGAGGGGAGGGGTAAAGTTACCCTTATCCAGCTTGCGACACCTGTTCAGAAGGGTTTCAGGTGGTACGGCCTCGTTGTCGTTTTGACAGTGACCTTAACCGTTATCCAGGCAGTCAAAAATCCTCGGTGTGTCCAGGGGACCGCGTGGCACGCGTCCCCGGCAAGATGTCCCGTTGTGGCACGCCACAACGGAAAGAGAGGATTTGCCCCCGGAGTCGGCAAATCAAAGGCAGGTACTAGCACGCCAAAAAGTCTGCTAATTACCCCTCCCCTCACGGCTAACTTTTTAAAGAATTTGAAAGGCCGCCAGGGGAAAGAAATAGGCGGGCAAAAGCCCGCCCATGTTCGGACGTCCCGCAGCGGGAAGCTCGCGGTCCGACTATTGTTTTTCAGGTCTTGTCAATGGCCGATGCTTCCCTCACCTCCCTTGCTACATTCTCCGGGAGCCAGGGTTGGTATCTGTCGGGCTTAATGATGATCCTCCCCTTTTTCACCGTTATGCGTAGCCTCGTACCTATGAGAAATTTGAATTCTTCGAGGTACCTACCACCAAATCGGATTTCGGGTACGATTGAATGGGAGTAGTACCCGCAGCGGTAACGGCTTACGATGGTCAGCTTTAAAATCCGCTCGGGCGCATCCTCTGTTAACGGCGCAGTTCGCGGTAGGGGTGCCAGGTCAAGCGGGGGTAAGGTCTCCGGATCTGGTGGGGCTTCTGCTAATGAGACTTTCATAGATCAGACTTTTGACGTGGTTTAAAGAGTACGATAAAAACGGGCCTTGATTGGTGTTCGCGGAATTTAAGACTACAGCCATAATTGCAATATTTAGGTGAATAAAATAATTTAATTCAGCACAAATATAATGCAATAAGGTAATAAAGTTATGTAAAACGTATATTATGACGCGATTTGCATCACTCGAATATGAAAATCAGAATCTTAGGGGATTTTTATATTTGCTACCAGGGGAAGAAATAATGGCAAAATCACAATATAACAGAATAAAAGCGGTACTCGCGGAGAAGGGCGTCACCAATAAGGAGCTGGCCGAAGCCTTAAAGATCGCGCCTCAAACCGTTTCGAGATGGTGTACCAACGACATGCAGCCTTCGATTGAAAAACTATACGCCATATCAAAATATTTGAAGGTGGATGTGCGAGAATTGCTTGTGGCTACAAGATGGCTATAACTGACGATGTAATAATCTCAGTGGATTAGGATCAATGTAACAATTACCTTTACATAATGATAATCTAACATATGGATATCGAAACACTTACAAATCATATTGCCCGCTTTGGGAAACAGTCTTTAGATTGTGCCTGTAGACTAATTCTTAAAGAGGCATTCGATCTTAATCCCATTAACGTGGATGGAATGGATGATGGTGGGACGGACTATGTTGCATTATCGTCAGATGGAACCAGGAGGCCTGTAGCTTACCAGATTACAACTCAAAAAAGTGACATAAAGGGCAAGGCCTACCTAGACGCAAAGAAAGCAATAGACAAATTAGGCGTTAATAAATTTTACTTTTTTACAACAGTAGACCTATCTGAGACCGATGCAAGAAAGTTAGAAAATGAAATTGAAAAGGAATTACATATAGCCGCCTCCTGTTTTGGGGCCAGGCATATTGCGGGATTAATATTGAACGATAATCTATTAATCAACCTATTGGATGAAATAAACTACCCGTTGCCACGCACGCGCGCGTCAACCGATTTCGATTACAGGGAAATTGCTTTGCATTCTTATACACTTTTTTCAAAAGACACGGCAGACATGAAGGATGGAATATACGATGATTCCATTGTCTATATTTTATCAAACGCTGGTGCACAAGAAGAGGATAGCCTAATTGACAAAGTAATAGAATTTTTAAGCCTTTCGGATTTAAAACGAGAAGCAATTAAAAGAAGGATCGGAGCCCTTTTTGGTCGCGGTCGCTTGAAAAAGAAAGACAAACTTATCGCTCTGAGCGAAGATGAGGCTCGAGATTTAAGTCTTAGAAAGCGCATCTATGAAGCCGAACTTACAAGCTTGTCATCGGCACAAATTGATCTGATGCACAAGGATTACGGTGTTAATTGGACCGTAGAAGATTCGAAGAAGATTTCGATATGGATTGCGGATGCGTACATATCTGACCTATTGACTAATTTGAAAGAAGCCAAAGCAAGCATCGTTTCTAACCCAATTTTTAATGTTGAGGCGAATGGCAGGTCACAATTATTTCGATTTTTAAAAAAAGAAAAAAAGCTTACTCCTGAACAAGTGCAGGAATGTGCAAAACAACTCCTTGAACAAGCCTCAGTCCATCCACTTATATCAAAATTGATGAGAGCAACCGTCTATGTTGCTCTTGCGGGTGGAAACCCCATTTCTTCTGCGAAAGCTCTGGGCGCCCAACGTTGGTCTGATTTCAATATGCTTATAGAACCAACGGTGGCAATCCCATATATATGTTCGCAGTTATATTCAGGCCATGTTAACAGATCACACCACATTACTTCAATGGCACTGAAAAAGGCCAAGCAGCTCGACATAAGGCTGTTTATTTCAAGTTATTATATAAATGAATGTGCAGGGCATTTATTGAATGCAAGAAGATATGACGGGCTTCCGGTGAGTTCTGAAGAGTTACAGTATTCAAAAAATGTATTTGTTTCTATCTACTTCACGTACAAAAATAAAAACGCAAGAGTGCCGCCAACTCTTATGGATTTTCTTGCTTCATTTAGCCCCTCAATCGTAACTCAAAACCCGGATGAACGTAAGTGGGTCCGATCGCTTATGACTGATATCCAATCACTATTATACAGAGGGAATGTTGAAATCATTGATACACCACAATATAACGAAGAAGATACAGACGAGATAAAAAACGAATTGCTTTATATTCTTGAAGAAAAGAAGACCTTCAAGAAAAACATGAAACTGGTAAATGATGATGTGTATGCCTTAAAACTAACAAATGATCGAATTCTGAATAAAGATGAGCATTGGATTATATTGACGTATGACAAATCTATGATTACCTTGGCTAAAGGCCCGTTGTATTCAGGCTGGGTGACATCTCCTCCTAGGTTTATTGATTTTACAGATATTACTCAACCACTTTCCGAAGGTCAATTTGTGTCCCTTGTTCATTCAGTTGCCACTTACAGTGAAGCTACACTTTCCGCCGGTGCCAGAATTATAGACCGCATTGTATCATTTGCCTCAAAAAAAATGGACAATTGGGAATTTAAGCAAGACATTGAGAAATTTAAAAATGAACTGCTTCAAAGCATCAACTATGAATCCGAATCGGTTCTGGATGAAGTTGACCAAAGAACTGACGAGTTCTTATTGTCCCATGGAATTACCTTGGACGAAAGTGAAGACGAAGAAATTGATATTTAGATGATTGTTAATATATGTAGCCCTAAGCGGTCAAAAACAACCCATTTGCGCAAGTCGATAAAGAAAAGGTTCGAAGTAAGTACAGCCAAGTCGACCATTTTTTGAAACCCGTCACCATGGCGGGTTTCACTTTTAAAGGGTATTCCCTAACTGCAAGAGTATCCAACCGGCCAAGTGCATATTTGTCTGGCCATGCGGTAAGCTTACATTAGCGGCTAAAAATCATGATGGAGGAAAAGAAGGAGAAGGTGGCCCGAAAGTTCCGAGGCCAAGCAGCTATCGTAAACCTGCTTCAGGAA
>DASYZH010000388.1:0-61403 GCA_035946435.1 Puia sp. | reverse complement strand
GGAAAGGCTTAGGTGTATTAATTAATAAGAGCCGTATGATGCGAGAGTATCACGTACGGATCTATAAGGGGCTCGGGGTGAGATTCCCCGGGCCTACTTGACGATGACGAAGATATTCTGTACCATACTGTCGTTGTCCTATCTTTTCTGCTCCGCTCAGCCACGGGTAGAATTTGGTAAACAACGTTTGGCTGCGGCCGCCGGAAGGGGCCGCAGCATTCTTATCAGCTTTGACCGATCCAACCCCCAAAAAGAAGCCTATACAATCGACGTCAGGGGCAATAAGATCCATATCACAGCCTCCGATCCCTCCGGCGCCCTCTATGGCTGTCTCGACCTCGCGGATCGCATCAAAACCAGCGGCTACCCCGCACATCTGCATATATCCGATCACCCTGGCATGGTCCTCCGCGGGTCCTGCATCGGCCTCCAGAAACCCACGCTGCTGCCCGGTCGTGGCCCTTACGAATACCCCTACACGCCGCAAAACTTTCCTTGGTTTTACGATAAGGCCCTCTGGACAAAATACCTCGACTCGATGGTCGACAACCGGCTCAATACCCTCTACCTGTGGAACGGCCATCCTTTTGCGTCGCTGGTAAAACTCGCCGACTATCCCTATGCCGTAGAGGTCGACGACGCCACCTTCAAAAAGAACGAAGAGATCTTCCATTGGCTCACGGCCGAAGCAGATAGACGCGGCATCTGGATCATCCAGCTCTTTTACAACATCATCGTCTCGAAACCCTTTGCCGAAAGAAATCACCTCAAGACCCAGGACCGTAATCGCCACATCATTCCCATTATCGCCGACTATACCCGCAAATCCATCGCTGCTTTCGTAGAAAAATATCCCAACGTCGGCCTCATGTTCACGCTGGGTGAAGCCATGGAAGGGGTAGGGCAGGACGACATCGATTGGCTCACTAAAACCATTATCCCCGGCGTCAAAGATGGCCTTCGCGCCCTGGGCCGCACCGACGAACCTCCGCTGGTGCTCCGCGCCCACGATACCGACGGTCCCGCCGATCTCGAAGCGGCCCGCCCTCTATATAAGAATTTGTACGTGGAAGCAAAATATACCGGCGAGGCGCTGACGACCTATACACCTCATGGCTCCTGGGCCGAACTGCACCGCAAGCTCGCCAGCCTCAGCACGGGCCTCATCGAGAATATTCACATCAACGCCAATCTGGAACCCTTCCGCTATGGCTCCCCCGATTTCATCCAACGCTGCGTACAGGCTATGCACCAGGTCTATCATGCCAATAGCATCCATCTCTATCCCCAGGCTTCTTACTGGGACTGGCCCTATAGCGCGGACAGCGTAACACCCGGCGCTCCGGGAACAAACGCTGCACGCGCGGCCAACCCCACCTGGCCGGAAGATCCCAGCGGCACGAGACTCCTCGAGATGGATCGCGATTGGATCTGGTACAAAGCCTGGGCCCGCTACGCTTGGAACAGCAACCGCCCCCGCAACGAAGAGATCGTATACTGGTCCGCTCAACTCGCCCAAAAATATGGCTGCGATACCGCCACCGGCCATGCCATCCTCGACGCCTACGAAGCCTCCGGGGAGATCTCACCCAAGCTGTTGCGTCGATTCGGGATCACCGACGGCAACCGCCAGACGCTTACACTGGGCATGTTCATGACCCAGCTCATCGACCCCGAACGCTACGGCCTTTTTACCCTCTTATACGAATCCGAAGGTCCTCCCGGTGAAAGTCTAAGCGACTACGCCGCTAAAGAAACAAAACACCTCGCGCACGAAGGTGAAACCCCCATCGACGTCATAAACTCTACAAGAAAAGAAGGGCAGGATGCCGTCGATGCTATCGATCGGGCCGCCCCTCATATCACAAAGAACCGCGAAGAGTTCCGGCGCCTGGATAACGATATGCACTGCTATCAGCAGCTGGCCGAATTCTACGATTGCAAGGCGCAGGCCGCGCTTTTCGTATTGCAGTACAACTATTCCGGCCGGATGGCCGAACTCACCAATGCCCTCGGCAGTCTCGATGCCAGTGTCGACGCCTTTCGGGAACTCACCACGCTGGCCACACCGGCGTACCGCTATGCCAATAGCATGCAGACCGCGCAAAGAAAGATTCCCATTCGCGGGGCGAATGGCAAATTTATCACCTGGAAGGAGCTCCTGCCGCTCTATGTAGACGAGCTGAAACATTTCCGAACCCATCTCGATTCGCTGCGTTCACCCGGATACCGGGCGACGGCGCCACCCGCATTTGAGCCGGCTCTTGTGCAGCTCAACACCCCCACATATTATACCCTCGACAGCGGCGCCCGGCCCTTCACCGACACCAGCCTGATGATCCGGACCGTAGCCGGCCCGCTAAAGGGACTGCGCGGCCTGGCCTATTCCGCGGTTACGCAGCGCACGAGCGGCACGACGATACATTTTACATGCTCCGAACCCGTAGATTTGCTCATCGGATTTTTTGACAAAAAGGAAAAAACTTTCTTGCCGCCACCGCAGCTCGAGACCGACGCCAGCGCCAACGACTATGGCCAGGCCGAACCTCGGATCGCACATGCGCTGCTGGTCACCGGCATGCCGGCCGTGAACGTCCACGCCTGGTCATTCAAACCCGGCGAGCATACCCTGGAACTCGGCAAAGGCCTATGCCTGGTGTTGGGTTTCGTAAAACCGCAACCGATCACCGGAACCTATGACGCAGGCCTCGATGAACCTGGAAAGAAGGATCTCGACTGGCTTTTTGAATAATATCGTATGAAGCAGTTTTTTTTATACGCAGCCCTCACCATCGGCCTCGTCCTGACCATCGGCCTCGCCCGGCATGCCACGGCGCAACCTGCTCCCACGGACCTGCGGCTATGGTATCGTCAGCCGGCACAGATCTGGACCGAGGCCCTGCCCATCGGTAACGGCGACCTCGGCGCTATGATCTTCGGCGGGGTAGGGGAGGAACACCTGCAACTCAACGTATCCACCTGGTGGACGGGACGACCTCGCAGCTATCAGCTCCCCGATGCCGGCGAATACCTCGATACGATCCGGCAGTTGCTGTTCGGCGGTAAACAGGCGGACGCGGAGGCCCTGGCGCAGCAACATTTTATGGGCCGGAAATATCCCGACGAAAAGGCCTACGACTCGCTCAGAACAGCCTGGTTCGACAAGGTGCGCAACGACACCTCCTGGGCCACGGCGGCCGCCGACGACCAATGGTCCGATATGACTCTTCCCACCCCCAACGGCTGGGAGACGGCCGGGCTCGAAGGAGTCGACGGCGCCATCTGGTTCCAGCAGGATTTCGACCTGCCGTCGGATTGGGCCGGCAAAGACCTCGACATCGATCTCGGCCGTATCCGCGACGAGGACTTCACTTACGTCAACGGTCATCTCATCGGCACCGCCGAAGGCATCAGCACCAAACGCCACTATACGATCCCCGCCGCGGATATCCATCCCGGTCGCAACCACATCGCCATCCAGGTGCTCAACTTCGACGACAAAGGCGGTTTCACCGGCCTCAAAGGCAATAAGCCCCCCTTCGTCCTCTATCCCACGGGCAGCACCCAACCGTTGCATCTCGATCCCCTATGGAAATATCGCATCCAGGACCAAAACCCGCCGCAACTACCCCAATACGAAGCGGAATACCAACCCTTTGGTGACCTCTATCTGCAGTTCCCCACCACACATCCCCAGGACTATCTGCGCGAGCTCGAGCTGCAAAAAGCGATCTCCCGTGTTTCTTACACCGATAACGGCGTACACTATACCCGCGAATATTTCGCCAGCGTTCCGAACAAGGCCATCGTTATCCACCTGACCGCCGACAAGCCCGGTGCGATCACCTTTCATGCCGCGCTTAAAACCATCGAGCGGAATTATACCATCAGCCGCATCGACGCTCATACGATGGAGCTTAGCGAGAAGGTAAGGGAGGGGGTTCTGCACGGTGTAGCATTTCTGCACATCGAAACAAAGAACGGCCGCAACGACGCCATTGACGTGACCAATGCCGACGAAGCGTTGATCACCCTTACCGCCGCCACCAGCTTCGTCAATTATCACGACGTCTCCGCCAATCCCGAAGCGATTGCCCATGCCCGCACCACCGCCTTGCAAGGTCGTTCCTGGCTTTCCCTACGGGAGGCCCATCTCCGCGACTACCAGCCTCGCTTCAATACCTTTTCCCTCCGCTTCGGCAACACCGACTCCCAATTGCCCACCGACCAACGCATCCTCCATTATACGCCGGAAAGCGATCCCAATTTCATTGCCCTGTATCTACAATACGCACGCTACCTGATGCTGAGTTCATCTTCACCGGAAGCTGCCTATCCCGCCAATCTGCAGGGCATCTGGAACAACGAACTTTCGCCGCCCTGGGGCAGCAAGTATACAACGAATATCAACTTGCAGATGAACTACTGGCCCGCCGAGCCGCTCAACCTCTCCGCCTGCTCGGCGCCCTTGTTCAGGCTCATCGAAAACCTCTCGAAGGCGGGCCAGGCTACGGCAAAAGATTATTATCACGCCCGCGGCTGGGTGCTGCATCACAACACAGACCTTTGGTGCGGCACCGCTCCCATCAACGCATCGAATCACGGCATCTGGCCTACAGGCGGCGCGTGGCTCTGCCACCAGGTCTGGGAACATTATCTTTTCACCAAAGACAAGGCCTTTCTCCAACAATATTATCCGGTGATGCGCTCCGCCGCGGATTTCTTCGTCGACTTCCTGATCCCCGATCCTAAACACGGCTGGCTGATCAGCACACCCAGCGCCTCGCCGGAACATGGTGGCCTGGTAGCCGGTCCTACGATGGATCATCAGATCATTCGCGATCTCTTTCGCAACTGTATCGCCGCCGCCCGCATCCTCGGCATAGACCGGGGAGAGATAAAGACCTGGCAGGACAAATACAACCGTATCGCTCCCAACCAGATCGGTCGTTATGGACAGCTGCAGGAATGGCTCGAGGACAAAGACGATACCGCGGATACCCATCGGCATATCTCCCATCTCTGGGGCGTCTATCCCGGCACCGATATCACCTGGAAAGACAGCACTATGATGAAAGCGGCCCGCCAATCGCTGATCTACCGCGGCGACGGAGGCACCGGCTGGAGCCTGGCCTGGAAGGTCAACTGCTGGGCGCGTTTTCTGGATGGCGACCACGCATTGCGACTAGTCGATAAATTGCTTTCCAATGCTGTCGGCGCCATCGGTGAACACGGCGGCGTCTATCCCAATCTCTTCGACGCACATCCCCCCTTCCAGATCGACGGCAATTTCGGCGGCGCCGCCGGCATCGCGGAGATGCTCATTCAAAGCCAGGATAGTCTCATCGACATCCTGCCCGCGCTTCCCACCGCTCTCCCAAATGGACAAGTTAAAGGTCTCTGCGCCCGCGGCGGATTCGTGCTTGACCTGACCTGGAAGAACGGCCTGCTGCAAGACCTCACTGTCCTCTCGAGAACCGGTGGGCCCTGTAAGCTCCTGTATGCAACCCATTTGCTCACGGTCTCCACTACTCCCGGCCGGCGTCTTCACTTCGATGGGCAGCTGAAACCCATACCCTGATGCGCACCCTATCGTTCATATTATTGTTCTGTACTCTCACGGCTGCGATCGGATCAGCTGTCGCCCAATCGACATCCGGCTCACCGCGACGCGACATCCTGATCGACGAGAACTGGCAGACCTCGCTCGACAGCATCCACTGGCTCACCGTCGACGTCCCGCACAATTGGGATGATTACTACGGCTATCGCCGTCTTCGCCATGGCAATCTCCACGGCACTGCCCTCTATCGCAAAACGATCACAGTGGACAAAAGCCGCGGCCTCCGTTATTTTCTCTGGTTCGAAGGCGTAGGCTCCTACGCCACCGTATGGGTCAACCACCAGGAATCAGGTACCCACGCCGGCGGCCGCACGTCATTCACCCTCGATATCACGAGCGCCGTCCATACTGGTGAAAATAACATCCTCGTCCGGGCCGACCACCCCGCTTTTATCCGCGACCTTCCCTGGGTATGCGGCGGCTGTTCGGAAGAACGCGGCTTCTCCGAAGGATCCCAACCGCTGGGCATCTTCCGCCCCGTACACCTCGTCATTACAAATGAGACCCGGATCGAACCCTTTGGCGTCCATATCTGGAACGATACCACCGTCACCCAACATTCCGCCACCCTTTTCCTCGAGACCGAGCTAAAGAATTACGGCCCGACGTCCATGCAAGGCACCGTCACCCAACAACTCTTCGACGCCAAAGGGAAAGTCGTCGCGACCGTGAGCAAAACGCAAGACATCGCTCCGGGCCAAACGACCACCGTCTCCCAGCAGATCACCGCCATCAGGGATCCGCATCTCTGGAGTACAAAAACGCCCTATCTCTACCAGCTCGTCACCATCGTCACAACCAGTAGCCGGCTTATCGATCGTGTAACGACACCCTACGGCATTCGTACGATCCGCTGGCCCGATCCACATCAACCCGGCGCTCATCCCTTCCTGCTCAACGGCTCTCCCGTCTTCATCAACGGCATCGCCGGATACGAACACCGCATTGGTAACAGCCATGCCTTTACCAGCGAAGAGATCAAGGCTCGCGTCCAGCAGATCCGGGCTGCCGGCTTCAACGCCTTTCGCGATGCCCATCAACCGCATAACCTGCGCTTTCAACACTATTGGGACAGCCTGGGTATCCTCTGGTGGCCGCAACTGTCGGCACATATCTGGTTCGACTCTCCGGCCTTCCGCAAAAATTTCAAGACTGCCCTCACGGAATGGGTCAAAGAACGCCGTAACAGCCCCTCCCTGATCCTATGGGGGCTGCAAAACGAAAGCAAACTCCCCGAAGATTTTGCCCGCGAATGCACCGCCCTGATCCGGCAACTCGACCCCACAGCTTCTTCCCAGCGGCTAGTGACCACCTGTAATGGCGGTTCGGGGACGGATTGGGATGTTCCGCAAAACTGGACCGGTACCTACGGCGGCGACCCGGCGACCTATGGCGCCGATCTCGAGCGGCAGATACTCGTAGGAGAATACGGCGGCTGGCGCACCATCGACCTGCATGGCGACACCCTCTACAGCGAAGATCGCCTCGACGCATTGATGGAAAAGAAGATCTACCTGGCGGATAGCGTTCGCAACGAAGTGGCCGGCCACTTCGCCTGGCTCTTCGCCTCACACGATAACCCCGGCCGTGTCCAGTCCGGGGAAGGTCTCCGCGAGATCGACCGCATCGGTCCCGTGAACTACAAAGGCCTGCTTACCTCCTGGGAAGAACCGCTCGATCTATACTATCTCTATCGCAGCAATTTCGTTTCCGCGGCGACATCCCCCATGGTGTATATCGTCTCGCATACCTGGCCGGATCGCTGGTCGGCCCCCGGGCCTAAGTCGGGCATCGAGGTTTACTCCAATTGCGATCAGGTAGAACTCTTTAACGACATAGATGGCGTCTCGCTTGGCAAAAGAACCCGAAAAGGTACCGGCACCCATTTCCAATGGGATAATGTCGATATCCGCTATAATGTCCTCTACGCTGTGGGGTACTACCACGGAAAACCCGCCGCCCGCGACACCATCGTGCTCGCCAACCTCCCCGAATCCCCGCATTTCCGCAGCTTAAAAGTTCCTACCGGCCTGCTGGACCCCGCTCCCGGCTACCACTACCTTTACCGGGTGAACTGCGGCGGCCCCGACTACACCGACCACGAAGGCCATCTATGGCTCGCCGACCGGCATTATACCGGGGGCCGGTACTGGGGTTCCCGCTCCTGGACCGATGACTTCCCCGGCCTGCCGGCCTTCTTCGCCAGCCAACGCTATACGGCAGACCCGATTGCCGGTACGACCGACTGGCCGCTGTTCCAGGACTTTCGCTACGGGCTCCAAAAGCTCGCATATACCTTCCCGGTACAGGATGGTGATTACCGCCTGGAATTGTACTTTGCGGAACCCTGGCTGGGTCGGGGCGGCGGCATGGACTGTACCGGCTGGCGCTCCTTCGACGTGGCCGTAAATGGAAAAACAGTGTTAAAAGATCTCGACATCTGGAAAGAAGCCGGTCATGCCCGGGCGCTGAAAAAAGTGGTCAACGTGCACATCACCGGCGGCCGGCTGCAACTTGGCTTCCCGCACATCGCCGCTGGTCAGGCCGTCATTTCCGCATTGGCCATCGCTACCCTGGACGGCCATCAAACGGCGGCGCCGCCGTCAAATGGTATCCTCGGGGAAAAAGGTGCCTATTTCCTGGATACCGCCTACGTTACACCCCAGGCAGACACAACCCTAAGGGTAGACTCCGCCGCCGACGTCTATACCGGCAGGGACCACCGTCGCTATCCGGCCGGCGCCACGATTGCAGTCAAAGCGGGGAATATGGCCCGTATCACACCCGCAACTAACCTGGAACCGGCCTATGATTCGAAACCCGCCACCAATTACAAGAACGCCCGCATCGCCGGCGATACTACGGAATGGTCCATCGACATAGGGGTAGGGGATACCTACTCCCTCACGGTCAAATACCGCTGGCTGTCGGCCGCGACCACCGCGAGCCTCGAGATCCGGCAGGCAGACGGTCTACTGATAAAAAAAGAACCCGCGACCCTGGCGACGACCCTCCCGGCAAAATGGAATTATATCACCACTACCACCGGCACCATGATCAACGCCGGTAGATATATCGTCAGGCTCATCGTTCATGCGGAAAAAGAATTCCGCGTGAGCGAGCTGCAGGTTCAATAAAAAGATCTATCATGAACAGGCTCATCGCCATCGCACTGGTATTATTTGTACATCCTGCCATCGCACAGGAGATCAAGCTCGCCAACCTCCGTTGCGAATACCGCATAAACCCGCTTGGCGTGGGCACCCCAACGCCACGGCTGAGCTGGGAACTGCTTTCTTCCCGTCACGGTGTGACCCAATCCGCCTATCGCCTCCTCGTGTCGGAAGATACCCCCAGCCTCAAAAAGAACGAAGGGACCTTCTGGGACTCGCAAAAAACGCCCTCCGACGTATCCATCGGCACGTCCTATACCGGGCCCGCCCTCGCTCCCGGCCACACCTACTACTGGAAGGTGATGGTATGGGACGCACAGCGCAACGACAGCTCTCATTGGAGCCCCATCGCCTCCTGGCAGGCGGGACTGTTCGATAAGCCCGATTGGAAAAATGCTCAGTGGATCGGCTATGCAGCCTTACCCGACTCAAGTCTCCTGCTACCCGCGCCGGCTGTCAAAGGCGTAAAGAAAAGCGGCCCCTTCCGTGACACGCTGCCGCTCTTTCGCCGCGAGTTCGAAATCTCCAAACCCCTGCTCCGCGCCACCGCCTTTATCAGCGGCCTCGGTCATTTTGAGCTGAGTGTCAACGGCGAAAAAACGGGCGACCATTTCCTCGACCCGGGCTGGGTGGCCTATGACAAAAAAGCGCTCTACGTCGCCCTCGACCTGACCCCGCAGCTAAAACAAGGCGTAAACGCCATCGGCGTGATGCTCGGGAACGGCTTCTACTACATCCCCCGGGAAAGATATCATAAGCTCCTCACCGCCTATGGTTACCCGAAACTCATCGCCCGCATCGTCCTCGAATACCGCGACGGGACTAGCGAAGACATCGTCACCGACCCCAGTTGGAAAACGGCGCCGGGCCCCATCACGTTCTCCAGTATCTATGGCGGCGAAGACTACGACGCCCGCCGCGAACAGGCCGGCTGGGACAGCCCGCATTTCGACGAAAGCCATTGGCGTCCCGCCATCCCCGTCGGCGGCCCTCCTGTGTTGGAGGCCCAGAGCGAAGAACCCTTGAAAGTTTTTGAACACTTCACGGCCCGCCGTATTTTCGCCATCCCCAATGCATGGATATATGATTTGGGTCAAAATTCTTCCGGTATCATCCACCTGCGCGTCTCCGGTCGTCGGGGTGCTGTCGTCCGCATCATCCCCGCCGAACTCCTGGGAGCGGATAGCACCGCCAACCAAAAGGCAACGGGAAAACCCTACTATTGGGAATATACGCTCAAGGGGGAGGGCGACGAATCCTGGCAACCCCGCTTTACCTACTATGGGTTCCGTTATCTTCAATTGGAAGGCGCCGTCCCCGCCGGCCAACCCAACCCCGGCAATCTCCCCGTGGTAAAAGAACTCTCCGGCCTGCATACCCGCAATGCCATGGACCGCACCGGCAAATTCACCTGCAGCAACGAACTCTTCCGGCGTATCGATACCTTGATCGATTGGGCGATCCAAAGCAATATGGCCAGCGTCTTTACGGACTGTCCCCACCGCGAGAAGCTGGGCTGGCTCGAAGAAGCCCACCTCATGGGCAATTCCATGCGCTATAGCTACGATATCGGCGCACTTTACCGCAAGATCATCCGCGATATGGAAGACGCCCAGACCCCGGATGGCCTTATCCCCGAGATCGCTCCCGAGTTCACCGTATTCGGCACACCCTTTCGCGATTCCCCCGAATGGGGGAGCAGCAGCATCCTCGTCCCCTGGTATCTCTACCTGTGGTACGGTGATAAGACCACGCTTCTCGAAGCCTGGCCGATGATGCAACGCTATATTCACTATCTCGCGGGTGAGGCCCGGGATCATTTGCTGTACGAAGGGCTCGGCGACTGGTATGACATCGGCCCCAAGGGCCCCGGTTATTCGCAGCAAACGCCAAAGGGTGTAACGGCCAGCGCCATCTACTATCACGACCTCACGATCATGGCCCGGATCGCCGCCATCTTGCACGAACCCGATCGATACACCCGCGAAGCCGATACCGTCGCACAGGTATTCCTCAAAAAATTCTTTGACCCCGGCACGGGACAAGTGGCCACCGGCAGTCAAACGGCCAATGCCATGGCACTCTACACGGGCATCATCCCTGAACAGTATCGCGCAGCGGTCATGGCTAATATCGTAAAGGACCTCAAACAGCGGAACAACAGCCTCACTGCCGGCGACATCGGCTTCCGCTATCTCCTCAAAGCCCTCGACGAAGGCCGGCGCCCCGATCTCATCTACGATATGAACAGCCGCACCGATGTCCCGGGTTACGGCTACCAGCTGGCCAAAGGCGCCACCGCGCTCACGGAATCCTGGGCGGCATTGGGAGCAGTGAGCAATGACCATCTGATGCTGGGACATATCCTGGAATGGTTCTACGATGGCCTCGCCGGCATTTCAGGCCCCGAAGCGACTCCGGGCACCCCGGTGGCCCCGGCACATTGGTCCATCCATCCCGAACCCGTAGGCAATATCCAGTGGGCCCAGGCCGACTACCACTCCCCATATGGCATCGTCTCCTCCCATTGGAAACGCTCGGCAACCACCTTCGATCTCGAAGTGGCCATCCCCGCCAATACCACCGCCACCGTCTACCTCCCCGCCAAAACCGGCGCCGTCATCACCGAAGGCTGGAAACGCCTCGACCTCCGGACCGATGTTCATCTCCTGAAACGCGATAACAATTGGGCCGTCTTCGAGCTCGGCTCGGGTAATTATAATTTCCGTGCCGTCACCGGCAACACCGTCTCCGAAAAGAAAATGTCGGCGATCTACGAACAAATAAAGACGCCATACAAATATGGGCTCATCATGACGGGCGCCGATAAAACCAAAAAGCTCGATTGCCCCACGATCTTCCGAAAAGGCAATAGCTGGTTCATGTCCTATATCATCTTCGACGGCCGCGGCTACGAGACCTGGCTGGCGAAAAGCCCTGATCTCCTCCACTGGACCACTCTGGGGCGCATGCTTTCTTTCAGCGATACCACCGGCGCCGACAGCAACCGCTGGGATGCCAATCAAAAAGCAGGCTACGTCGGACTCGAAGACCTCACCTGGGGCGGCAGCTATCAGCTGCAACAATACAAGGGAAAATACTGGATGTCCTATTTCGGCGGCAACAGCAAGGGGTATGAGGCAGGCATGCTGTCGGAAGGGATGGCATTTACCGGCAAAGATCCGTCAGTACCGCACGAATGGCAGCGGCTCGACCATCCTATCCTTACACCGAAAGACCCTACCGTAGGCTGGTGGGACGATCACACCATGTACAAAAGCTGGGCCGTATGGGATAAACACAAATTCACCGGTCATCCCTTCCTGTTATATTACAATGCCAACGGCGACAGTCTCGACAAACGCCGTGGCAGCGAACGCATCGGCATGGCCGTGTCCGACGATATGATCCACTGGACGAGACCCAGCCGCAACCCGCTGCTCGACCATCTCACCGGCATCACCGGCGATCCCTATATCCAAAAGATCGGCGACCTCTACGTGATGTTCTATTTCGGCGCCTTCTGGCACGGTACCCATGGTGCATTCAATCGGTTTGCTTGTTCCTATGATCTCATCCATTGGACGGACTGGACCGGCCCCAATCTCATCGAATCTTCCGAGCCCTACGATGAAGTATTCGCCCACAAATCCTTTGTAGTTAAATATAAAGGCACCGTCTATCATTTCTATTGCGCCGTCGACAAAAAAGGCAACCGAAACATCGCCCTGGCTACATCGAAACCTATGTCTCCTCCATCAGGTAAGATCAATTTCGACGCATCCTGGCAATTCCACCTCGGCGCGGATACCACTGGCGCTGCCTGGCGCACCCTCGACCTGCCCCACGACTGGAGCATAGAAGGCAAATTCGACGAACACAACTCCACCGGCCAGCACGAAGGCGGCCTTCCCGCCGGCATTGGCTGGTATCGCAAATCATTCCAAACCCCGGCAGGGGGAAAGATTTACATCGATTTTGACGGCATCTACCGTAACAGCGATGTCTGGCTCAACGGCCACCTCCTCGGCCATCGCCCCAATGGCTACATCTCCTTTCGCTACGAGCTTACACAATGGTTAAACCGGGATAAACCCAATGAGCTCGTCGTCAAAGTCGATAACTCCGCCCAACCCAACTCCCGCTGGTATTCCGGCTCCGGCATCTATCGTCACGTGTGGCTCGAGACGAAAGGGCCCGTGTCCATCGATCCCGCCGATGTATTCATTACCACACCGGTAATCAACGAACACGAAGCGAAAGTGCATATCGAAATGCCGCACACCCCCGGTTACTCCATCCAAACCATATTATCAGACGCCAATAACCAAGAGGTCACGGCTGCCGCCGGCCAGGACCTCACGATAACCGAACCGCATCGTTGGTCTCCCGACGATCCCTATCTCTACAAGATAAAGCTCGAGCTCTTAAAAGGCGACAACGTACTCGACACCTGGTCCACCGCAATAGGTATCCGCAGCTTTAATTTCGATATTGAAAAAGGTTTCTTTCTCAACGGCCAACCGCTCAAGATAAAAGGCGTTTGTCTCCATCACGATCTCGGCGCGCTCGGTGCAGCCGTGAATACTGCCGCCATCACCCGGCAACTTCGCATCCTGAAAGCCATGGGCTGCAATGCCATCCGTACTTCGCACAATCCGCCCGCGCCGGAGTTCCTGGATGCCTGCGATTCGCTCGGCTTTCTCGTGATGGATGAAGCCTTCGATATGTGGGGAAAAAGAAAGACCAAATACGATTATTCACTCGACTTTAAACAATGGCATCGAATAGACCTGCAGGACCAGATCCGCCGCGATCGCAATCATCCTTCCGTGATCATCTGGAGCATCGGCAATGAGATCCGCGAACAATTCGACAGCACCGGCATTTCCCTCACCCGCGAGCTGGCAGGAATTGTAAAAGCCTTGGACACCACCCGCCCCATCACCTCCGCGCTCACAGAGACCGATACGGCAAAGAATTTTATCTACCGCTCAGGTGCACTCGACCTCATAGGGCTTAACTACAACGAAAAGAAATACGATTCTGTCCCGCTGGAATTTCCTGGTCATCCTTTCATCGCCACGGAAACCACCTCGGCCCTCGAAACCCGTGGCCACTACGATATGCCTTCCGATAGCATCCGCCGCTGGCCGCCATCCGCCAAACAACCGCTGGTTGGCGGAAACCGTGACTATACGGTATCGGCCTATGATAATGTGTCGGCATACTGGGGCTCTACACACGAAGAGACCTGGAAAGCAGCGAAACGTGACCCCTGGGTCTCCGGCATCTTTGTCTGGTCCGGTTTCGACTATCTCGGCGAACCCACTCCTTATCCCTGGCCGGCACGCAGCTCCTATTTCGGTATCGTCGATCTCGCCGGTTTCCCTAAAGACGTCTATTATATGTATCAAAGCGAGTGGACGTCAAAACCCGTTCTGCATATTTTCCCTGCCTGGAACGGCCGGCCCGGCGAACCCATCGATGTATGGGCCTATTACAGCCAGGCCGACGAAGTAGAACTCTTTCTCAACGGCCGCAGCCTGGGCGTAAGAAAAAAACAAGGCGATGACCTGCATGTGGAATGGAAAGCAATCTCCTTTCAACCCGGTGAACTAAAAGCCATCTCCCGAAAAAAGGGTTTAACGGTCCTTATGCAAACTATTCGTACTGCCGGGACACCGGCGGTTATTCGGCTCGAAGCGGACAGGCAACAGCTCCTGGCCGACGGTTCGGACCTTTCTTTCCTGACCATCCGCATTACGGATACAGCCGGCAACCTCGTGCCTTATGCCGCCGATGATCTCCGCGTCTCCCTCGCTGGCCCCGGCGAACTCGCCGGTTTGGACAATGGTTATCAGGCAGATCTCGAATCCTTCCATACCGATCACCACCAGGCCTACAACGGCCTCTGTCTCGCCATCATCCGTACAAAAAAACAAGCCGGAAAAATCCGCGTTCATGTTTCCGGCCAGGGCCTTCTCCCCGCTGATCTGGACCTTTATGCACGCTGAACGATGGCCGCAGCATAAGTGGAAAATAGTAAGATATTCCATCAACATAGTGAAACCTTACATTGTTTCCGCCTCCCCACACATGTACCTTTATTTCCACACTTCGCAAACGGTCAAAACGGTTAAGACATATGAAAGATAGCTTGCTTGCATTGGGATCGACATTCATTATGGTCCTGGCTGGTTCAGCCGCTCACGCTAACCCTTCACACCCTCCCTCCTTATCAGATGAAGATACCACCTACACCCGGGTCATTACGGAAAGGTCCGGCAAAATCGTAGCAACCCTCGGTCTGCCCGATTCAGCAGCTTTCTACCGGATACGAACAATCGTAGCCGATCAATATCGTGCGCTCAATGCCGTTTATACGGATAGAGATAACCAGCTGAAACAACACCCCTCTGACTCCCTTAAGAAGATCATCCAGCAGGATGTGGACACGAAGATCGCAGGTCTGCATGCCGCCTACCTCAAAAAGCTGGCTACTCAGCTGGACTCCCTGCAGATCGACAAGATCAAGGACGGTATGACGTACAATGTACGCACCGTGACTTACAATGCCTATGTAAAAATGATCCCCCAGCTCACCGACCGGCAAAAAGCCGTGATCATGGCCGACCTCATCGAGGCACGCGAACATGCCATGGACGGCGGTTCATCGAAAGAAAAACATGCCTGGTTCGGAAAATACAAAGGAAGGATCAACAACTACCTGTCTACACAGGGGTTGAATACAAAACAAGCAAAATAGTCTAATTATCATAATTAATGATTGCTCTTTTTTTCTCCTAAAACTAAATGCCATATGACCTTGCAAAGATTGGCGAGATATTCCCTCGCACTTCTGCTACTGTTGCTTAATCACACCCTGCTCGAAGCACAAGACCACACCCGGATCATAACCGGTAAAGTGATCAATTCGGATACCAGGGAGCCAATGAACAATGTCTCCGTCGTTCAAAAGGGATCAGTCAAAGGGGCAATGACGGATGGTTCCGGTGCATTTTCCCTGAAGGTTAGCGGCAAAGGTGCCATTATCCTCTCTTTCTCCTACGTGGGATTCGACCCCAGGGATATCAAGACCAATGGCGACACTGCCCTCGTAGTAGCCATGGTCAATTCCAATAAGAAAATGGACGACGTCGTAGTTATAGGTTATGGCACGCAAAAACGCTCGAACATCCTGGGTTCGATCGGTACGGTGAACCCCAAGGAAGTAGAGGACCTTCCCGTAGCTAACTTGTCGACGGCATTGGTGAACCAGGTCCCGGGCGTAAGCATCAACCAATCGGCAGGCAAACCCGGAGCCAGCACTTCCGTGACCATCCGCAATGCCGTCTCGCTGAACTCGCAGCAAACTACTCCGTTATTCGTTATCGACGGTCTGGCGCCGATCATCGGCTCCGGCGCGGGTATCGACCCCACGGGTAAAACGGCATTCGACGCGCTCGATGCATCCGAGATCGAAAGCATTACGTTCTTGAAAGACGGGATGGCGACCATCTACGGTGCGCGCGGCGCCAATGGCGTTGTCCTCGTCACTACCAAACACGGCCGGCCAGGCAAACCAAGGATCAGCTACTCGGGTTCCTATTCCAACACCCGGGCTAACAAGATACCTAAGATGATCGACGGCTATAACCAGGCCCTGCAGTTGAACAACTGGGTGGAAAATTATCCCACCGGCAAGATCGCCACCACCGAGATTTACACCCCTGAGGAACTGGACACGATCAAAGCACGCAATTACGATTGGTTCAGGAACGAATGGATCCCGAACGGCTCGATCCAAAAGCACGCGATCAACGTCAGCGGCGGCAGCGAAAAGCTCACCTATTTCGCCGGCCTAAACTACTATAACGAGATCGGTAACCTGCCCAACGTAGTGGCTAATCGATACGGTATACAACTCGGCATGACCGCGAAGATCGTCGACGGCCTTACGACCGACGTCAGCGTCAACTATAACACCGGATATAACAGTCGTCCGGCTGTTAAAAATACGCCGACGACGGACCAGGTCGATCAGGAAAACGGGACCGTAAGCGCCTTGTTGGTCGTCCCCAAATGGGTCCCCGAAACGATCAATGGCAACCCCGTGTACTATAGCCCCATCAACTGGAACCCCCTTGCCGCGGCCAATGCGAATACCTACGCCAGGGACAACAACAGCAGCTTTTCGCTGGTCGCAAAGCTTACCTATCAGATACCGGTTGTAAAAGGCCTGTCGGTTTATGCACAGTATGGCCGGAACGACTACAACGACTATGGCAAATCATACTACCCGAGCTACAACACATACACCTATACACAGGTAGGCGCCCACAAGAACAATGGTTCCGGCGCAAATACCGCTACGGGCACCCAGAACGTACTCTACAATGACAGCAGTTACGCGTTGAAGACAATAACCAACGGCAACCAGCTTCAGAACAACTATTCAGGCACCAGGAACTGGCAGTCCACGGAAGGCATATCGTATGATAACCGCTTCGGAGATCATGAGATCTCCGCTACCCTGGTATCCGAACAGGAACAAACCACCGGAAATGTCTATTCGACAAGCAACAGCACCCAAATCATCCCCGGGGTCGACCAGATCTATGCCTTTAGTGCGGATGGCAGCAATCTAAACCTATCCGGCCAGACGGTATCCACGGGCCGCTGGAGCTATCTGGGACGACTGAACTATTCCTTTAAAGGAAGATACCTGCTCCAGGGCTCGTTCCGCGACGATGCCTCTCCCTATTTTCCTATCCAACACCAGTGGGGTTTCTTCCCTTCCGGGTCCGTAGGTTGGAAGATATCCGAAGAAAAATTCTTCGAAGATAATATCCACTTTCTCGATGACCTGAAGTTCCGCTTCAACCTCGGCCTTACGGGTAACGATGCCGGCCAGCCTTTTGGCTGGGTTGAAAGATACACGTCCAACAATGGTTACTTGTTGGGAGGAGTCATGACAAACGGCCTTTCGACGACACAGGTGCCTAACCCGAACATTACCTGGGAGAGCGCACTCTTCAAGGATCTGGGTGTCGATGGTACGTTTGCTAACCGCAAGTTCAATTTTGCTTTCGACTACTGGTTTAAACATGGTTACAACATGCTCGAACCTCCTCAATCTACCGTGACGAACACTTCGGGTATTACCAATACTGCATCGGTCAATCATGGGATCATCAATAGCTGGGGCACGGAGTTTCAACTCGGCTATCATCAGGACATCAACAAAGATTGGAGCGTCTTCGCCACCGTCAACTTTAACTGGAGTGATAACAAGGTCATCAAGAAATACTACAATCCTGGCACCGATACCGGTTATCTCTACCCCATTGGTAAACGTATCGACCAGGGTATCACCGGTTTCAAATCCACCGGCATCGTCCGCACCGCGGCCGATGCGCAAGCGTGGAATTCCAAAAACCCCAAGTGGACGGTCAACAAGGATACCTTGAGAGCCGGCGATCTCAATTTCGTCGACGTCAATGGCGACGGCCTCATCGATGGCAACGACCAAACCCAAATTGCCAAACGTTCGAGTACGCTGTTCGGCTTCGGTTTCATTCTGGGTGCTCAATGGAAAGGATTCCGTGTAACCACGAATATTTCCCTGGGTGTCGGCGGGCAGATCGCATGGAAAAAAGTAGACATCGCTCCGCCGACCAAGGACGCGGCTTCCCTCTCGATGTGGAAAGGAGCATATAGCGCATGGAATACCAATGCAGCGCTACCGGCGATCTATGCCCCGTTCGCCAACCAGGTCTCCACCTTCTGGCTGCATAGCGCTACCTACATGTACGTCAACAACCTGATGTTGTCCTGGCAGGTGCCGGTCAAATTTACTTCCACTCATCACCTGCCGGAAGCCAGGTTTTACCTCACTGGCACCGACTTGTGGTCGATCATCAACCCGACACCCTTCAAGGACCCCCGGTCCAACGAGATCACGGACTATCCGATCTTGCGTACCTGGACATTTGGAGCTAACATAAGTTTATAATTGCAAGCCATATAAAATAGTAAAGACGATGAAAAAGCTTATTATATATTCCCTTCTTCTGATCGTCCTGGCCAACTCCGGGTGTCAGAAAAAAATACTCGACAAGGTGGATTTTGCCGGTGTACCCGTGGCAACAACCTGGGGCAATGTAGCGACGGCCCAGATCTACCTCGACAATCTGTATCAATATTGCATGCCCGTGTACTATAGCAATACCAGCATCAGCACGGTGCCGACTAACTGGCATAACATCAGCGATGAATGCAACGGCGGTTCCAACATCGGCGTCCTGCAGGGTAATCTTACCCAGGAAAGTGAGAACGATTATTTCCCCACGGCCAACTCATCCTGGCAGTGGATCCGCAAGATCAATATCCTGCTCACGGATATCGACAAATACGGACTTACACCGGATGTAACCGCGCCGATCAAGGCACAGGCCTATTTTCTTCGGGCATGGGTATATTTCCAGCTGCTTAAGGCTTATGGCGGGGTACCTTATGTGACCAAGGTATACGACTACGTAACGGATAGCCTCAATGTACCACGAAATTCGACCACGGAATGCGTAGACAGCATGATCGCCGATCTGAACCATTGCTCTGTCTTACCCGCTCATTGGAGCGGTACCGACGTCGGCCGGATCACCAGCGGCGCAGCGCTTGCCTTTAAGGGTAGGATATTGCTCTACTACGCCAGCCCGCAATTCAATCCTACCAACGACCAGACGCGCTGGCAACTGGCCCTCCAGGCGAATAAAGCAGCATACGACAGTCTTACGGCGCAGGGATATGCCCTGGCTACCAAGTATTCCCGCGTCTTCCTGGATGCCGGTTCTACTGCCAGTTCCGAAGCCGTTATTTTCCGTGAATACAACGGCAGCTCGACGATCTCGCAGAATGCTAATAACTGGGACAATACCGTCCGCCCATATTCCCAGGCCTATAGCGGCGGCGGCAAGAACTATAACCCGACGTGGAATCTGGTGCAGGCCTATCCCATGGCGGACGGCTACGCACCCGGCGATCCCAACTCTAAATATACCTACGACAGCATTCGGTTCTGGCATAATCGCGATCCGCGCTTTTACGCGACCATCGTATACAATGGCGCCGTTTATGGGCTCGGCAATACGGCAGGCCGTATCCAATATACTTATGTCGGAACCGGCGAAGACCTGAGCTCGCCGACGACCACCGGCTTCTATTGCCGCAAGAATGTAGACACCAGCCTCGCCACCGCGGCAACACAATACGGAAAGACATGGTGGGTGGAGATGCGTTTTGCCGAAGTCATGCTCAATTACGCCGAATGCGCCAACGCAACCGGAGATCAGGCGACAGCGTATTCCATGCTTACGCAGATCCGGAAACGCGCGGGTATCTCCGCGAACTCCGATAACCTCTACGGATTGACGGCCGGCATGAGCCAGGCAGATATGGAAACTGCCATCCTCAACGAACGCCGGATCGAATTCGCGTTCGAAGACAAACGGTATGACGATCTCCGCCGCACCCGTACCTTCGATCAGTTGAATACCACCTATCGCATGGGCTTCTTTATCGTACCGCGCGCGCCCTATTATTCGTCTACAAAAGCCGGCAAGCCGCAGGCGGACCCGAACAATATCGAGCGATATCTCGTAGGTAACAGCGGCCTCAAGGTGAGGGACACGATAAATGTTGAAGGCCCTGCTTACCAGGTATTCTTCAGGGACAGTCTGGCGCCAATCTCCGGTGAGAAGCCTATTAACTTCCAGACAACCTATTACGCCTATGGTATCCCGTCGACCAACATCAGCAAACAACCGGCCCTGCAACAAACCCTCGGCTGGACGTTTATGGGCGTCGCCGGCACTTTCGATCCGACTAAGTAACAAAACAGTATATAATGAAGAATCGTTTTTTTCTGCTCGCTACACTTGCCGCTTCCATCGGTCTCGCAAAACCGGCAATGGCCCAATACCCCAATGTCCCGGAAGACGTTAAGGCGCAGGCAGATTCAATGCTCAAAGCAGCCTGGCAGCATTCCGACTCCGCCTGGCAGATAGCCTGGCCTATTGTCGACAATGATGCGAAACATGGAAAACCATATATCCCATGGGCAGCCCGGCCCACCGACCTCCCGCAATCGTCCCTTCTCGCATTCCCGGGGGCCCAGGGCGGTGGCATGTACAGCTTCGGCGGTCATGGCGGTAGGGTTCTGGTGGTGACCAGCCTCGACGACTCCGGCCCCGGTACGCTCCGCTGGGCCTGTGAACAAGGCGGCGCCCGTATCATCGTCTTCAACGTGGCAGGCATCATCCACCTGCACAGCCCCATTATCGTCCGCGCACCCTACATCAGCATCGAAGGCCAGAGCGCGCCCGGTGACGGCATCTGCGTGGCCGGTGAATCCTTCTGGGTGAATACCCACGACGTCGTCATCCGCTACATGCGCTTCCGTCGCGGTGAGACTAACGTCGGCCGTCGCGACGACGCCCTGGGCGGCAACCCCGTAGGCAACGTCATCGTCGACCATACTTCCACCAGCTGGGGCCTCGACGAGAACTTCTCGATGTACCGTCATATGTATGATCCCATGGACGGCTCCAAAGAAGAAAAGCTGGGAACGGTGAACATCACCATCCAGAATTGTATCTCCGCGGAATCGCTCGATACCTGGAACCACGCCTTCGGCACCACCATGGGCGGAGAGAACTGTATGCTCGTCCGCAACCTCTGGGCGGATAACACGGGCCGTAACCCTTCCATCGGCTGGAACGGCGTCTTCAATTTCGTCAACAACGTGGTCTTCAATTGGCACCATCGTTCCATGGACGGAGGCGACTACACGAGCCTGTTCAACATCATCAATAACTACTTCAAACCCGGCCCCGTTACCCCCAAAAATGAGAACGTCGGGCACCGCATCCTGAAACCCGAGAGCGGCCGCAGTAAATTGAAAACACTCTATTTCGGCCGCGCCTACGTCCACGGTAACATCATGGAAGGCTATCCCGAGATCACCAAGGACAACTGGGACGGCGGCGTGCAAGTCGGCGAAGAAAAAGACGCCGGTGTTTATAAAGACTATATGAAGGTCGACAAACCCTTCCCAATGCCTCCCGTCAAGATCATGCCTGCCGAAGAGGCTTATCACTGGGTGCTCACCAACGTAGGCGCCACCCTGCCGCATCGCGACGCAGTTGACGCTCGGGTGATCGAACAGGTCCGGACGGGTAAAATAGCTTATAAAGAGGTTAATACAGATACACTTCCTCAGTTCCATGTTCGTAAATTGCCGAAGGATTCGTATAAGGAAGGGATCGTTACAGAGGTGTTCGAGGTTGGCGGCTACCCCAACTACAAGGGTACCCCGTACAAAGATTCCGACAACGACGGTCTTCCTGATTCATATGAGATCGCCCATGGCCTGAACCCCCACGATCCTACCGACTCGGCTAAACCTGCGAAAGACGGAAGCGGCTATTCGAACATCGAAGTCTGGCTCAACAACATCGCCCTCAAAGGCGAAAAGCCTATTAAATCTTAGTTGAAAATGCGTTCAGTTTCTCTTAGTCTCTTATGCGTGGCGCTTTCTTTCGCCGCAAATGCTCAAAAAAAGACCAAACCACCCGAACCCCCGCCTCCGGTGGCGGCCCACGGCGGACACCTGGTCTACACCCCCGACGAAAATGGCGACCGCATCCCGGACTTCTCTTACGCTGGATATAAAAATGGAGATATACCGTTACCCGACGTTCAAGCACGCGTCACCGTTCCTCTCAGGGGCGGTGACGCAACGTTTCGGGTCCAGGCTGCACTCGACTACGTCGGCAGCCTGCCCGAAGATGCCAATGGCATCCGCGGCGCCGTATTGCTGGAGAAAGGAACCTACGAGATCGACGGCCAACTCCTGATCCGCCACTCCGGCGTCATCCTTCGCGGCAGCGGCATGGACCCGGATGGCACCATCCTGCGCGCCGCCGGCCACGACCGCCGTACCCTGATCCGCATCACTGGCACGGACAACCGCACCACCGGCAAAGCCATCGACATCGCCGATGCCTATGTCCCCGTAAACGCAAAACATCTTCACCTCGCAGGCGCCAACCCCTTCCACGTAGGCGACCGCGTCCTCATTCAACGCCCTTCTACCGAGAACTGGATCGAACTCATAGGAACAAAGACCTTCGGCGGCGGCATCTCCGCCCTGGGCTGGAAGCCCGGCGAACGCGATATCTTCTGGGACCGGCAGGTGACCGCCATCGACGGCGACGGCCTCACCCTCGACGCTCCGCTGACTACCGCACTGGACACGGCTTACGGCGGTGGCAAGATCATGGGCTACCAATGGCCCGGCCGCATCAGGCAGGTCGGGGTGGAAAACCTTCGTTGCGTCTCCGACTACGACATTGACAACCCCAAAGACGAAGCGCATAGCTGGATGGCCATCACGATGGAGAACGTCATGGACGCCTGGGTACGCCAGGTCATCGTCGAACACTTCGCCGGCTCCGCTGTAGACATCTTGCCAACGGCCAACCGCGTTACCGTAGAAGATTGTAAATATCTGTCCCCCGTCTCCGAGATCGGCGGACAACGCCGGTACGCTTTTGTCACTTCTGGCGGTCAAACGCTTTTCCAACGCCTGTACTCCGAACGGGCCTATCACGATTTTTCCGTAGGCTTCTGTGCCCCCGGCCCCAACGCCTTCGTGCAATGTCAGTCCTACTATCCCTATAGCCTCAGCGGCGCCATCGACAGCTGGGCCTCCGGCATCCTCTTCGACATCGTGAACATCGACGGACAAACACTTAGCTATGCGAATCGGGAACAGGATGACCAGGGCTCCGGCTGGTGCGCTGCCAACAGCCTCTTCTGGAACTGTACCGCGGCCCGCATCAACTGCTACCGCCCACCCGGCGCGCAAAACTGGTCCTATGGCTCCTGGGCACAATTCGGCGGTGACGGCTATTGGTCCGAATCGAATGCAACGATCCAACCCCGTAGTTTCTATTACGCGCAATTGGCGGACCGTCTCGGCGCCGACGCCGCAAAACGCGGCCAGATTCTGCAAATAGAGAACGAAGCCTCCAGTAGCCCCACCGTCGAACAGGCCGCAGCCCTCACCGCCTGGTCCGTGAAACCACGTACGCAGATGACACAATGGATCGACCAGGCAGCACAACGCAACCCGATCTCCATCGACCCTGGGAGTGCACCTTCTATCGACAAGCTCAACCTCAAACCCGCGCCCACTCCCGCAAAAGCCGCTCCCATGCAGATCACGGACGGCTGGCTCACCCGCAGCGACAAGGTCCTCACCGGCCGCCGCTATTACGAACCCTGGTGGATGGGCTCGGTACGCCCTTACTTCCTCGCCGAAGCCAAACCGGCTATCACCCGTTGGGTGCCCGGCCGCACCGGCACCGGGTTGACGGATGACCTCGACAGCCTCACCAGCGCCATGGAACGCGGCCATGTAGTAGCCCTCGATCACAACTACGGTCTCTGGTACGACCGCCGTCGCGACGACCATGAACGCATCCGCCGCCAGGACGGCGATGTCTGGCCGCCTTATTACGAGCTTCCTTTCAAACGCAGCGGCAAAGACACGGCCTGGGACGGACTCAGCAAATACGATCTTACACAGTATAACCCCTGGTACTGGGATCGCCTCAAACGATTCGCCGACCTGGCCGACGAAAAAAGCCTGACGCTCATCTACCAGGACTACTTTCAACACAATATTATCGAAGCCGGCGCGCATAACGCCGACTTCCCCTGGCGCCCCGCGAACAACATCAACCACACCGGTTTCCCCGAACCAACGCCTTATGCCGGCGATAAACGCGTCTTCCTGGCCGAACAATTCTACGATACCGCCAACACCGCCCGTCACGACCTGCACGTCGCCTTTATCCGCCAATGCCTCGAGAACTTCAAAGACAACACCGGCGTGATCCAGGAGACCAGCGCCGAATTCACCGGGCCCCTGCACTTCGTACAGTTCTGGCTCGATAACATCCGGCAATGGGAGAACGAAACTCATCACAAGGAGACCATCGGCCTCAGCACCACAAAAGACGTACAGGACTCCATCCTTGCCGATCCAGCCCGCGCGGCGACCGTCGACGTCATCGATATCCGCTACTGGTACTACCAGGAGGATGGCAAGGTCTATGCCCCCCTCGGCGGCCAGAGCCTGGCACCCCGCCAGCACGAACGCTTGCTGAAACCCAAACGCTCCAGCTTCGACCAGGTATACCATGCCGTTAGAGAATACCGCGACCGCTACCCTTCGAAGGCGATCCTCTATTCCGCGGATGGCTGCGATGAATACGGCTGGGCCGTCTTCATGGCCGGTGGCTCGCTGGCCAATATCCCGGCGACCGAACCGGGCTTCCTGGCCGCTGCCGCTAAGATGGTTCCCACGGACCTGCCCGGAACACCGGAAGGCGTCCGGGCCCTGGGCGGAAAGAACGGCTATATTCTATACTCAACACACGGCGAACGCAAATTCGATCTCCCCGGCATCGGTAAAAACTACCGTCTCCATGATATCCCGCTTGCGAACGGCGCCAAAATACTTTGGTTCGAGAAAAAATAAATCATGCGCATCGCATTATCCATATTCCTTTCTCTATTGACGCTGTCGCCGCAGCAGGGATTACCACGGCTGAAGGTCTCGCAAAATCACCGGTTCCTCATGACGGAAAATGGCAAACCCTTTTTCTGGCTGGGCGACACCGGCTGGCTCCTGCTCTCGCGGTTGACGACCGAACAAGCACAGCAATATTTCGACAACCGGCACGCTAAAGGCTTCAACCTCATCCAGATCATGCTCGTTCACAGCCTTACGGACAGGGATATTTACGGCGACTCCGCATTGAGGAATAAAAACCTGGCCACACCGGCTAACGCCTATTGGGATCACCTGGATACCATCATCGACCTCGCGGCATCCAGGGGCCTTTACCTCGCCCTGGTCCCCGTATGGGGTGGGGTAGTCAAGGCCGCAAAAGCCACCCCCACACAAGCGCAAGCCTATGCGGACTTCCTGGCCGGCCGCTATAAGAACAAGACCAATATCGTCTGGATGAACGGCGGCGATATCAAGGGCACCGATTACCAGGACGTGTGGAATACCATCGGCACTACCCTCAAAGAACAGGACCCGAACCACCTCGTCACTTTCCATCCCCGCGGCCGCGCCTCTTCTTCCTTCTGGTTCGAGCAGCAGCCCTGGCTCGATTTCAACAGCGTCCAGAGCGGCCACCGCAGCTATGCCCAGGATACGTCCAAAGAGGATCCGCGGTATGGGGAAGACAACTGGCGGTATATCCAGGCCGACTACAACAAAACCCCCATGCGTCCGGTACTCGATGCCGAACCTTCCTACGAACAGATCCCGCATGGACTCCATGATACCTCCCAACCACGCTGGACCGCCGACGACGTGCGGCGCTATGGCTACTGGTCCGTGTTCGCCGGTGCCTGCGGCTTTACCTATGGCGACAACTCCGTGATGCAATTTCTGCGACCCACCGATAAAGGCAGCGCCTACGGCGCCCACACCCCCTGGTTCAAAGCCGTCGATGACCCCGGCGCAGGGCAGATGATCCACCTCAAAAAACTAATGCTCAGCCGCCCTTATTTCGAAAGGATACCCGACCAGTCCCTCGTCGCCGATCAGGGCACGAAGTATGATTACGTGGTCGCTACACGTGGTAAAGAATATGCATTTATCTATACCTATACCGGTCGTATCTTCAGCGTAAACCCCGCCGCCCTCGGCTCCCGCCGTCTCCAGGCATCCTGGTACAACCCGCGGGACGGCAGCACCACGACCATCGGCAACTACTCGGGCAGGGACACGCTGACCTTCGATCCACCCGGATCACCCGGTCCGGGGAACGACTGGGTTTTGATTTTAGATGACCACGAATGACCCCGAACAAACTCGAAAATGACGAACATTTTTCGCATATTGCTACCTGTTCTCTTGCTCGCCTCCTGCAAGCCCGGGAAGGAGGTCTATCTTTTCACCTCTTTTCGCGAACCCGCCACCGCCGGGCTCTATTTCCTCTATAGCCGCGACGGCCGCCACTGGACCGACCTGGGTGGTTCCTTCCTGAAACCGGAGATCGGCGAGAAAAAGATCATGCGCGACCCCTCCATGGCACAGGGACCGGACGGCACCTGGCATCTCGTATGGACCTGCGGCTGGAACGGCGACAAGGGCTTTGGCTATGCTTCCTCGAAAGACCTCATCCACTGGAGTCCCGAACAGTTCATCCCCGTGATGGAAAAAGAACCCGACGCGTTTAACGTCTGGGCGCCCGAGATCTTCTATGAAAAAGACAGCGCCCGGTTCCTCATCGTTTGGGCAACCACCATCCCCTTCCGCTTTCCCAAAGGCCAGGAAGATGAAAAGAACAACCATCGACTGTATTGCACCACCACCCGCGATTTCGTGACGTTCACACCTACGCGCCTCTACTACGACCCCGGCTACAGCGTCATCGACGCCATGGTCCTCGAGCGCGGCCCCAAGGATTATGTCCTGGTCTTCAAAGACAATACCCGCCTCCAACGCAACATCAAAGTAGCCTTCAGCGATAGCCCCGCCGGCCCCTGGCACGACGACTCGAAAGCCTTTACCCCCGAATTCACCGAAGGACCCACCGTCGCCCATGTCGGAAAAGAATACTATATCTATTTCGACAGCTATCGGGCAAAAAGATACGGTGCAGTCAAAACAGCCGATTTTAAGACCTTTACCGACGCCTCGGACGAAGTTTCGGTACCCGTCGGACACAAACACGGAACCATCGTAATGACCGATAAAAAGACACTAAAAAGATTGCTACATGAACACAAACAATAGCCGCCGCCACTTTCTAAAGACCACGGCTCTGGCCGGCCTGGCAGCCATCAACATCCCCGAGATCGTGTCCGCTGCCTACAAGCCGGCAAGGTCGAAGAAGATCGCGCTTTCCAACGAAGACATCATCCTCTTCCAGGGCGACAGCATCACAGATGCCGGCCGCAAAAAAAGCGATCAGCCTGCCAACAGCCCGCTCGGCATGGGCCCGGGTTACGCCTTTCTGGCCGCGGGGGAGATGCTCTATCGTTATCCGGAAAAAAAGCTAAGCTGCTACAACAAAGGTGTTAGCGGCAACAAGGTCTATCAGCTAGCCGATCGCTGGCAAACGGATTGTCTCGATCTCAAACCCACCGTACTCAGCATTCTCGTCGGCGTCAACGATTTCTGGCATACCCTGGTTAATGGTTATACAGGCACGATCAAGACCTACCGCGATGACTACAAGGCGCTGCTCGACCGAACCAAACAAGCGCTCCCGGACGTAAAGCTCATTATCGGCGAACCCTATGCCGTTATCGGCGTCAAGGCCGTCGACGATAAATGGTATCCGACTTTCAATGAATATCGCCAGGCGGCCCGCGAGATCGCCGATAGCTTCGGCGCCGCGTTCATCCCGTATCAGGAGATTTACGACAAGGCCCAAAAGTCCGCTCCCGGTTCCTACTGGACCGCCGATGGCGTACACCCCAGCCTGGCCGGCGCCCGGCTGATGGCGGAGGCCTGGCTGCAAACCGTAAAAGGATAACATGACCACATTCGCCCGATATCTCGTCTTTATGGCCATCATCGCTCAAACAGTGAGCGCCACCGCACAGGACTCCACCGGCGCGGAGATCGTCCATTACAGCGGTCACGTCCTCTCCAACGTTGACTATCACCATGGTCAGCTCGTGCCGGCCGTAGGCGTACACAATATCCAGGTGCTGCGCGCTAATAGGGAACACCCCGACTCGGCCGAAGGTTCAGGGTTCACTTACAACCACGCCCCCATGCTCGCCTACTGGAACAATAAGTTCTACCTCGAATACCTCAGCGACAGCATAGGCGAAAGCGTTCCCCCGGGGCAAACCTTGCTTACGACATCACCCGATGGCTACCACTGGGCAAAACCCGCGATCATCTTCCCCGAATACAAGATCCCCGACGGAACAACCAAAGAAGGACACCCCGGCGTAGCCAAAGACCTTTATGCAGTGATGCACCAACGCATGGGCTTCTATGTCTCCAAACATCACCGCCTCCTGGTCCTGGGTTTCTATGGCATCTGTCTCGACCCGCACGACGATCCTAACGATGGCAAAGGCATCGGCCGCGTCGTCCGCGAAATTCATGCCGACGGCAGCTTTGGCCCGATCTATTTTATCCATTACAACCCGGCCTGGAATCCCAACAACACCAGTTATCCCTTTTATACGTCCAGCAAAGACAAAGGTTTTGTAGCGGATTGTAACGAGCTCATGGCGACCCCGCTGATGATGATGCAATGGGTAGAGGAGACGGATCGCAAGGATCCCCTTATTCCCCTGCGCAAAGATTATAAGGCCTTCGACTTCTATCACCTGCCCGACGGTCACGTCGTCGGTCTCTGGAAAAATGGCCTCACCGCCTATAGCAAAGACGAAGGCCGCACCTGGTCGCGCGTGATCCGTGCCCCCCATGTGGTAACGAGCAACGCCAAGATCTGGGGCCAAAAGACCTCTGACGGCAAATATGCTACAGTTTACAACCCCAGTGAATTCCGCTGGCCCCTCGCCATCTCCACCAGCACGGACGGCCTCGATTACACCAACCTGCTGCTGGTAAATGGCGAGATCTCTACCGCCCGCTATGGCGGTAATTATAAGAACTATGGCCCCCAGTATACCCGCGGCATCATAGAAGGCAACGGCACGCCCCCGGATGGCAATATCTGGATCACCTACAGCATGAACAAAGAAGACATCTGGGTGAGCACCATCCCCGTGCCGGTGACCGATAAGGTTACTCGTGATGTGAACGACGACTTCAGCACCGGCGATCTCAAAGCCTGGAACATCTATAGCCCCCGCTGGGCTTCCGTGGACATCACCGATCATGCGCTGACCCTCAAAGATGCGGATCCATATGACTTCGCAGTCGCCGAGCGTATTTTCCCCGCAGCAAAAAAGATGCAGGTGGAATTTTCGATCAGCGCCGGACAAAACGACCACGGTCAACTGCAGATCGAAATGCAGGACGAGCGCAACAGCCCCGCTATCCGCCTGAGCTTCGAACCCGATGGCACCCTGATCGCCAAGGCCGGCGCCCGCACAAAAAAGATACTGAGCTATCAGCCCAACACGCCGTATGTCATCCGCATCACCGCCAACACCGATACCCGGATGTATACGGTGAACATTAACGGCAAGGATGTGCTCACGCAGCTCTTCTTCGCCCCGGTGGAAAGCTTCGGACATGTTGTCTTCCGCACCGGCGAAGCCCGGCATTTCCCTACGGCTGATTCACCAGCCGAAGCCGATACCGATCAACCCAGGGCCGGCGACACCGTACCCGCCGCGATTTATAGTATCCGATATTTGAAGACGATCAAACAATGACGACATCGCGCACCATACCATCCATCCTCCTCCTGGCTACCACACTCACGGCGACGGCTCAGCAAAAGCCGCTGTCCCTGATGGCCGCCCCGACCGGGTCCCACTCCATCCGCGTCCCCGAGGCGCAGCAGGCCATCTCACCTACAGACGTCACGCATATCGGCGGGTTCGAGGGCAACCGCCTCGAAAAGAACCGGCAGAACTATCTCCATACCTTCCCCATCGGCAAATACATAGGGCTCATGGAAACCCGCGATTTTACCGGCTGGGATTGGCGCAGCGGCGAACAACCCGGGAAATGGCTGGAGGCATCGATCCTCACCGCCGCCCGTACGCACGATACCGCGCTCTACCAGGAGGCCCACGCCATGTACGAACGGCTTCTCCGCTCGCAAGCCCCCGATGGCTATATCGGCATCACCGCCCAAAGCGCCCGCACCCCGGAGAAACCACTCGGCGGCATGGACGCCTATGAACTGTATTTCCTGGAACATGCCCTGCTCACCGCCTATGAAGTGTGGAAAGACCCCAATGCACTGAAAGCCGCCGAACATCTCGGCGACTATTTTCTGCACTATATCGGCCCGGGGAAAGCCGAATTCTGGCCGTCTCCCATGCGTCCCCCCGAGAACGATCACAAGACACTCAAAGGTTCGATGCATTCCCAGATCGCCGGTCACAGTATCCATTACTCGTGGGAAGGGACCCTCCTCATCGACCCCATCATGCGTCTCTACGAGCTGTCCGGCGATCATCGTTATTTCGATTGGTGCCGCTGGGTGGTCGCCAGCATCGACACTTGGAGCGGCTGGGATGCCTATTCGAACCTGGATAAGGTAGCAGCCGGCGAGATGCCCATCGACAAGATCCAACCCTATGTGCATGCACATACCTTCCAGATGAATTTTCTCGGTCTGCTGCGCATGTACCAGGTCAGCGGCGACAGTTCCTATCTCCGCAAGGTCGTCGGCGCCTGGAATGACATCGCCTCCCGCCAGCGCTATATCACCGGCGGCGTCAGCGTCGGCGAACATTATGAACGCGACCACGTCCTCCCGCTCACCGGCGAAATGATGGAGACCTGCGCTACCATGTCCTGGATGCAGCTCTCCCAGGCACTGCTGGACATCACCGGCGATCCGAAATATGCGGATGCCATCGAGCGCATTCAATGGAACAACGTCTTCGCCGAAGAAACCATCGACGGCAATGCCAACCACTATTTTACTCCCCCCAACGGCTATACGCCGAAAGGGTATTTCCGCGAGCCCGATTGTTGCATGAGCAGCGGCCCCCGCCTGATCTCGATGCTGCCCGGTTTTATCTATGCCGAAGGACCCCGCCAAACCATCGTCATCAATCAATTCGTCAGCTCTACGACCACCATCGGCAAGACGCGTATCGGGCAGCAGACGGACTTCCCCGAAGACGGCAAGATCGAAATAGCGATCGATCCCATGAAACCCGCGGCATTCACCGTGAAGATCCGTATCCCGGCATGGGTCGACGGCCCAACTTTAACCATCAACGGCATCGCCATAAAATACATCCACCCGGGTACCTATGCCACCATTACCCGTACCTGGCATCCCGGCGACAAGCTCACCCTGGACCTGCCCCTGCATCCTGAATGGGTGAGACATCCCTACTATCAGAAGACCTCCGACCACAAACCGTATAGGACACAACCCGATTCGGATGCGCCCTATGCCCTCGTTCGCGGCCCCGTGGTATACGCCGTCGACGACATCTGGTACAAAGGCGATACGGCCGCGTTCTTTAAAGGCTGGACAGACAGCATGCGTATCGTGCTGGACAATCCCGCCACCCTTCGGCAATTACCCAGCCCCGGAAAAGGCATTCTCGGCCCCGGCTACCAGGTCCAGCTGACCAGCGACAACGGCAACAACATCTTCATCCCCATTTATCCCTTCGCCAACATCGGCAAATGGTACCGCGATCCTGCGCATAAGCCCGACAGCAATTCGGCCACCTGGTCCTACGCCATCTGGCTCAAAGGTAGCCATGACTACCCCGAACATAAAGCCGGGGCCCTGGTTCTCCCATATATCTTCGGCAGCAACATGGTCCTCCAACGCGATGCGCCGCTTCCCATATGGGGCGACGCCGCTCCCGGTTCCGCGGTTACCGTGAACTTTAATCAACAAACAAAAACCGCCAGGACCGATGACAACGGTCATTGGCGCGTCACACTCGATCCCCTTCCGGCCTCGGATCATCCCACCTCTCTACTGATCATCGACAACCACGATACACTCGAAGAAAAGAATATCCTCGTAGGCGATGTCTGGTTCTGCAGCGGCCAGTCTAACATGGAATACAGCATGCGGAAGAACAGCAAATTTGAAAAAGCCGTACATGGTTCCGGTCCGCCCGATGCCCTCGACTCGGCACACAATCCCGATATCCGCATCTTCCTGGTCCGTCCCAACTATAGCAAACCCGACGAGATCCACATCCGGCGGGCCTGGGATATCGCCGAAGGCGCACCGCTGCGTGATTTTTCTGCCGCGGGCTATTTCTTTGCCAAAGACATCTACTCACAGGAACACATCCCCATCGGGCTGATCTCGAACGCCGTTCCCGGCAGCCAGATCGAACCTTTCCTACCCGGGGATAAATTCTACGAAACCATCGTCAAGCCGCTGGCGCCCTATGCCCTCAAAGGATTTCTCTGGTACCAGGGCGAGTCGAACTGTTTTCTCACCGATACGCTGCACTACCCGGAGAAAATGAAGACACTCATCGAAAGCTGGCGCACCCTTTGGGGAAATGCCAACCTGCCCTTTTACTATGTCCAGATCGCACCCTTCTATTATTCGCGCAGCAATGGCGGCAGCCAATCGCATTCACCTACCTCCGAACCGGCCTTCTGGGAAGCGCAAGAAAAAGCATTGAAACTTCCCCACACCGGCATGGTCGTGACCACCGATCTGGTGGATAGCTTCCAGGAACTGCATCCTCCTTATAAATGGATAATCGGCCGCCGTCTGGCCCTGCTGGCGCTGGCGAATGACTACCACCAGCCAGTCATCTGCTCCGGTCCCGTCTTTCAATCTGCGAAAGCAAAAGGCAAGACGATCACGCTTACCTTTACCAATACAGGCAGCGGCCTCGTCAGCCATGATGGCAAGCCGCTCAGCTGGTTCGAAACCGCGGGCCGCAACGGTAAATTTGCCGCCGCCTCTGCGACCATCGACGGCGCCAACAAGATCATCGTAAAAGCAAAAACGAAACCCGTGGCGATCCGTTTCGGCTGGAACGAAGCCGCGCAACCTAACCTATACAATATGGCAGGTCTGCCGGCCATGCCCTTCCGCGCAACCATTAATTATTCCAAATGAAAGATATTCTTCTCATAGCGGCCCTCTTCTGCTTGCCCTGCTTCGCCCGGTCCCAGGCTACCCAGCGGGTGTATCTCTCGGGTACCGGCAGCGACCACACCGTCAACTGGCAATTCTTTTGTACCGCGGGACGTAATTCGGGAAAATGGACCACCATCCCTGTACCGTCCAACTGGGAGTTGCAAGGCTTCGGTAAATTCAACTACGGGCTGGACAAAGATTCCGTTCGGGGTCACGAAAAAGGGCTGTATAAATACAGCTTCCAGGTGCCCGCGGACTGGAAGGGTAGGGTAGTGGAGATCGTCTTCGATGGCAGCATGACGGATACCGAGGTAAAGATCAACGGCAGATCCGCCGGCGCGACCCATCAGGGTTCGTTCTACCGGTTCCGTTACAACATCTCCGCCCTCCTGCGCTATGGCCGCTCCAACCTCCTCGAAGTCACCGTCGCCAAAGAATCGGCCAACCATAGCGTGAATATGGCCGAGCGGCATTGCGATTTCTGGGTCTTCGGCGGCATCTTTCGCCCCGTCTACCTCGAATGCTCACCCGTTCAGCATATCACCAGCCAGGCCATCGATGCCAAAGCCAATGGCTATTTTCACGCACTGGTCCATCTTAGCGGCATCACCGGCGCGGATAAGGTTTCAGCACAGGTCTATACCCTCGATGGAGTGAAATATGGCGAAGCCTTCTCAGCCAACCTCCACTATGGCGATACGCTCGCCCAGCTCCGGACTAATTTCAAAGACCCGCAAACCTGGAACCCCGAAGCACCTCATCTGTATAAGGTCGTCTATACGCTGCTAAACGGCGCCACCCCCATCCACACCGTCGAACAACGCTTCGGCTTCCGCACCGTGGATCTCCGTGAACGCGACGGCATCTATGTCAACGGGGTACGGGTCAAATTCAAAGGCATCTGCCGCCATAGCTTCTGGCCGTCTACCGGCCGCGCGCTCAACAAATCCATCAGCATCGAAGACGTCGAGTTGCTCAAAGAAATGAACATGAACGCCGTGCGGATGTCCCACTATCCGCCCGATGACCATTTCCTCGACGTCTGCGATTCGCTGGGCATTTTTGTCCTCGACGAGCTCACCGGCTGGCACCATGCTTATGATACCGAAGTCGGCTCGAAACTGGTGCACGAGATGATCGAAAAGGACGTCAACCATCCCAGCATTGTCATCTGGGATAACGGAAATGAGGGCGGTTTTAACTTCGACCTCGATCACCTGTTCGACGAGCTGGACCCGCAACAACGTCCCCTGATCCACCCCTGGGCCTTGTTCAATCACATGGATACCCAACACTACATCAACTACGATTATGGCAATGGAACATTCTTCCATGGCCACGATGTATTCTTCCCCACCGAATTCCTCCATGGACTCTACGATGGTGGCATGGGCGCAGGTTTATACGATTATTGGGAACTCATGTGGCACGATCCGCTTTCCGCCGGTGGCTTCCTCTGGGATTTCTCCGATGAGGCCGTGGTCCGCGTAGATCGCAATGGTGAGCTCGATACCGATAAAGACCATGGTCCGGATGGCATCCTCGGTCCCTACCGCGAAAAAGAAGGCAGCTTCTATGCCGTCAAAGAGATCTGGTGTCCCGTACACCTGGTACCCCACGAGATCACCAATGCCTTCAACGGCGCCCTGACGGTGGAAAACCGATTCTTCTATACCAACCTCGATCAATGCCATTTCTCCTGGCGGCTAACTCATGCAACTACGCACCCCGACGGCGCTGCCGGTGAGGTCACTGCTCCCGATGTCCGCCCTGGCCAGACCGGCACCCTCCAGCTCGACCTTCCCCAACACTGGCAGGAGTATGATATCCTCTCGCTGACGGCTAAAGACCCCTGCGGCCGCGAACTCTATACCTGGACCTTCCCCATCAGCCGGCCCGTCACTATCGCCCGCCGTCTCGTCGATACGGCATGGGGTAACGCGCCGACGGCCACGGAAACCGACTCCCTGTTCACATTAACCGCCAACGGCGTCTCCGTGAGCTTCGGGAAAAGAACTGGGATGCTCCGCGCTGTCCAAAATGCCAAAGGCTCCATACCCTTTAACAACGGCCCCGTGCTCACCTCCGGCGATGTCATGCCCGGCCAGATCGCCCAATCCACCGAAGGCATCAACAAAGTCATCGAAGTCAGCTATCCCAAAGGCAGCCTCTGCCGGTCCCTCAAATGGACCATGTATCCCTCCGGCTGGCTCAAGATGGACCTCCAGTACTATCCGCCGGAATACGACTACACGATGCTCGGCGCCAGCTTCTCCTATCCTGAAAAAGGCCCCGACTCGGTAAAAGCCATTCGCTGGCTCGGTGATGGCCCCTATCGCGTCTGGAAGAACCGCATGCAGGGTGTCACCCTCGACGTCTGGGACAAAGCCTATAACAATACCATCACCGGTCAGGGCAATGTTGTCTATCCCGAATTCAAAGGGTATTATTCGAATTTCTATTGGATGCGGCTGGAAACCGCCGGTCAGCCCTTTACGATCGTATGTGCCAATGAAGATATCTACCTTCGCCTTTTCACGCCTGCTAACCCTTTTAAGACCTACAACGTGGCTCCGCCCTTTCCGAGCGGCGATATCTCGTTCATGCATGCTATCCCGCCCATCGGTACCAAATCTCAGAAACCGGAGAACATGGGCCCGTCCGGCGCAAAGAATATGTATTATGACTATACCCGGAGTAAAGATTATTCCAAACCCCTAACCCTTTACTTCGATTTTTCCGGGAAATGAAACGGCTCGCCGGTCATATCATCCTCTTGTTCTTCGCGGCCCACGTGGCGGCCGCACAATCGGCGCAACAGGCACCACCGGCACATCTCGAGTGTGAACAGCTCACCGATCCACAGGGCATCGACGCCCTGCACCCCCGGCTGAGCTGGCAACTCACCGGCAATGAAAAAGGCCTTCGTCAAAGGGCCTGGCAGCTCCTCGTAGCCTCTTCCCCCGAACTCCTCGCCCGCGACAAGGGTGATCTCTGGTCCACACCCAAAACACCCGGCGACCAAAGCCGGATGATCACCTACGCCGGCCGCCCGCTGAAAAGCGGCATGTCCTGCTATTGGAAGGTCCGCATCTGGACCACAAGCGACGCCACCGGATCCGGGGCGAGCGCCGCCACCGCCTGGAGCGCTCCTTCTCAATGGTCCATGGGGCTGCTCAAAAGCACCGACTGGCACGCCCGCTGGATCGGCTGGGACGCAGGCTTTCCCTGGGACAGCGTATCGAAATTCTCGCGTCTCTCCGCCCGCTATTTTCGTAAGGAATTCTCAAGCGACGCCCCCATAAAAAAAGCCACCCTCTATATCGCCGGCCTCGGCCATTATCTCGTTGCCATCAACGGCCATCCCATCGGCGACCAGGTCCTGGCCGAATCCCCCACCGACTACACGAAAAGCGTTAAATACAACACCTTCGACGTAACCCATGCCTGCGGGCAGGGTGCGAACGCCATCGGCGTCACACTCGGCAACGGCCGCTTCTTTACGATGCGGCCCAAATACAAACCGCAAAAGATCAAAGAATTCGGCTTCCCTAAATTACTATTACAGCTCGACCTCGAAGACAACCAGGGCCATCATCACCTGATCGTCAGCGATAGCTCCTGGCGCTTCACGGCCGACGGCCCCATCCGTTCCAACAACGAATACGATGGCGAAGAGTACGACGCCACAAAGTCATTCGACCACTGGACCACCCCCGGCTTCGACGACAGCCGCTGGCTCCATCCTCAGTACACCACGGCGCCGGGCGGCCGTCTCTCCGCGCAAATGAACGAGCCGATCAGGATCATGGACCGCATCACCCCAAGATCGATCAGAGAACTCACCCCCGGAACGTATATCCTCGACATGGGCCAGAACATGGCCGGCTGGCTCCAGCTCAAAGTAAAAGGAAGCCGCGGCCAGACCATCACCCTCCGGTTCGCCGAGACCCTCCAACCCAACGGCGACCTCTACACCGCTAACCTCCGCGACGCAAAAGCCACGGACACCTATACCCTCGATGGACACGATGAAGAAACATGGCACCCCGTCTTCGTATTTCATGGCTTTCGCTACGTATCGATCACCGGCTACCCCGGCAAACCCAAACCCGACGATTTCGAAGGCCAGGTCGTATACGACGATCTCGCCAACACCGGCCACATCGAGACCTCGGATACCCTCCTGAACCATATCATTCGCAATGCCTGGTGGGGCATCAACTCCAACTACAAAGGCATGCCCATCGATTGCCCGCAACGCAACGAACGCATGCCCTGGCTGGGCGACCGCGCCACCGGCTCACTCGGCGAAAGCTATCTCTTCGACAACGAGAACCTCTATGCGAAATGGCTCGACGATATCGAAGAATCGCAAAAACCCGATGGCGCCCTCCCGGACGTGGCTCCGGCCTATTGGAACTACTATTCGGATAACATAACCTGGCCGGGAACATACATCCTCGTCGCGCAAATGCTGTATAGGCAATTCGGCGACGAACAGCCCATCCGCCGCCACTATGCTTCTATGAAAAAATGGTTGCAGTATATGAGCGACAAATACGAGCGTGATGGGCTGATGACAAAGGATAAATACGGCGACTGGTGTGTACCCCCCGAATCGAAAGAGCTCATCCATAGCCGGGATTCGTCCCGTATCACCAATGGCGAACTCATCGCCACCACCTCTTATTATCATTTACTGGGCATCATGAGTAAATTCGCGAACTTGCTCCATGAACCCGATATCTTTAGCGCAAAAGCCGCAAAAGTCAAAGCAGCCTTCAACCGGAAATTCCTGCACGACGGCATATATTCCAATAATACCGTCACCGCCAATCTCCTCCCGCTGTGCTTCGGGATGGTGCCGGAAAAACAGCAGGCTGACGTAAAAAGACACCTGCTCGAAAAAGTCGCGGCGTCGGGCCATATCAGCACCGGCGTGATCGGCACTCAATGGCTTATGCATGGCCTCACCGAACTCGGCCGCCCCGACCTGGCCTGGCAACTGGCTACTACAAAAGACTATCCCGGCTGGGGCTATATGGTGGAAAATGGCGCCACCACCATCTGGGAGCTCTGGAATGGCAATACCGCCAACCCGGCAATGAACTCACAGAACCATGTGATGCTGCTGGGTGACCTGCTCACCTGGTGCTTCCGCGACCTGGCCGGCATCGCACCCACGGAACCAGGCTTCAAAACGATCCGTATGGCGCCTGTCTTTCCGCAGGGTCTCGACAGGCTCGACGCCTCCTATGAAACACCCTATGGCACCGTGAAAAGCCGCTGGCAGCGGAAAGCAGACCAGATCACCTGGGACGTCACCGTGCCGCCCAATACCAGGGCCCTGGTCGTCCTGCCCTCCGGCGAAGAGACCCGCATAGGTTCCGGCGATTATCAATTTACCGTACAAACCACCAAAGCGTTATTATGATCAGATTCAGCTTTATAGTATTGCTCCTCGCCGCAACAACGGCATTCGCACAAGCCCCGCAGGTGGACTCGGCCACCGAGAAAAAGGCCTCGGCCTGGGTAGCCTCCCTGCAGCTCGATAACCCCGGAAAAGCGGCCGAGGTCACTTCGTTGATCGCTACCCATCTCACCGAGGTACGCGACTGGAATAACACCCATCCCTATTCCACCATCCCCGCAGGCATCGATCCCGCTACCGGCAAACCGCTGTCTAACATGGACCGCCAGATCATCGCCGTTTCCGCGATGCCCCACTCTATTCACGACAGTCTCATGAACGGCCTCCGCCGCGAACTCACGCCCGACCAGGTTTCCGCTATCCTCGATAAATATACCATCGGCAAGGTGGCCTTCACGCTCAACGGCTATAAAGCCATCGTTCCCGATCTCACTCCACAGGAAGAAGCGACGATCCTCGCCAACCTCGAGCAGGCACGCGAACAGGCCATCGACTATAAGAATACCAAGGAGATCTCCGCGATCTTCGAGATCTACAAGACGAAATGCGAGCAATACCTGAACTCGAATGGCCGCAACTGGCATATGCTTTTCAAAACCTACGTCAATAGCGTGAAGGAGAAGAAAGCCATCGTCGCCTCCCAGTTCATCTACGACACCGCTTCCTTCCCCGAATGTCACGCTGCAACCATCGCCGAGACACCAGCTGGCCTGGTAACGGCGTTCTTCGGCGGCACCAAAGAACGCAACCCCGATGTTTGTATATACGTGAGCCGCAAGCCGCAGGGCGCGGATAAGTGGACGGCGCCCGTGAACGTCGCGAACGGCATCCAGAACGCTACCCTTCGTTACGCCTGCTGGAACCCCGTCCTTTACCAGATCCCCGGCGGTGAGCTGTTGCTGTTTTATAAAGTAGGCCCGAGCCCCGCTAAATGGAAAGGCTGGCTCATTCGCTCCAGGGACGGCGGTATCTCCTGGTCGAAGCCCTGGGCCCTTCCCGAAGGATTTCTAGGTCCGATAAAAGACCAGCCGGTCGCCTTGCCCGACGGCACCCTGCTCTGTCCGACAAGCACCGAAGGCAACGGCTGGAAAGTACATTTCGAATTGGCGCGCAAAGACGCCCGGAAATGGGAAATGGCCGGACCCGTGCCGGCCGCGGATTCGCTCCGCGCCATCCAGCCTACGATCCTCTTCCTGAAGGGCGGAACCATCGAAGCGCTCTGCCGCAGCGAGAACCGCGCGATCCTGGCAACAAGCTCGAAGGACAACGGCAAGACCTGGTCACCCCTGACGCCGACGAATCTTCCCAACAACAACTCCGGCATAGACGCCACCACCCTTGCGGATGGTCGACAATTACTGGTATACAACCACGTCCTGCCGCCGGCGGGAGAGACCAAAGGCGAACGGTCGCCGCTGAATGTTTCGGTATCACCGGATGGTGTGAACTGGCTTGCCTCGCTGGTGCTCGAAGACGACCACACAGGACAATATTCCTATCCGTCCGTGATCCAGTCAAAAGACGGAAAGGTGCACATCGTCTATACCTGGCACCGGAAAAAGATTAAGTATGTAGAGCTCGATCCCTCCAAATTACCTTCGGATAAAATAGAGAACGGCATCTGGCCCGACTCGATCAAAAAATAAAAAGCCATGAACAAGGAAAAAAAATCTAAAAAGTTCGTTCCAGTCATGATCACTCCCTTCAACCTTAAAGCAAAGGTTGATTTGGACGTAGTCTCTGTACTCGTCGACTTCTACCTCGAAGCGGGCGTCAAAGGTTTTTTTGCCAACTGCCTCAGCAGCGAAATGTACAGCATCAGCGAAGACGAACGGCTCGAGCTCACCCGGCACGTGGTCAATTCCGTCGCCGGCCGCGCACCCATTGTCGCCACCGGCTCCTTTGGCCTCACCATCGAAGACAAAGCGGACTTCGCCGCCCGCATCTACGACACGGGCATCGATGCGGTCATCCTCATCACCGGTCACTACGCCAACGTCGAGGACAGCGACGATATCCTGCTCCGCAATTTCGATAAGATGTTCCGGCTGACCCATGACATCCCCATGGGACTTTATGAATGCCCCGCACCCTATAAACGCATCATCACCCCCGAGGTCTTCGGCATGTTGCTGGATACCGGCCGGCTGGTGTATCACAAAGATACCTCCATCGATCTGGAGAAGGTCAAAGCAAAACTCGAAGTGCTGCAAGCGGACTCGCACGGCCTCGAATTCTATGACGCCCATACGCCCAATGCCATGTACTCGCTGCAGATGGGTGCTACGGGCATGTCCTCCATCTCGGGCAATTTCTATCCGGAGATCCTGGTGTGGATGTGCAACAATGCCACCAATCCGGACCGCCAGGATGACGTTCGCTGGTTGCAGGGAGAGCTAAGCCGCGTCGACCCGCTGATCCACGTGGCCTATCCGATGAGCGCAAAATATTTTCTGCAAAAAAGAGGTCTGCCCGTCCGCACGATCAGCCGCGCACATGCCCTCGAACTCACCGCACAACAAAAACAAACACTGGATGATATCTATAAGAGCTTTTTGGGTTGGTGCGAACGGCTGGAGATAAAACCCGTTCAGACAAGCCGCCTCGTCCGGCCAAAAATGCCGTTAGATCCTCCAATTTAATTTGCCATGTCGACACTAAGTATTCATTTCCCCGGTAAATTAGTTTTTGGCAACGGCTGTCTTCATCAACTTCCTGAGGAGATCGCCGCATTCTCTCCTGCCCGTGTCTTTATCGTCACCATTCCTCCTTTGTTGCCTTCACTCAAAGGGCTCATCGAATCCCTGGAAGAAAAAGGCATTCATGTCGTGACCAATACCGATATCGTCCGCGAACCCTCGTTTCAGGATTTTCATCGCATTATGGCCGAAGCGACACCCTACAACCCCGATGTCGTCATCGGGATCGGCGGGGGCAGTGTCCTCGATATAGCCAAACTGGTAGCGGCGCAGCTCGGCAATGATCAAACGCTTGCCGGTTATGTGGGCATCGGCTTGCTGAAACAGCGGGCGCGTTACCTGGTTTGCATCCCCGCTACCTCCGGCACCGGCAGCGAAGTATCACCCAATGCCATCCTCGTCGATGACGCCGACGATCAAAAAAAGGGGATCATCAGCCCCTTCCTCGTCCCCGACATCGTATACGTCGACCCGCTCCTCACGGTCAGCGTGCCTCCCGATATCACCGCAGCCACAGGCCTCGACGCCCTGACACACTGCCTCGAAGCCTATACCAATAAGTTCGCTCAACCCTTTATCGACGTCTATGCTTTCGAAGGGATGCGACTGATCGCTGCTAACCTGGTTAATGCAGTAAAAAATGGCGCCGACGAAGAAGCCCGCGCGCACGTGGCCATGGGTAGCCTGCTCGGCGGCTTTTGCCTTGGCCCCGTAAATACCGCCGCCGTACACGCCCTGTCTTATCCCCTGGGCAGCAGCTTCCATCTGCCGCATGGGTTGTCTAACGCCCTCCTGCTGCCCTATGTTATGGAATTCAACCTGCCTGCAGCACCCGAACGCTACGCGGCGGTGGCACAGGCGCTTGGGTGCTCGACTGCCGGACAAGGGGTAGAAAGGGTCAGATCCCTGATCCATGAATGCGGCCTGCCCGCTACATTAAAAGAAGTAGGTGTACCTTACGACGCCATCGTGACCATGGCGGCAGACGCCATGAAGATCACGCGGCTGTTAAAAAATAATCCGCGGCCCGTAACCATGCAGGACGCCATCAACATTTATAAATCAGCATATGAGTAAAAAATACCAGGGAGTAGTCGTTCCGGCCATTACTCCGCTCAACGAGGACCTAACCCTCGACACCGCAGCAGTAGAAAAGCTATTGACGTTCTTCCGCAGGCACGGCGCGCACCCCTTTATCCTCGGCACCACGGGAGAGTTCCCCTCGCTGCCAGGTCAAGTTAAATTAGACTTTATCCGGCTGGCTGGCCGGCTCAAATCCGGCGCCGACCAACTCTACGTCGGCATATCTTCCAACTGCATGGCAGACGCTCTCGAGCACGCGCGCATAGCCCTTGGTGAGGGCGCGGACGTAGTAGTCTGTAATCTACCCTCCTACTATCAACTCTCCGAAACGCAGATCCTGAAATATTTCGAGACGCTGGCGGAAAAGATCCCCGGACCGCTGATGATCTATAACATCCCCTCGACGACCCATCATTCGATCCCACTGCCAATCGTCGACAAGCTCAGCCACCATCCCAATGTGGTAGGGCTCAAGGATTCGGAACGAAACGAAGAACGCCTCGTCACAGCCTTGCAGATGTGGTCCACCCGAAAGGATTTCAGTCACCTCCTCGGCTGGTCCGCCCGGTCGGTATTTTCCCTCCTGCACGGCGGCGATGGCCTCGTCCCCAGCTCGGGCAATCTGTCTCCCGGCATATATACAGATATGTTCAAGGCGAAGGCTGCCGGCGATATCGACCACCTCAACCGCCTGCAGGATTTGTCCGATCAGCTTGGCAATAGCTACCAGGGTGGGGGCCTCGGCAGCTCCCTCGGAGCATTGAAAGCATTGATGCAAAAAGAAGGGCTCTGTCAGTCCTATACGATGCCGCCACTTTAAATAAAATTCCCGATGTCAACATTACCTATTATAGGAATTACCATGGGCGACCCGGCCAGCATCGGCCCGGAGATCGCCATAAAAGCCCTGCTCAACACATCCGTAACGAAGATTTGCCGCCCGTTTGTCGTGGGCGACGCCCAACTCCTGCAATTTACTGCCAATCACCTTGGCTGGAAGACACCTATCCACGCCATCACCGATGTCACACAAGCGATATTCACACCGGGAACCATAGATGTACTCGACATGAGAACGGTCGACATGACCAAATTTGCCTGGGGTGAGATCTCCACCATGGCAGGCCATGCCTCCTTCGAGGCCGTTCGCAAAGTCATCGGGCTGGCGATGGCCGGCGTGATCGACGCAACGGTCACGGGGCCCATCAACAAAAGATCCATCAACGACGCCGGTCATCACTTCGCCGGTCATACGGAAATTTACGCGCATTATACCCGCACATCTAAATATGGCATGCTGCTGGTAGAAGACAACCTCAAGGTGATTCATGTATCCACCCATGTCTCTTTACGGCAGGCCTGCGACCTGGTAAAAAAAGAACGGGTGCTGGCCGTGATCTCGCTCCTCCATGACGGACTTCTTTCCCTCGGTGAAAAAAACCTCCGGATCGGCGTAGCCGGCCTCAACCCTCACGCCGGCGACTCCGGTCTTTTCGGCACCGAAGACGACCAGGAGATCCTGCCCGCAGTCCTCGAGGCGCGCGCACAAGGTTATGACGTGGATGGCCCCGTGCCGCCCGATACGCTCTTCGCCAAAGCCGCAACGGGGCATTATGGCGGCGTGGTAGCAATGTATCACGACCAGGGCCACATCCCTTTCAAGCTATCGGGCTTTAAATGGAACGCGGCCAAACAACGCATGGACAGCGTCAAAGGAGTAAACATCACCATGGGACTTCCCATCATCCGGACCAGCGTGGATCACGGTACGGCCTTCGAGATCGCCGGCAAAGGCATCGCCAGCCCCGACGCCATGATCCTGGCCATCGAAGCCGCAGTGCAGCTAAGCCGCAACAAAAAACCGCAACCCGCCGCAAAAACGAGTTGATACTATGATCGCCGTTATCGCAGATGATCTCACGGGCGCCGCCGAACTCGGCGGCATCGGTCTCCGCCACGGACTAAGAACGGAGATTCGCACTATCGTACCGGAACACACCGGCGCCGTACTGCTGGTCATCGCCGCCGACAGCCGCTCCAAACCGGAACCCGCAGCCATCGACGAAATGACGGCGATCACCCATGCGCTGAAGGCCTTACAACCGGAATGGATCTATAAAAAAACGGATTCCGTCCTCCGCGGCCACGTGATCGCCGAACTCAAAACCCATCTCGGCATCCTCGGTTTCGAGTCGGCCCTGCTGATCCCGGCCAACCCGATCCTCGGCCGGACGATCCAGGGCGGTCATTACTACCTGAACGGAAAACCCATTCATCATAGCGCATTTTCCATCGATCCCGAATTCCCGATCTACAGTGCCGACATCCAGGATATGCTGCACACCCGGCAAGAACCCGTGCAACTGAGAAAGCCAGGCGAAGAACTGCCCGCCCGCGGCATCATAGTCGGCGAAGTAAACGATCTCACCGATCTCCAAACCTGGGCCCATCGTCTTCCGGCACACACCATGGCTGCCGGCGCCGCCGGTTTTTTCTCGGCCCTGCTCGACCTGCACTTCCCCTGGAAGACCGCGGAACCCGCCCGTATAGGCGCTCCGCTGTTATTCATCAGCGGCACAACCTTCGACCGCAGCCGCGACTCCATTAAACGCCAAAAGGACGCCGGTGGTCCTGTACGTTACCTTCCGGCGGACCCGGATGAGAACTGGATCAATGACATCACCAGGCTCCTGCGAAAAGAGAACAAAGCGGTGATCGCCATCGACCCCGCCTGGCACAACTACCCCGCCCGGGAACTCCGCGATAGCATGGCCACCGCCGTATATCATATCCTGAAAAGATCCACCCCCGCCGAGATCATTATCGAAGGCGGAGCCACAGCCTACGCCATCCTGAACGCTATCGGCTGGCACACCTTTATTCCGGAACAGGAGTTGGCTCCGGGACTCGTGCGCATGCGCGTAACGGAAGTGCCCGACCTTTTTGTCACCGTCAAGCCGGGGTCGTATCCCTGGCCCGACGCCATCAGCATCTAATAATGATTTCCACCATATGAACCAGAACCTACATTTCGCAGATATCCTCATCATCGCCATCTTCCTGGCTGTGACCCTCTATCTCGGGATTAGATTCTCGCGCAAGAAACAATCCACCCAATCCTATTTCCTCGCCAAGGGAAAGGCGCCGGCATGGGCCATCGGCATGTCCCTGCTCTCCAGCATGATCAGCAGCGTTACCTTCCTGGCATATCCGGGCGAAGGCTATTCTTCGAACTGGATACTTCTCGTGCAGGGACTCATGGTACCCGTGGTCCTGCTGGGTGTCATCTGGTGGGTGGTGCCGCTCTACCGCAAAGTCATCGGTCTCAGCACCTACGAATATTTCGAACGGCGCTTTGGCTCTTTTGCCCGCTATTATAGCTCCCTGGCCTTCGTGCTTCGCCAGTTCTCCGCCATGGGCACCATCTTCTTCCTGCTGGCCCTGGCGCTGAGCAAGATGATCGGCTGCAACACCACCGTGATGATCCTCGCCATCGGCAGCGTCATCATCTTCATCAATCTGCTCGGTGGGATGGAAGCCGTGATCTGGCTCGACGTGTTCCAGGGATTCTTGCTCTTCGCCAGCGGCATCACCTGCCTGGCCATCCTGCTCTTCACCGCAGCCGGCAGCCCCGCCGACGTCTGGCACATTGCCCACGCGGCTCACCACACCGGCTTCGGCCCCTATGAATGGAATTTCACCAAACTCACCTTTCTAGTTATGGCGATCAACGGCGTCTTCTACGCCATCCAGAAATACGGCACCGACCAAACGGTGGTGCAACGCTACCTCACCGCTAAAACGGACAAAGCGGCGATCCGGGCCTCACTCATGGGTGTCCTGCTGACCGTACCCGTTTGGATGTTGTTCATGTTCATCGGCACCGGTCTCTTCGTCTATTATCAGACGCATGCCCTTCCGGCCGGCACCCGTGCGGATGCCGTATTCCCTTACTTTATCATGACGCGGCTGCCTACCGGTCTCGTAGGCTTCATCCTCTCGGCCATGACCTCCGCAGCCATCTGTAGCATGAGCGCCGACCTCAACTCCCTTGGCGCCGTAGGCGTGGAAGACTATTATCGTAAGCTGCGACCAGGACAAGCCGACAGCCATTATCTCCGCGCGGGGAAATACATCGTCGTCATAGCTGGACTCATCAGCATCGGCATCGCCATGCTCTATATCAACGCGGGCACGGATGGGGTCCTCGGCATCGTCTTCACCCTCTATGCCATCTTCTCCGGCGGCATCTCGGGTATTTTTTTACTGGGCCTCTTCAGCCCACGTACCAACCGCCAGGGGCTCAACATCGGCATCATCGCCTGTATCATCTTCACGGCGTATGCCTTCCTGACCTCGACCCAGGTCGGTATTGGGGATCAAAAAAAATTGCTTCTGGATATGGGACGTTACAATTTCACGCAGAACAAGCTCATGCTTGGGGTCTACAGCCACATCGTCGTGATCGTGGTAGGCTATATCGCCAGCTTGTTCTATCCAAAACCGGATATCAACCCCAACCTCCTGTTCAGCGGCTGGAGAAAAGCCCGCCGCCTCGCACCCGTGGCCGCTCTTTTCCTGTTCGGAGCCATACACGCCAATGCCCAGGAGTCATACAAACGATCTTTCGAAAAAGGCAAGGAAGCTCTTGATCATCTTGCCTCGCTTTATCACAACAAAACTGAATTTGAGACCCGCAAGGCTGAGCTGAAAACCTGCATCTATCAGGCCCTTCAGCTATCTCCGCTTCCCCCCAAACCACCCACGGCGCCGATCACCACGCCCTGGCGCTGTATGGACGGTTACGAAGTTTCCAATGTTGCGATCGAACTCTTACCCGGACTCTATATCAATGGCTCACTCTACCGCCCGTTAAAGATCAAAGGCAAGATCCCCGTGATCCTTAACCCCGACGGCCATTTCCCCGGACACCGCTATCGTGCGGACTGCCAGCTGCGCTGTGCCGCCGAAGCCCGCATGGGGGCCATGGCCTTTAGCTACGACCTCTTCGCCTGGAACGAATCCCTGCTCCAGTTCAAAAGCAAAGATCACCGCACCCCAATGGCCGAGACCGTCCAGATCCTCAGCGGCATCCGCATCCTCGACTACCTCCTATCATTGAAGGCGGCGGATACCGCCCGCGTAGGCATCACCGGCGCTTCCGGCGGCGGCACCCAAACGGTGATTCTTACAGCCATTGACCCGCGTATCAAAGTCAGTGTCCCCGTTGTCATGGTCTCAGCTTACTTCGATGGCGGCTGCCCCTGCGAACACGGCCGGCCTATCCATCAATGCGCCGGCGGCACCGACAACGTCGAGCTCGCAGCCATGGCCGCACCCCGCCCGCAATTGCTGATCTCCGACGGCAGCGACTGGACCGCCCATATGCCCGAACACGATTTCCCCTATCTGCAAACGGTCTATGGCTACTATGGTGCTGCCGCAGACCTGGAGAATGTCCACCTGCCCAATGATCATCACGACTACGCCCTGTCCAAACGCATTCCGATGTACCATTTCATGGCCAAACATCTCGGCTTGAACCTGAAAGCCATTGAAGACAAAAATGGCCACATCGATGAATCCCGCTGCACCATAGAGCCGGATAGCGCACTCTATGTCTTCGGTCCGCACGGCGAGAACCTTCCCGCCGACGCCATCATGGGCTTCGCCAACCTGGAACGCGTCTTTGCCCATCGCTATAACACCGCGGCCCCTGCTCCGAGATACGAGGTCGCCGTCGTCGATCTTATGCTCCTCAAACGGCAAAAGCTCGGCGCCTTCGCACTGGCAAAGACCGTCGACGCAGACGGGGTCGAAGTGGACATAGGCGGCCTGGGCAGCCGTGAGACCTTCGACAACACCCTTGCCGTCGATTCCATCCGGCGCGAATTCCTCGAAACAGCACAGGCGGACAGTCTAACGATCTGCTCATTGGCGATGACCGGCTTCTATAGCCAAAATTTCGCAACCCGCCCCACCTGGCACCGTAACATCGCCGATTGCATCGAAACGATGAAACAAATGCACGTGCATATCGCCTTCCTGCCCCTCGGCGTCAACGCCGACCCCGGCAAACATCCCGAACTACGCGACTCCATCATCCGTCGCCTGAAGATCGCAGGCAGGATGGCCGAAGACGCCGGCGTGGTCATCGGTATCGAAACGACGCTGCCCGCCAAAGAAGAGCTGCGGCTGCTCAAAGCCATCGGCTCCCCGGCGATAAAAAGCTATTTCAATTTCGCCAACGCCCTCGACGCAAAACGCGACCTCGAACAGGAGCTGCGAACCCTCGGAGCAAAAAATATCTGCCAGATCCATTGCACCAACACCGATGGCGTCTGGCTGCAAAATGATACGGCCATCGATATGCACAAGGTCAAGGCCACGCTGGACGAAATGGGCTGGAGCGGCTGGCTCGTCGTAGAACGCTCCCGCGACGCGAACGACGTGCATAACGTGAAAAAGAATTTCGGGGCCAATACCCGCTATGTTAAATCCATTTTTCAATGATCCGTAACATCCTTACAATAGCCCTGCTCACCCTAACCTCAGCCTGCTTCGCCGCACCGGACGGGCCAGCCGACATCTGGGTCTCGCCATCGGGCAATGACGCCAACCCCGGAACCGCTGCTGCGCCCATGGCTACCGTCAGCGCAGCCCTGCGCAAAGCAGGTGAACTTCGGCGGCTGGGCGACCCCTCCGTTCAGGCCGGCATTCACATCATCCTCAAAGGCGGCGAATACCTGCTTTCCGAACCCATCTTTATAAGACCCGAAGACTCCGGCACCGACACCAGCCCCACCGTCATCGAAGCGGCGCCCGGCGAACAACCCATTCTCAGCGGTGGCCTGCCCGTTCAAGGCTGGCACAAAGCACCCCATTCATTCCCCGGCTTGCCGCGGGCTGCAGCCGGCCAGATCTGGGAGGCCGATCTTCCCGTCACCGGTACTGGCGCCCTGGTATTTCGCCAACTCTGGATCAACGGCATAAAAGCCATCCGCGCTCGCGACGTTACGGGCGATGACGATATGCTACGCATCCTCTCCATCGACAAAAAACAACAAGCCATTGATATCCCCGCGACGCGCCCGCTGCCGGCCAGTCCCGGCCACATGGAGATGATCATCCACCAGATGTGGGCCATCGCCGTCCTCCGCATCAAGACCATCGAAAGAACAGGCGACCGCTATAAGCTCACCTTTTTCGAACCCGAAAGCCGCATCGAATTCGAACACCCCTGGCCCGCTCCCGTGCTCGACAGCGCCCATAAGCTCAATGGCAGCTCAGCGTATTATCTTGCCAACGCCCTCGAATTCCTCGACGAATCCGGCGAATGGTACGAAGACCCACAAAAAGGGAAGCTCTATTACTGGCCAAGAAAAGGCGAAAACATGAACACCGCCGCCGTCCGCGCTCCCGCGCTGACCCAGCTCGTGGTCCTTCAGGGCACCATCGACCGTCCTGTAACTCATATCAGATGGCAAGGCATCGAATTCTCTTATTCCACCTGGCTCCGGCCATCGGAACAAGGTCACGTGCCTCTTCAAGCGGGCATGTACTTACTCGACGCCTACAAGCTCAAGCCCGCCGGCACCCCCGAAAAAAAAGGCCTCGAGAACCAGGCCTGGATCGGTCGTCCCGCCGCCGCATTCGAGGCTTCTTATGCCCAGCATCTTCAATTTCTTGACTGCCGCTTTACGCACCTGGCCTCTACGGGACTCGATCTCATACGCGGAACAAACACCGACACCGTCAGCCATTGCGAATTCCGCGACATCGGCGGTACGGCCTTGCAACTAGGCATCTACTCCGATCCCGGTTCCGAGACCCACCTTCCCTACAATCCCACGGATGGCCGCGAAGTCTGCCACGACGAATGGATCATGGACAACAGCGTCGCGGATTGCACCAATGAAGACTGGGGCTGCGTGGGCATTAGCGCCGGCTATGTCCACGACGTCCACATCGAACACAACGACGTTAGCGAGGTATCTTATTCCGGTATCTGCGTAGGGTGGGGGTGGACCCGGACGATCAATTGCATGCGCAATAACTATATCGTCGGCAACTATGTCCATCGCTATGCCAAACACATGTACGACGTAGGCGGCATCTATACGCTTTCGGCGCAACCGGGAACCTTTATCACCGGCAACCGCATCGACTCCATCTATCATCCGCCCTATGCCCATGACCCGCACCACTGGTTCTATTTTTATTTCGACGAAGGCTCGTCGTATATCACGATAAAAGACAACTGGTGTCCCGAGCCAAAGTTCATGCGCAATTCGAACGGACCCGGCAACACCTGGGAGAACAACGGTCCCGAAGTGGCCGATAGCATCAAACAAGCAGCAGGAATCAGAAAATAACCCAATAATATGTTACGTCTCGGAATACTAGGATTAGGCGAAGGCCGCAGCACCATGTCGGCAGCCCTCAACAGCCCCAAATGGGAATTGAAAAAGATCTGCGATCTCAACGAAGCGCTCTGCCGCCATCGCGCCGAGGAATTCAATTTCCCCCACTATACATTGAAGTACGACGATCTGCTCAACGACCCGGAGATCGATGTCATCGGCATCTATACGCCTGACAAATTCCACGCCTCCCACGTAAAAGCAGCTTTATCCCATGGGAAGCATGTAGTATGTACCAAGCCGTTTATCGACGACCTCGCGGAGGCTAAGTCGATCATCGACCTCGTGGAAAAAAAGGGCAAAAAGGTCTTCGTAGGCCAGAGCTCCCGTTTCTTCGAACCCATGCGCCGTCAACGCAAGGACTATGAAGAAGGGCTCATCGGCGAGCTGATCACCGTGGAAGCCTATTATCATGCCGACCATCGCTGGTTCCTCGAAAAAGGCTGGTCCCTCGAAAATGCCTTCAAATGGTTATATGGCGGCCTCAGCCACCCTGTGGACCTCGTCCGCTGGTACCTGCCCGATATCGCCGAGGTCATGGGCTATGGCATGCTTAGCTCTAATGGCCTGAAGGGTGGCCTCCACCACGAGGATACCATGCACTTTATCTTCAAGGCAGCGGACGGGCGCGTGGCCCGCGTCAGCGGCGCCTATACCGGACCGGTACAGCCCGTGATCCGCGATAGCGAGATGAGTTGCATCCTCCGTGCGACCGAAGGTTGCAGCCAGGCCGATTATATGGACCTGCGTTATGCCGTGACCACGAACACGGGCGAAGAAAAGCTCATCACCTGGGAACACAAGCTCAAACACTATTTCCGCTTCGAAGGCAAAAGCCATCATGCCGGCGAATATCAAAACTACCTGGAATATTTTCACGACTGCATTCAGGGAAATACCATCGCGTATCCGGACGTCCGCGAAGGCATTGGCACCATTGCCCTGCTCAAGGCCATGGAAGAATCCCTCGCCACCGGCGCACCGGTGAAAGTGTCCGCAATTCTAAATAGATACGGCCTATGAGGACTTTCCTGCAACCAGTGGATTTTGTCATTGTAGTGGCCTACCTTTTGATCCTGCTGGCCATCGGCTATTACGTGAGTTTCGTAAAAAAGAAAAAGGAGAACGAAAATCTTTTTCTTGCCGAACGCTCCCTGGGTTGGGCCAGCATCGGCCTCAACATGTGGGGAACCAATGTGGGACCGTCCATGCTCATTGCTTCGGCAAGCATCGGCTATACCACGGGTATCGTGGCCGGTAATTTCGCCTGGTATGCCTTCGTATTCATCCTGCTGCTGGCTGTCGTCTTCGCACCCCGCTATCTGGGAGCCCGGGTATCCACCCTGCCCGAATACATGGGCCTCCGCTTCGGCGAATCCACCCGCAATATCCTCGCCTGGTATACCCTGATCACCATCCTGATCTCCTGGCTTTCGCTGGGACTCTTCGCCGGTGGCGTGCTGGTCCGCCAATTGCTGGGCCTGCCCATGTGGCTTTCCGTGATCAGCATGGTCGTCCTCGCCACCTTCTTCACCGCCGCAGGCGGGCTCAAAGCCATCGCCTATACGAACGTGTTCCAGATGCTGCTCCTGATCGCCGTCTCAGCTGCCCTCGTGTTCATCGGCATCCACAGGATCGGCGGCGTATCCCAGCTCTTTTATAAAACCCCTGCCACCTACTGGAATCTTTTTCTACCTGCGGGCGACAAAAGTTATCCCTGGCCCGCCATCATCCTCGGTTATCCCGTGATGGGCGTGTGGTTCTGGTGTACCGAGCAGTCGATGGTCCAAAGTGTGCTGGGCGCCCGTAGCCTGGAACAGGGACAGCTCGGTGCCAATTTCATCGGCTGGCTCAAGATCCTCGACGTGCCGCTCTTCATCATTCCCGGCGTCCTCTGTTTTATTTTATTTCCCCATCTCAAAAATCCCGATGAGGCGTACCTTACCCTCGTGACCCGGCTCTTCCCACCGGGCATGCGCGGCCTGATCATCGTTGTGCTCATCGCCGCGCTCGTAGGGAACATCGGCTCTTCGCTCAACTCGGTAAGCACCGTTTTCACCATGGATATCTATATCAAGAAATATCGCCCCGAAGCGTCCACGCGCGAGATCATCCGCATCGGTCGCGTAATCACCATCGCCGGCGCCGTCATCTCTGTGGCCATGGCCCTGGCCATCGATAATATCAAAGGACTCAATCTCTTCGACGTGTTCCAGTCTGTCCTCGGCTTCCTGGCCCCGCCGATGTCCGTGGCCTTTCTCCTCGGCGTGCTCTGGCGCGGTGCCACCGCCCGCGCGATCAATGGCGTGCTGACCCTCGGGACCGCCTTCAGCGTTGGCATCGGCATCCTCTACCTCTGGGTGTTTCCCGCCTCGCGCTATCCGCAATGGCCCCATTTCCTCCTCCTCTCGTTCTATATCTTCGTTATCATCACCCTCGGCGCCATCCTCGCCTCCCGGGCTGGCTCCGCCGCGCCGCTAACCTCTCGGGTCGGCTCCGCCGCCGCTGGCCTCGCAGTCATCACCGGCCGGCCGGCGAGGAAAGTTCGCATCCTGTGGACCCTCCTGACGATCGTGATGATCATTCTCTATATTTTGTTCAACGGCCACTCCGCTCACGCCCAGGCGGCTCCGGCCGCGAGCGCCCAAACAGCATCCGGACGCGCCCCCTGGATCGGCTATCCCGGCGACTACGAGATCTGGCTCGGCAACCAGGTACAAAACCGCCGCACCGAACGCGGCACCTTCTTCCCCCCGTTTTGGAAACTCGACGGACATTACGTCCTGATCGATTTCCGCCGCGAGTTCGACCTCCCCGCTGCCGACGACATCGAGATAAACGCCCAGGGCAAATTCAATTGTAAGCTCGACGGCAAAATGCTCTCCGGCACCCCGCATCAACTACACCTCGACCCGGGCCATCATACCCTCGAGCTAAAAGTCTACAACCAGTCGACGCCGCCTGCCCTCTGGGTCAACGGTCGCTACCTGAGATCCGATGCCTCCTGGCAGACCACGGTAGAAGACAAGGAGTGGATCGACGCTTCTGGCAAAGCCTCCGATAAATCCGGTACGGTATGGCAGCCCGCCGAGTTGCTGCCGGGCGATGACCCCGCCCACTGGCACCTGGCCACCGAACCGCACTCGCCCATAAATACCAAGAAAGACGGGCAAAGCCTCCTCGTCGACTTCGGCAAGGAGTCGTTCGGCTATATCGACCTTCACGGGCTCAAAGGACATGGCCAGGTCACCCTCTATTACGGCGAATCCCGCGAAGAAGCCCTCTCCACCGATAGCTGCGAAGTGCTCGACCGCCTCGACATCGACCAACCGCAATCCATCGATACGGTGCTCGAAGGCTCCCGCGCCTTTCGGTTCGTCAACATCCGCTTTACCGGCGATATCGCCATCGACTCCGTCTCGATGCGCTTCGAATATTCACCATTGACCACAAAAGGTAGCTTCCGCTGCTCGGACCCCCTGATCAACAACATTTGGGATGTGGCGGCGTATACGTTCCATCTCAACACCCGCGAATTCTTCCTCGACGGCATCAAACGCGACCGCTGGATCTGGTCCGGCGACGCCTATCAGAGCTACCTGATGAACTATTACCTGTTCTTCGATTCGGCCACCGTGACCCGCACGCTCTGGGCCCTTCGCGGCAAGGATCCCGTGACCAGCCATATCAACACCATCATGGACTATAGCTTTTATTGGTTCACGGGAATCTATGACTATTATCGCTATACCGGCGACACCGCCTTTATCCGCCTCATCTATCCCCGCATGGTAACGTTGATGAACTGGATCGAGCAGCGTCGCGATGACAAGGGCTGGCTCCAGGGTCAGCCGGGCGACTGGCTGTTCATCGACTGGGCCGATGGCCTTACCAAAAAAGGCGAGCTCAGCTTCGAGCAGCTGCTATTCGTCCGCAGTCTCGAAACCATGGCGCTCTGCGCCAACCTCGCGGGCGACGCACCCGCCGCGGCAACCTACCATCACCAGGCCGAAACGCTGCATACAAAACTCTTCACCGATTTCTGGGATGCCAGCCGTCAGGCCTTCGTACACAGTTCCGTCGACCCCCGTATCCTGCGCTATACGAATATGTTCGCGATCTTCTTCGGCTATCTTTCGCCGCAGCAGCAGGCTGCTGTTAAAACGCACGTGCTTCTGAACGACAGCATCCAGCAGATCACCACGCCCTATATGCAGTTCTACGAGCTCGAAGCCCTGTGCGCCATGGGTGAACAAAAGCACGTGCTGCAACAGATAAAAGATTATTGGGGCGGCATGCTCTCGCGCGGCGCCACCTCTTTCTGGGAGAAATACGATCCCAACGAAAAAGGCGTCCGGGACTATGCGATGTATGGCCGTCCCTTCGGCCGCAGCCTCTGCCATGCCTGGGGCGCCAGCCCGCTTTACCTGCTGGGTAAATATTACCTCGGCGTCCGGCCGCTGTCGCCGGGCTACGCGACCTACGAGGTGGAACCGGCCCTCGGCGGTCTGCAATGGATGGAAGGCTCGGTACCGACGCCCCACGGAAATATCAACCTATATTGCAGCCGCAGGCAGTTACGGCTGCATGCCGTCGCCGGCGAGGGAACGCTGCGCTTCAAAAGCAAAACGCACCCCGTATGTAAAGAAGGCGCCATTCGTGAACTCGGCCCCGGCCAATACGAAATGACACTTGAAAAAGATCATGACTATACGATCAGTTATACAGCTATGGATTAGCATCCTCGCAATGATGCCGCTGGCGGTTTCGGCGCAAGTGGAGGGTCCCGGCTCCGCCGCAGCACTCGACCCGCAGTCCTTCCTCCATCCCCCGGATGCCGCCAAACCCTGGGTCTTCTGGTATTGGATGCAGGCCGCGGTATCCGAAGAAGGCATTCGTGCCGATCTGCAGGCTATGCAGTCCGCCGGCATCGGCGGCGCCTATCTCATGCCCATTCAAGGCGCTGCTAACCCGCCTGTCTATTCGCCGACTGCCCCACAGCTCAGCCCGCGATTCTGGGAAATGGTCCGTTTTGCCATGCAGATCGCCGATAGCCTCGGTCTCAAGCTCGCCATGCACGACTGTGACGGCTTTGCCGTCGCTGGCGGCCCCTGGATCACTCCCGAGCTCTCGATGCAAAAGGTTACCTGGTCCCGTACCACCCTCGATGGCGGCAATATAAACATCGATCTCCCCGAGCCGCTAAAAAATGAGAACTATTACGAAGACATCGCCGTCCTGGCCTTTCCGACCCCCGCTGCCTGGTACTCCACCGACACCCCCACGGTCACCACGAACAAAGGCAACGCGCAATACCTCGCCCATCCCGGCAGCAAGGAGTCGTTCAAAACGGACGAAAAAGCCTGGATCCAATACGCCTACGACCACCCCTTTACCTGCCGGACCATCGTGATCCATGCCGTCAACAACTACCAGGCCCAGCGTCTCCTGCTTCAGTCCAGCGACGACGGCATCACCTTTCACGACATCACCCGGCTGATACCTCCCCGGCACGGCTGGCAGGACGGTGACGCCGATGTTACGCATACCATCCCCGCCGTCACGGCCCGCTATTTTAGGTTCGTTTACGATAAGGCAGGCTCCGAACCCGGCGCCGAGGACCTCGACGCCGCCAAATGGAAACCGTCGCTTAAGATTGCCGGCATCGAACTCTCCGCCACACCCGCTATCTATCAATTCGAGGGCAAAACGGGCGCCGTTTGGCGGGTGAGCAAACCCTCGAGCCCACAGGCCTTACCCGACTCCTTGTGTGTCGACCCCAAAAAGATCATCGATCTCACCGCTGACATGGACACCAAAGGACACCTGCACTGGCAGGCGCCCGCCGGCCACTGGACCATTCTACGGATCGGGCACACGTCTACCGGCCATACCAATGCGACGGGCGGAGGGGCGAAAGGCCTGGAATGCGACAAATTTAACCCCGAAGCGATAGAACTGCAGTTCGACCACTGGTTTGGCGAAGCCATCCGCCAGGCTGGTCCGGAATTAGCAAGCCAGGTGCTCAAGATCTTTCATGTCGACAGCTGGGAATGCGGCAGCCAGAACTGGTCACCCGTCTTCCGCAAGGAATTCCAAAAACGCCGCGGCTATGATCTGCTCCGCTGGTTGCCGGCCATGGCTGGCGTTCCCATCGCTTCCGCAGATAGCAGCGAACGCTTCCTGCACGATATCCGCGAGACCATTAATGAATTGCTGCACGACAAGTTCTATCAAATCATGAAAGACGAAGCTCACCGGCACGGGTGTCAGTTCAGCGCGGAATGCGTCGCCCCCACATTCGTAAGCGACGGCATGTATCATTTCAGCGAGGCCGATATCCCCATGGGTGAATTCTGGCTGCGTAGCCCCACCCATGATAAGCCTAACGATATGGCCGACGCCATCTCGGGTGCGCATATCTATGGCAAACCCATCGTCCAGGCCGAAGCCTTCACCGAACTCCGCGAAGCCTGGGACGAATATCCCGGCATGCTCAAAACGTTGCAGGACCGCAACTATACCCTCGGTATCAACCGGATGGTCTTCCACGTCTTCGTTCACAACCCCTGGCTCGACCGTAAGCCGGGCATGACCCTTGGTGGAGTAGGAACCTTCCTGCAACGCGACCAGACCTGGTGGCCGCAGGCAAAAGCCTGGGTCGACTACACTGCGCGCTGTCAATGGCTGCTGCAACAAGGCCGGCCCGTCGCCGATATCGCCGTCTTCACCGGCGAAGAATTACCTCGCCGTGCCGTCCTGCCGGCCACCCTCGTATCGACACTCCCCGGCCTCTTCGGCCCGCAACGCGTCGAAGCCGAAAGAACGCGGCTCCAGAACATCGGCGAACCGACAACCAAAGCACCCAATGGCGTTGCCCACAGCGCAAATATGGCCGATCCCGCGGACTGGATCGATCCCTTGCACGGTTATACCTTCGACTCCTTTAACCCGGATGCGCTCATCCGCCTCGCAGCCGTCCACAACGGTCGCATCGTACTACCCGGCGGCGCCTCGTACGGCCTCCTCGTCCTCCCCGCGGCAACGCCCATGAACCCCGACCCCGGCGCCGTTAGCGCGGCCGTCGCGCAAAAGCTGCTGGAGCTCGTCAAAGCCGGCGCCACCATCCTCATCGATCCCGCCACCAGCTATCATTCGAATACGCTCACCAGGGCTCCGGAACAAGACAGCATCGTCAAGTCCGTCTTTGCCCAATTACTCGGCGGCCGCACGCCACCCCATCCGGGCCATCCCGCCATCACCCATCCCGGCCTCGGCCGCGTCATCATCGGTCCCTGGCAACGCCCGACCCTCGAAAGCATCGGCATCCAACCCGATGTGATCACCGGCTCCAACGCCATCGCCTATACGCACCGCAAAACGCCCGATGCCGATATCTATTTCTTCAGCAATCAATCCGCCGATCCCATCTACACAAAGATGCGCTTCCGCACCACGGGCAGCGTCCCCGTATACCTCGACCCCATCACCGGCACTAAAAACACACTTGGCTACTGGAACCCGCAGGATCCCCATAGACTCGGCGTCACACTTGCCGCACATGGATCGGCATTCATCGTCATTCCCCGTAGGTCGACCCCGCCGCAACGGTTTAAAGACATTGGATTCATGTACCGTTCGGAAACGCAGCTCGCCGGCCCGTGGTCCGTCCAATTCGACAACGGCATAGTCAAACGATTCGACACGCTCAGAGATTGGACCATCGACCCCGACTCCAATATTCGTTATTACTCCGGGTCCGCCGTCTATACAAAGACCTTCCAATGGACAAAAACAAAAAAACACATTTACCTTGACCTCGGCACCGTCCACGACATCGCCAGCGTAACCCTCAACGGCATCGACTGCGGTACGGATTGGACCGGCAACCCACTCGATCTCGGCAAAGCGATCCACCCCGGCAACAACGAATTAAAAATAACGGTTGCGAACACCTGGAACAACCGTCTCGTGGGCGACGGCCATCTCCCCGAAGACGAACGGCACACCTGGACGAGCGCGCCAAAGCGCCCCGACAGCCCGCTGCTTCCCGCCGGATTATTAGGCCCTGTCCGGATCGTCGCATTCTAAAATAAGTTAACTTTATGCAACAACAGTTCAGCGGAAAATGAACTGTTAAAACTTGAAGTTATGCAACACGATCTGGGCTCGATGGCCGCATTGATCGGCGACCCCATAAGAGCGAATATCCTCTGGGCGCTGCTGGACGGTCGCGCCTATACCGCCTCCGAGCTGGCCGTCACAGTCGACACCACGCCGCAAAATCTCAGCATGCACCTGAGCAAGCTCATCAAGGCCGACCTGCTCTCTGTCGAGATCCAGGGCCGTCACCGCTATTATTCCTTTTCCCGTCCCGAAGTCGCCTATGCCGTAGAATCGCTGGCGGGCCTGCTGCCCGCAAAGCCTAAAGAAGCCGCCGTAAAAGAAGACCCGCCTATCCGCACCTGCCGCACCTGCTACGATCATCTCGCCGGCAGGGTAGGGGTGGCCCTCACCGAAACACTGGTCAAACAACACCTCCTCGATCACACCGGAAATAAGTTCAACCCAACCCCCAAAGGCATCCGCTGGTTCAACGCGCTGGGCATAGACTGCGAAGCACTCAGGGAACAGCGCCGTAGCTTCGCCCGCGCCTGCCTCGACTGGACCGAACGCCGGCCTCACCTCGCCGGCTCCCTCGGCGCCGCCATCCTCCAAAAGATGTTCGACGACAGCTGGCTCCGCCGTATCCCCAACACCCGCGCTGTCCTCGTCACCCCCAAAGGTCGCAAAGCCCTCAGCGATCTCCTTCACCTAAACGTTTAAAAATTAAAATTCGAACTGATCCGCAACCCCATACTGCTGATCCGCGGATGATCGAGATAAGTAAAACGCTTCACGACGTCAAGCCGGAAGATCGTAAAGATATTGTAGATCCCCGCACTGGCTTCGATATAAGGCTTCGCACCCAGCGAAAACGTCGACAGCACCCCATCGGTCAACGGGAACTTCATCTGCGCCGGATTCACCAAAGGATTGTTCTCATTCCGCAGCCCTCCATAAAGGATCTTCCCCGCGATCACCTCCCGCAACCGAAGGTGCTTGAATCCGGGGATCTTATTGAAGAAAAAGCCATTGAAGAAATGGTCGATGTTCAAGCCGGCATAATGATCACTTACGAATTCCCCCACGTTCATCATATTGTAGGCCACTTCGCTGTAGAAATAGGTGGGATTACCGGGATGGATCACTAACAACGGAAAAGGAAGATTGCCGCCCAGCCAGCCGGCATCGAGCGTGACATCCGAATACCCAAAAGGTGAGGCATATACCCTTTTATAAATATTCAGATGCAGCGCGTCATAGTTGTATTGCCCGCCGAACAACCCCCGGATACCCTTCCCATATTGCAACGTAACGATCGGGTATTTATTGATGATACTAACCCTCCCGGCCTTGTTCTGGACCAATTCTTCGTGCGGCGCCCACCGTAAAGTGGCTGAAAACTCTCCGGTAGTCAATCTAGGCACGGTATCGAACTGGTCAGGCGCCTTCTCGTAGATATAACTCAGCGAGCCTGCCGGCTGCTGCTGCCAGTATTTCGCCCCTAATGTATACGAAAAATGATTGTTGAATTCCTGGATATAAGTCATCCGAACGATCTGATTATACAACCATTTCGTATTGTCGCCATGGCTAAACGAAGTAAAGAAATTATTGCCCACGGCAAAGGCATTCTCCTGGCCAAGCGGCCGTGCATCGTTCAGATAGCTCACCTGGAAGTAATGCACCGGGAACGTATAGATGGATTTGTTGTTGAACGCATAGGTGGCGCTGCCGAAATATTTCCAGCGGTTGTCCTTGGTGCCATAGGCTACATACGATTCTCCATAGAGATGCGTGTTTAGCCGCGGCGTGGTCCGGGCCCCGAGTCTCAGCCGGTTTCCCTCAACGGGGTTGAAGGTATAAAAGCTGCCGATCGGCCCCACATCGATCTTGCCTACCGATTTATACCCGGCGGTAAATGCCGTGGCATAGTCCATTAGCCGGTGATAGGATTTCATCTTCACCAGGCTGTCCGTATTCGCATAGGTTCGGGCCTCGGTTTCTTTCA
>DASYZH010000387.1:0-7743 GCA_035946435.1 Puia sp. | reverse complement strand
CCCGCGACCACGCCGAACTCGTTGAGGATGGCGCTGCGCGTGAGTGCAAATACCCCGAAGCCAATGGCTGCGGTAAGATTGCAGAACAGTGTCACGATGCCCATGCGGCCGATCATGACGACGAGGGCTTCGTGCTTGTCCCCGGTGTCGCGGTAGGCCGTATGGTATTTGTTCATGAAATAGATACAGTTGGGTATCCCGATGACCACCACCAGGGTGGGGGTGAGGGCGTTGAGCAGGGTGATCTTATAGCCAAGGAGGTCCATGGTCCCGAAGCTGAAGACTACGCCGATGATCACCACGGCCAGGGACAACAGCATGGTGCTGACGCTCCGGAAGAACAGGAGGAGGATCAGGGCGAGGATACAAAGCGATCCCAGGAGGAACCATTTGGTCTCGCTGGCCACCTTGGCCGCCATCCGGCTGCGGATCAACGGCAGCCCGCTATAATGCATATCGAGCCCATGGCGCGCACCGAAGCTGTCCACCAGGGCGGTGATGGCGTTGACCGTGACGATGCGCCCGGCCGAGTTCATCACGTTCTTATTGACGTGTAAGACCGTATTCCAGGCATTGGTCTGCGAATTGTACAAAAGGCCCTGATAGAAGGGTAATCCCAGGAGCACGGCTTTTCCACTATCGATCTGTGCCTGGGACACAGGATCTGCCGGGAAGATAGGCACCGCCACGGGCTTTTGTGTCGCCGTGTCCTTTACCAGGTTGATAGCGTTCGCTATTCCCAGGACATCGTCGACGCCGGGCACTTTTTTGAGGTCTTCGGCAAGCCGGATATAGTCTTTGAAGATATCCTGCTGAAACAATTTATCCGTTTGCACGCCGATCACCAGCACGTTACCGTCTTCGCCAAACTTTTTGCGGAATTCCAGGTAGGCCTTGTATTTGGGATTATCCGTGGGGATCGCACTGTTGAAATCATAGCTCAGCTTTACGCGGGAAGCATGGTAAGCCATAAAACCGGTAACGGATAACAACGCGATCAACCAGAACAACCTGTATTTCAGGACCAAACGAGCGATGGATTCCCACATGCTAGAAAATTATTTTACAAATAAACGGCAATTTGAGGACTTTTGGCCCGGGCGGTGCCGGAGGTCCGCCGGCCGAAGGCCAAACTTTAGACTAACATGGGATTGCATAAAACCAAGGGTATCGTTCTGCGCGCCGTCAAATACGGCGAGACAAGCCTCGTCGTGACCATCTATACGGAAATTTTTGGTGTGCAGTCTTATCTCGTCAACGGCGTACGAAGCTCTTCCAAAAAGGGGCCCGGCAAAGCGGGTCTGTTCCAGCCGGCGGCTATCCTCGATCTCGTGGTCTATCATAATGAGCTCAAGAATCTGCAACGTATCCGGGAATTCAAATGGGCAGTGTTGTACCAGCATATCTTTTTCGATGTGATCAGGAATTCGGCGGCCGTGTTCATGGTCGAGCTGCTGCAAAAATGTCTTCGGCAGCCGGAGTCCAACCCGGAGCTGTACTATTTCATCGAAGATGCCTTTCTTCATCTCGATACGGGACAGAGCCGGGTGCTGGCCAATTTCCCGCTTTTTTTCATCCTGCATCTCGCCGTTTTCTTCGGATTTCGTATCCATGACGACTACAGTGCGAAGAACTGTTTTCTCGATCTCAAAGAAGGACAGTTCGTTACCGAGCATCCCGAGCATCCCGAGCATCCCTATTTTCTCGAAGGCAACTACAGCTATCTGACCGCGCAGTTCCTTCGGGTGCAGCAGCCGCAGGAGCTCACCGAACTTGCGCTAAACCAGGAGACCCGCCGAATCCTGCTCCAGGCCTATCTTTCCTTTTATGCGCTGCACGTGCCCGATTTTGGCGAGATGCGGACGCTGGCGGTTCTGCAAACAGTGCTACAATAGCCGCTGCGCCCTGCTGGCCTTCGTGAGCCGTCCGTCCGCCGTGTCGGCGATCGAGACCACTCCCGGCCGCGTTCCCTTCGCGAACCGCCCCAGGGCGGTGTCCACTCCCAGGGCTTTCGCACCGCCCGCCGTCGCCCAATTCAATAAAGTTGCCGTCTCCAGCTGTGGAAAATATTGCTGCAGCGTCTTCATTTCCGCTACCAGATCCAGCTGGTGGTTGGATGCCAGGCTATCGGTTCCCAGCACCAGTGGAATGCCGCTCTGCCGCAACAGCTCTACGTCCGGCAGCTGCCCTGAGATATAGAGATTCGCGTTGGGACAGAGACACAAGTAGAGTGCGGGACCTTTCAGCGCCCGGATATTGGCCAGGTCAGCCTTCGTCGTCGCCACGTTGTGTACAAGGATCAACCGCTGGTTTTCATGAAAAAAAGGAAGAATGCTCTCCAGGCTGCGTTTCCCCGTCCCCTTGAAAAAGGAAACGTCCAGTCCCAGGACCTCATAAAGTCGCAGGAGATCCCCTTTGCCGGTAAGATAGAATTCGTTCTCGGCTTCCGTTTCCTGGTTGTGGATCGTGAGCAGCCGGTTACCGGGGAAGTCCGCCGTCAGCCTGAGCAGCGCCGAAGAAACGGAGTAAGGCGCATGCGGAACAATGGAATTCCTGCCCGGGGAAACGGTCTCGAAGGTATCGAGAACGGCCTTGCTGGCGGCCCACCGGGCAGGCGCGCCGGCTTCTACGAAACCCATGGTTTCGATGAAATTATGATAATGCATCCTGCCGGCACTCTTCACCGGCAGCGTGTCGGTAGTATTGCAGATATCGCCGCAGGCCACGATCCCACCCGCCAGCATCTCCTCCTCGGCCGCTGCCGCGGCCCGGCCGATCGTTTCTACATGTGCTTTGCCAGCAGCTCCCGACCCCGCTGGATGCCACCGGCGGATCACCGAAGCAAGAAAATCCACCAGTCCGGTCCTTTCCGCCAGTACGCCGCGCAGATGTGACAGTTCCAGGTGGCAATGGCAGTTGACAAAACCTGGGGTCAGCCAGCCTGGATAATAGGTGACATCGGACCCTGCCGCTTCGGCCGGGATGATATCCTGCACAATACCTTCAGGCGTGGTAATCAATACACTGTCGGGGTCTGCAGTTTCTTCGCCCGTAAATAAATAATCGGCTTTGAATTTTCGGTAAGTCATTCCCAAAGGTTTAATTTTGCGCCTCTAAGATATGCTAGACAAGTTAGAAGCAATAAAAGCCCGATTCGAAGACCTGGGAGTTGCCCTGAGCAACCCGGAAGTCGTGAGCGACAACCGAAAGTTCAGCGCCATGAGCAAGGAATATAGAAGCCTCGAGAAGATTGTGGATGCTTATAAAGAGTACAAAGACCTGCTGGATACCATCGATTTCAATAGAGAAGCGCTTAACGATGATGATACGGAGCTTCGGGACCTCGCTAAAGCGGAGGCTCCGGGGCTGGAAGAGCGTAAGGTGCAAGTGGAAGCGCATATCCGTCAGCTTCTGATACCCAAAGACCCGCAGGATGAAAAGAATGCGATCCTGGAGATCAGGGCCGGGACCGGTGGCGATGAGGCCAGCTTATTCGCTGGCGATCTGCTTCGCATGTACATCAAGTACTGTGAAAAACGTGGTTGGAAAACAGCGATACTTAGTGAGAGCGAGGGTACCGTTGGCGGTTATAAGGAGGTGCAGGTGGAGGTCATTGGCGATGACGTCTACGGCACGCTCAAATTTGAGAGTGGGGTACATCGCGTACAGCGGGTACCTGACACCGAACAGAGCGGGCGTGTACACACGAGTGCCGCTACCGTGGCGGTAATGCCCGAAGCGGAAGAGGTGGATTTCGAGCTCAGGGAAAGCGACGTAAAGATGGAAACGGCCCGAAGCGGCGGCGCCGGCGGCCAGAACGTCAACAAGGTAGAAACCAAGGTATTCCTGACCCATATCCCTACCGGCGTTGTGGTCGTCTGCCAAACGGAAAGGAGCCAGCTGGGCAACCGTGAAAAGGCCATGCAGATGCTACGGACCAAACTCTATGAGGATCAGGTCCGCAAGCAGGAGGAAGAGATTGCGCGGCACCGGAAAAGCCTGGTCAGCACGGGCGACCGTAGCGCCAAGATCCGGACCTATAATTTCCCGCAGGGCCGGGTAACCGATCATCGCATTGGCCTCACCGTTTACAACCTGGACGATGTCCTGAACGGGAATGTCCAGGAGTTTATCGACGGGCTGCAGTTCGCGGAGAATGCCGAGAAGATGGCCGGCCAGAACTAACGGGTAACCAGTGGATGGTGCGACATTAAAATCGAATTAAAGCATTAAACTTTCCCTTCCTCCATTTGTCTATGATGCGGGCTCCGACGGCTCTTGATAGAAGTTCTTAAAAAAAACGGGCTAAAACTTGCTATAAAACAAGAAATTGTATATCTTAAAAGGAGTAATGCTAAATAAATGTTATTACTCCCAAAGAGGGAAATGAGAATCCGATTTCCATCGTAATTTTGAGGTGTAAAACAGAAGCGAAAGAGCAAGATAATATTGGCACCTGTTTTGCGTTATTAGGTGTATAAAGTAGTCTTTTCTATTTGACTCACATAAAGCAGTCAATTTTCTCATAAGCAGTTAGTTTTGGTTACGACCCCTGTTTCTACAGGGGTTTATTTTTTTGGGGCAGGCTATTCGACGGCATTTTCCGCGCAGTCTAACGCCGCCGGCTAACCGTTTTTATTTTTGGCGGAACTAATAAGCAGAAGATTACAAATACCATAGGCTATTCCGGCACCCGCCATGTCGGCAATGACGTCTGCAAGATCATAGTCCCGGCCGGGTATCCAGTATTTCTGGACCAGTTCCATCGCGTAACCGAAGAAATTGGCGATGACATAAAAGATGAAGAAGGCCCGCAGCAGGGTGTGATCACCCGGGCTTCGCCTGGTCATATAAAGCCCCCACAAGAGTACGAACCCGCCAAAAAGACCCATATGGACGAGCTTGTCGAAATTCGGGATGCGGAAACCCGCCTCATTGGGAAGCATATTACCCGGGAGAGACAAAAGGATGATAATGATCAGGGTCCAGATGACGGGGAAATAAAGGGAAGAGAAATATCTTTTGAGAAATGGGATCATATTTGAAAAAACGGGTCTATGTCGACTTTGGACCCGAAATGTAGACATTTTTCCACTAAAAAAGACGCGGAACCTCACTGACTTTGTAAGGTCTTGCCCATGGATTGCATCTTTTGGAGCGTGGGGGAGGGGCTGCCGCCTTTTTGTTCGATGGTGATGGCGAAGGCCTGGGCCTTTTGGGTATTCTTCATTTTCAGGATGACCTTGTCGTCGGTAGCGTCGAAAACCCCGAGATCTTTGGGTTTATTGTCGATGAGGGCCCACAGCTGATACTGTTGGTTATTGGGCAGTTTCGGCATGTTCTTGACTACCAGGTAAACGTTCGAGGAGGCCGAATCCCAATAGATGTTAGCGGATGATTTTGGCGCAACCTGGGTGCCGACCATATTGACGACGGTGACGTTGGGATTGCTGACGAGGTCTTTTTGTTCATCCACGATCCTTTGCAGGATGTTCCTGGTCGTATCCAGGGAAACCTTCAACCGGCTATTAGTGTCCGTGAGGTCTTTGTTCTGCTGCCTGGTTTGATAATAGAGATAGGCCATGCCGATGAGCAGGACCACAGCGGCGCCGGCAATGATCTTTGGCAGCAGTGAGGACGGCGGTTCCTTATCGTTTTGCATGGTGATAATGGTAGAACTTTTGCCGATGGCTTCTAAAACTTTCACTTTGACCTCGGGGGGAGGGGGGACGGCATTCTCCGACGCGTACCCTTCGAGCCGTTCCTCGAATTTCCTGCGGGCTGCTACCAGTTCAGGATACAGCGTACAGAGTCGTTCAAACTCAGCCCTTTCCGGCTCGCTGGCCAGCCCCATCACATAGCTTTCAATGATGCCGCTTTCTATATATTCTTGTACGTTCACTTTAGATATCCTCTTAATTGAAGAAGCGCATTTCGGATACGCGTCTTTACGGTGCCCAGGGGAATCGACATCATTTCCGCGATCTCTTCGTGGGTAAATCCCTTGAAATAAGCCAATTCCACCAAGACCCGGTGTTCCGGCCTCAGCGTTTCCAAAATCTTCTTCAGCCCGATATTATCGACATTCTGAAGGATGGTGTGATTGGTTACTTCCTTATATACGTTATCCGGCAACTCCTGGTTTTTTTGGGAATTCTGATAACTTTTTGATCGCAGCGTATCGATACTGGCGTTCCGGGCGATGTTCAGCATCCAGGTAAACAACCGGCCTTTGGTTTGATCATAGGTCTCTATTTTCCGCCAGATGTTGATGAATACCTCCTGCAAAACGTCGTTCGCGAGTTCGGAATTATCTGTAATGATCTGTTTTATAATGCTATATAGCGCGCCTGCATAGTTGTCGTATAGGAACCCGAATGCCTGGTTGTTCCTTTCTTTAAGGGCCTGGACCAGTTCCTGCTCCGTATATGTAATGGGAACTGTCATTAAGTCAATTAGTGATTAAATTGATTAGTGTACAATATTACCATAGGCGGCAGCATCCATTAGCTTGTCCAGGTCGGCGGGGTCTTTGACCGTCATCCGGATCATCCAGCCTTTGCCATAGGGATCCGAATTCACGAGGTCGGGCGCGGATGCCAATTCGGGGTTGACTTCCAGGATGGTGCCGGCAACGGGGAGATAGAGGTCCGACACGGTCTTTACTGCTTCTACCGTTCCAAAGACGGTTTCCGCCGCCAATGCTTTACCGACAGTTTCAACCTCGACATATACGATATCGCCCAGTTCTTTCTGTGCGAATTCGGTGATACCAATCACTGCTTCGTTGTTATTTTCCAGCCGGATCCATTCATGGTCTTTCGTGTAACGCAGATTATCAGGGAAGTTCATGGTACTTTTTTTTTGCGACAAATATACAATTATTTGGTTCGGTTATTTGGTTCGGTGGATCAGCTTCATTCTCAGAATCCTAACCTCTACGGTTGGCCTATCCAGCGGCGGTCCCGAGGTAGGTACGGCAGCGATAGAATCAACCACATCCATCCCCCGGACCACCTCGCCAAATACGGAGTATAGCTGGTCCAGACGGGGGACTCCGCCGATCTCCTTGTATACCGCACGCTGATCCGGTGGGATCTTCCGTCCCAGCCGTTTTTCGGTAGAGTCCAATCCGGCATCCGTGAACGTCTTCCCTTGCATGATGGTGAACTGGCTGGCGCTGCTGGCCCTGGTGGGATTGACATCGTCATTGCTCCTCGCTGATCCTACCGCGCCACGCTTATTGAAAAGGGTCGGCCGGAATTCCGCAGGGATGGTATAGCCGGGTCCGCCCGTGCCGCCCTGGCTCATGGGTTTGCCGGGATGGCCGTATTTGCTGCCGGGGTCGCCGGTTTGGATCATAAAATGCCGGATGACCCGATGAAAGGTCAGGCTATCGTAATAACCCGACTTGGCCAATCGGAGAAAGTTGTCGCGATGCAGCGGCGTGGAATCCGAGAGGCGGATCACGATGGTTCCGTAGTTGGTGATAATGGCTACGTCCCTTTTCAAATCATTCTTCCGCAAACCATTGGATAGTTTGGGATTGCAGGAGATCAGCAGTAGCAGCGCGCTCCCGGCAAGCATTGTTCGTATCATAAATTGTCAAAATACAGCAGGATATGGTCTTTGAGGAAGTTCTCCTGCTCGATGACGCTCATCTCCGGGAGGGCCTTCAGCTGTTTGAAATGCGGCCACCCCTGCTCGTCTATCCGTTCCAGTTCGTAGTAGCCGCTCTGACCA
>DASYZH010000386.1:0-12503 GCA_035946435.1 Puia sp. | reverse complement strand
TAGCCTGCAAACCTTTTTCCTGGTCCTCGCCGTCTTCCTGAGCATATATTTCATTTGCAAAAGCCTGCATTACGATGTCCACACCGCCATGTCATCCGTTTTGGACAGCCGCTACTCGAAGATCTTTTTCTGGGATCATTTCGTGAGCAGCCGCTTTCATTTCAGCAAGCAGTTCCTCGGTGGCCTCTTCATCACCATAGCGATGGTCGGCCTCGACCAGGACCTGATGCAAAAAAACCTGAGCTGTAAGAACATCCGCGAAGCGCAAAAGAACATGTTCACCTTCGTAGGCGTGTTCACGGTGATCAACCTGTTCTTTTTGGGCGTCGGCGCCTTGCTATACCTCTATGCGGCCAAAAACGGTATCACCGTCGCCAGGACGGACTACCTCTACCCTACCATTGCGCTCAACTATCTCGGTACGCTGCCCGCGATCGTCTTCATGCTGGGGCTCACGGCGGCGACCTTTGCGACCACCGACAGCGCGCTTACCGCCCTCACCACTTCCTTCTGCGTCGACTTCCTGGATTTCGAAAAGACCACCAGCCACCAACCCCGCAGCGACCAGGCCACCACCGCGAATCCCACCTCCCCCGGCTCCGCCACCGCAAAATCCCACACCTCCGGCCCCGCCAGCGCGAATCCCCACCAACCCGCCTCACGCAGGCGCCGCACCCGCCACCTGGTCCACCTGCTGTTCTCGGGTCTGATCCTGCTCACCGTCATCGCCTTCAATGCCCTCAACAACGAGGCGGTGGTCAGCGCGATCTTTAAGGTAGCCTCATATACCTATGGTCCACTGCTGGGCCTGTATAGCTTCGGCCTCCTCGTCCGCTCCAGGAAGGTACGCGACCACCTCGTCCCCCTGATCTGTCTCATTTCGCCCATTGGCTGTCTTTATTTGAATGCATATTCGCAAACCTGGCTGAGAGGTTATATTTTTGACAACGAACTGATCATCGTTAACGGGGGACTCACCTTCCTCCTCTTATTAATTTGTAGCAAAAGATGCCCGTCGACCTCAACACACTGACGAACGATTACACCGGGGAATGGTATTTCGATGACTCCGTAAAACACCGGACCATCCGGATCGCCTATTCCACCGATGCCTCCGTATACCAGGAAATGCCGCTGGCCGTCGCCATTCCAAAGAACGCGGCCGACATCCGCCACCTCATCGATTTTGCCCGCGCGAACCAGCTAACCCTCGTACCCCGCACCGCGGGCACCTCGCTTGCGGGCCAGGTGGTAAGCCATGGCGTGATCGTCGATGTTTCCAAATACTTGAACGCCGTCCTCGAGCTCAACGCGCAGGAAAAATGGGTGCGCGTACAACCCGGCGTCGTGAGGGACGATCTCAATGCCTGGCTAAAACCGCATGGGCTGATGTTCGCCCCCGAAACCTCGACCAGCAGCCGCGCGATGATCGGCGGGATGATCGGCAACAACTCCTGTGGCCTCCATTCGATGGTCTGGGGGAATACCCGCAACAACCTCCTCGAGGTGACGACGCTCCTCGCCGATGGCAGCGAAGCCGTCTTTGGCCCCCTCGATCTCGCCACTGCCCGGCAAAAACGCACAGCGGTTCCCGGCTCCGCGGCCCCCGCGCCAACACCAATCCCCGACACCCGACCCGCCGCGGCCCCCGGCTTAGCCCCCGGCCCCCTCGAGGCCCACATCTACGCGGGTATCCTGTCGCTCATCGAAGCCCCCGCCAACCGCGCCTTCATCGCAAAGAATTTCCCCAAACCCACCGTCACCCGCCGCAATAGCGGCTACGCCCTCGATCACCTCGCCGCCCAACACGACAACGGCCAGCTCGATCTCAGCGGCCTCATCGCCGGCTCCGAAGGGACGCTATGTTTTATTACCGAAGCCAAACTAAAACTCATCGACCTCCCGCCAAAAGAAGTTGGCATGGTGGCGGTACACTTCAATAGCCTGCACGAAGCCCTGAAGGCCAACCTGATCATCGTGCACTCGGGCTGCTCGGCCTCGGAACTGGTCGACCACATCATTCTCGAACAAGCAATCAAGAATCCCGAACAGGCACAGAATCGTTTCTTCCTCGTGGGCAAACCGGGTGCGATCCTCATGGTGGAATTCTTCGACGCTACCCCGGAAGGCCTGCAGGCGAAATGCACCGGCCTCATCAGCGACCTCCAAGCCGCTGGCCTCGGCTATGCCTATCCGATACTCACCGGCAGCCAGACCAGGAACGCCTGGGACCTGCGGCGCGCCGGTCTTGGCCTGCTCAGAAACCTCAAAGGCGACGCCCAGCCCGTGAACCTCATCGAAGACTGCGCCGTCGCGGTGGAAGACCTGCCCGATTATATCGCCGACCTGGAAGCACTGCTGCAAAAACACGGTACAGCCTACTCGATGTATGCGCATGCCGGCGATGGCGAGCTGCACGTAGAACCCATGGTCAACCTAAAGACCGTCGAAGGGCAGCAGCTCTTCCGAACCATCCTCACAGAAACGGCCGCGATCATAAAGAAATACAACGGCTCCCTGTCCGGCGAACACGGCGACGGCCGCCTGCGCGGTAATTATATCCCGGCCGTCATGGGCCCCGAAGTATACGAATTGTTCACCCAGGTCAAACACCTCTTCGACGAACACGGCCTCTTCAACAAAGGCAAGATCACCGACACCCCGGACATGCTCGCCAACCTCCGCTACGAAGCGCAGCCAACGGCCACCCAACCCCCGGCCTCACCCTCGGCTCACCCGCTCCGGGCCGCCGGGCCCCAGCCACCCCATGTCCATCCGCCCGCGGCCGCCGGCCATCCCGCCGCCGCGACCATGTTCGACTTCTCCGCCGAAGAAAGCATGCTTCGCCTCACGGAAAAGTGCAGCGGCTCCGGCGACTGCCGCAAAACCCATATCACCGGCGGCACCATGTGCCCCAGCTATATGGCCACCCGCAACGAGAACGACACGACCCGCGCCCGCGCCAACGTGCTCCGCCAATACCTCGACAAAAAACCCGGTGGGAACTTCGGGGCTTCGCTCGGGAATGCCGCCGACGACGCCACGGCGACGGTCAAAAGCGACGCGCAGTCAGTCAAAAGCGACGCGGCGACGGTCAAAGAGGTGCTCGATCTCTGTCTCGCCTGCAAAGGCTGTCAAACCGAATGCCCCAGCTCCGTCGACATCTCCAAGCTGCGGGCCGAATTCCTGCATCATTATTACCAATCTCACGGCACGCCCTTCCGTACCAAACTCATCGGCAATTTCAGCCGGCAGATGAAGCTCGCTTCCGGCCTCGCGCCGCTGTACAATGTCTTCATCCGCACCCCGCTCTTCCGGCGGACGCTCAACAACCTCGTAGGCTTCCATCCGGACCGCTCGCTGCCGCCCGTCGCCGGTGAAACACTAAAGGCCTGGCATCAAAAACGCCAGGCGTTTGCCGGGCAAGCCGCCCCTGCCAGATCCGTCTACCTTTTCTGTGACGAATTCACTAACTACAACGACGTCGAAGTCGGAAAGAAAACAATTCTGTTGCTGGAAAAGCTCGGCTACTCCGTCCTCATCCCCGATCATGCAGACAGCGGCCGGTCGTATCTGTCGAAAGGTCTGCTCAAAGAAGCACGCGCCTGTGCGGAGGAGAACGTCGAAGCCTTATACGAAAAGATCACCGCGGAAACCCCGCTCATCGGCATCGAGCCCAGCGCCATCCTCGGCTTCCGTGACGAATACAAAACGTTAGTAAAAGAAGCGCTGAAACCAAAAGCCAGGTCGCTGAGTCAGCATGTCTACCTGTTCGAGGAGTGGTTTCACAATGAGATTGTCGCCGGCCGCATCGATCAGGATAGTTTTACAGGGGAAAAGAAGCGGGTCATCCTCCACGGCCATTGTCACCAAAAAGCGCTGTCCGATCTGGGTGTCGCCAATGCCATTCTCAGCCTGCCCAAAAACTTCACGGTGCATACCCTGCCCACGGGTTGCTGCGGCATGGCCGGCTCCTTCGGCTACGAAAAAGAACATTATGACGTATCGATGAAGATCGGCGGATTGGTGCTGTTCCCTTCGATCGAAAAAGAACCGGAAACGACGATCATCGCCGCCGCAGGCACCAGCTGCCGGCATCAGATCAAAGACGGCGTCCACCGAAAGGCCCAACATCCCGCCGAGATCCTGTTCGATGCATTAGTCTAAGCCGCAGCCCGAACGGCCGCAGCCCGAACGGCCGTAGCCCGCCTTAGTTCCCTAATCGCTGCACCGGCGCCACCTTATCAATAAAGAACAATCCATCGAAAACCTCCGGCCATTCACCCTTCGCCGGACCATAGTCGGCCATGCAGCCGGGGACGCTCTGGCGCAACGACCGCGGCGCATGATGGTAATCGAGGAAACCATACGCATCACCGGTAGCAGCAAGCTGAGCCTCGATGCTGCCCGCCATCGGCGTCGGCACGTTTATGATCTTGGAATCGACATAATTCATATAGCTGCCCTCCGCGCCCGTAAAACCAATGCAATACGCCCGGCTGCCGAAATACCGGTGCAGGGTCGCACCCATGGGGTAAAAAGCATTCGGATCATCCTCGGGGGACTTCGCCCCCAGCGCGGTGAAACTTTTGGCGATATGTACGTTATGCGCCCAGACGATGATTTTCCTACCGGGATAAGCCTTCTCCGTCAGCCAAATGAGGTTCTTGGCCATCTGCAGGTCCCGCACGCTATTTTCGTTCTCATGGACCAGTTGCCAATAACGGTTCGCCTGCGATTCGATGCTGCACGCTACCTGGTACCAGAAACCCGCACTCGAAGTAAGCGAGTCGGTTACCTTCGAGTCATCATTCAACAGCTTCTTCAAAGCGGTCAGCTTGTCGAAGAATCGCTGCTGGTCAACAATGGAAGGACGGTAGTCCCGCGAGGCAAACATCTCGCCCGCCACCCGGCGAAAAAGTTCCCAGTCGGGATCGAGCACATCGGCGTGTTCCTTGCTTAGAAACCTGCCGAAATCATCGAACAGCTGCGTCTTGGATTTCTCACCGGTGTGCTGACTGTCAAAACCCGTGATCACTAATGGCCGCTTCGATGAAAGGCCGCCCTGGATATAACCAAAAAGATCGCCCATCTGAACGCTCGTCGCATACATATAGAACAGGCTGCCGGCCACCTCGTCCGGCACACGCCCGCCGGCTTGTACATTCTCCCAGATCCGCGCGCAGTCGTAGAGCCCGCTCTCGAAGGCCAGCACATCGAAACCCATTTTTTCATGAAGGAATTCGACCAGCCGGGTCTTGGCCTGAAACGTCGTCGCCTCGCCATGTGTCTGCTCGCCTAACAGCACGATCCGCGCATCACCCACCGCCGCCCGCACGCCCGCGAGATCGCTGAAATCAGTATCGTTCGGATCGATGGACCGCACCGCCACCACGGCCTTTTTCTCATCAGCCGGCTGCGCCTTCACCACCACCACCGGCAGAACAAATAATAAAAACATCAAATATCGTTGCATGGCGGGAAAGTAGCACTATTTCCTAATTCTTAACGCGCTCGAAGTCCCAGTTAACAAATGGTAAACTTCTTTTGCTGTTCACATTCACCAGGCCGCACTCACGCTTACCCCCTCGATCGTCCTTGGCGGCCAATCGCCTGAGCGCCGACAGCATCTACCGCCGCATCCGGGGCGAAAAACCCGTGACCCTCGACGAGCTAAAAGCTATCTGCGAACACTACCGGCTTTCCCTCGATGAGCTTTTGCAAACAAACACCGATTCGATCCTGTTCCAAGCCCCAGGTATCGATGCAGCCCCCACCTCCTTCGCCGGCTACATGACGGAGATGCTCGGGCAATTCCGCTACTTCAATTCGTTCGGCAGCCGCGAGCTATATTATATCTGTAGTCGCCGCTACCGCCACAGCCGCCGCCACCCCCGCACCCGCCCGATCCGGCAATCTTCGGCTATACATCAATGAGCTGATCCTCGGCAGCAACACCATCCTGCTGGAACTCGATGGTCATAAAATGGATATAAGATCGCCGGGGCCCTGAAACTCGGCCTGCTCATTCCCGCCTCCCTACTCAAAATGGCCGCGATCACCAAACACAACCTCAGCATGCCCGGCGCCGAAAATCGCCGCATTCTGCGCGAGGTCATCCGCGACGGCGACAACCGCGCTATCCGCTGGGGCCTCAACGCGGTCCTCGATTGGAAGAACGACACCCTTCCCGCCCCCCTTTTCCACCTCCACGGCACCCGCGACGAGGTCTTCCCCTTCCGCCGCACCACCCCCACCCATATTATCCCAAAAGGTGGCCACATGTTCCTGCTGAACCGGGCGGATACCGTTAATCAGATCCTGGGCGACATCCTCCAAAATCGTACACCCGCCTGATCGAAATCGGACGACCAGAATCCCTAAAAAATCATAATCAATTGATTATCAGATAAACTATTTTATGGCATCCCGCTGGCCATGGATAGAATGCCCGCAAGGGTGCCCTTTTCGACTCCTGCAGGCCAGCTCTTTGATCGCTCATCCACGTTTTATACCGTTTAACCCAGTATTTAGCCATTCACAGTACTATGTATTGTAAAGTACCTGTCCAGAGCCATATCTTTGCATCGTAAACAGCAAGCAAAAAAACTAAAAAACCTAAGTATATGTCACTCACAATCACCAATCTCAGCCAGACCCTCATCAATGGGAGTAAAAAAATCGTTTTAGCAGCAGCCCTGCTCCTGACAGTCGGCATCAGCAGCAGCTTCGCCACAACAAAAGATAGTGGCAATGACGCAGCAACCGTTAGCTTCCACAAAGACTTCAAAAAGGTCGAAGTCATCGAAACGCACGTCAGCAAGGACTTCATCAAGTTCACCTTCAAAATGAACGACGTGATCATGTCCGCCTTCTACAACGAGAATGGTCAGTTGCTGGCCATCACCCGCAACATCCAATCCAACCAGCTGCCCCTCCAGCTGCTGATGCAGATCAAAAAAGATTATGGAAACTACTGGATCTCCGACCTGTTCGAATACGACGGCGACGGTTCCAGCAGCTACTACATCACCCTCGAAAGCGCCGACTACCGCGTGATCCTGCGCTCCAACGGCACCGAATGGGAGATGTACGATAAAAAAGTAAAACAATAACCGGCCGCTGCTGACCTACACCATACCCCGACCCCGCGCCCCATGCGCGGGGTCATTTACTTCTGTCCCGCCCCTATCTTATACAACCACTCCAGCCCAAACCCGCTGACCAGCAACCGCTCTTTCCGGTTCCCCAGCAATTGCTGTGTCCAGTCCACGAATCCCCCATCCGCAATCTCCCAGACACGTTCCTCCGTATGAGCGTATAGCTTGAATTGGATCCCCTTGTAATAATCGTTCTCGCCGTAGACTTCCAGCAACAACGAATTTAGATCCGAACCGCTCAGCCGATCCGCCAATCCTTTTATCAATCCGGGCAATCCGGCCTTTCGTTCGAGCCTGGCCGATAAATGTTCCTCCATAAGTAACGATCCTCCGTATCTCAATATAAGAACCGCCGCCGGCAGTTTCAAAGAAAGAATCCGGAATTGCAGACATTTGTCCCGCACTGAGGAAAATGCTCTACAAAATTCCTCAATTTCTCCACGGCAACGACCCCCTGCGCGCTTTAAAGATTTGTGGACTATGATTTGCAATAATATTTAGGCTTTTAATAGGATATTGGATTTTAGCAACGGCCTGGATTTTTATCTGGGCTTCTTTTTTTTGATTACCTTCCACTCCTAAAATCTACTTCTACTAAAGTGCTCAGCCGGTTCTTGTTTATCGCGACTGCCTTGTCATGCTGCCTCACTGCCAGGTGCCAGGATAGTACCTCGTTCCTGCTGAACCGGCTCAACCGGGCCATCGACGCCTCCCCCCGATATGATACCGCCAAAGTGCAGACGATCCGGCAGCTCACCGCTGACCTCGCAGCCACGCCACGCAGCGATCTGCAGGCTCTTTTCACCGGTTATTTAAAGTTGTACGAAGAATACAAGGTCTTTAACTACGATTCCGGATTCTCCTATGCGCGTCAGTTGCAGGCAATGGCCTTACAGCTCGGCGCCCCGGCACTCACCACGTATGCACGATTGAAACTCGGCTTCTGCCTCCTTTCCTCCGGTATGTTCAAAGAAACGCTCGATTCGCTCAACAAGATCGACATCCACGGGGCTCCCGATAGTCTGCAGGCAGAATATTATGCATTGATGGGCCGCTATTATTACGACCTCGGGGATTTCGACAACGATGCCTATAACACGCCCGCCTATACGCTAAGGGGTAATTTGTACATGGACTCGGCTTTGCATCTCTATCCCGCCGGTTCCTTCAGCCATTCTTATTACACCGCGCTCCGCGAGATAAAGATCAACCAACGCGACAAGGCCCGCGTTCTGTTCTGGGACATCCTGCGCCGCCCCGATCTCACGGGACACCAGCTCGCCGTGACGGCCAGCACGCTGAGCGATATCTATATTTATTACGACCGGCCCGATACCGCGATCATGCTGCTGGTCAAAGCCGCCATCGCCGATATCCAGACCTCCACCAAGGAGACGGCCGCTATCTTCAATCTCGCACAGCTGTTGTACAAAAGAGGCGATGTCCGCAACGCCTCCTCTTATATCGAAATAGCCATCCGCGATGCCGTGTTCTACGGCGCCCGCCAGCGCAAGGTCCAGGTCAGCGCGATCCTTCCCCTCATCGAAGGAGAAAAGGTCAGCCGCGTCGAAGAACAAAAAACGATCTTCGTCACCTATTCCATCATCGCGACCTTTCTGCTGCTGATCGTCATCGCCCTGGCCATCACTGTCTCCCGCCAGGTTCGCCGGCTCAAAGCAGCGCAACGCATCATCACCGAAGCACACGCCAACGTCCAGGCGATCAACCAGCAGCTGCTCGAGACCAACAACAAATTGTCCGACGCCAACAGCAAGCTCTCGGAAGCCAATAAGATCAAAGAGGAATACATCGGCTTCTTCTTCAACGCCGACTCGGAGTCCTTCGCCAGGATCGAAAAATTCAAAAAGTCCCTGGAACAAAAGATCGCTTACCGCAAGTGGGATGATATCATCGCGCTGGTCAATAACACCAACCTCAAAAAGGAACGGGAAGAGCTGCTGCAAAACTTCGACAAGGTCTTCCTGAAGCTCTTCCCCGAATTCATCGAACGATTCAACGACCTCTTTCTCCCCGAAGACAAGATCCAGCTCAAAGACAACGAATACCTCAACACCGACCTCCGCATCTTCGCCCTCATCCGCATGGGCATCCACGAAAACGAAAAAATAGCCAGTATCCTGGAATACTCCGTGAATACCATCAACACCTACAAGACCCGGATCAAGAACAGATCCCTCGTTCCCAACGAAGTCTTCGAACAGCGGATCATGGAGATCAAAACGGTATAGCCTATCAGCATTTTGATTTGCGGCCTCAAGCGCATTAGGTTAAATTTACCTAAATCGAAATCTTTCTCCAATGGAATTGCAGCAGAAAGAATATACCCAATTGGTCGAAACCATTGGCCAGCTATTAAGAGCCGGCAGGGAAAAGGCGGTCCAGGAGGTGAATAGCGCCCTGGTGCAGACTTATTGGGAAATAGGTAGATATATCGTAGAGTTTGAACAGCGCGGCAATGTAAAAGCCGACTACGGGAGCCAACTGTTCGACCGGCTTTCTTCAGACCTGTCGACTGCTTACGGCAAGGGCTTCAGTCGTTCTAACTTACTGTATATGAGGAAATTCTATTTCTTCTTCCCAATACGTGAGACAGTGTCTCACAAATTGGCCTGGAGCCATTATTTTGAGATCCTTAAATCAGACTCCCATTTCGAAATTGGGTTTTATGCGAAACAATGCGAGAAAGAGAAATGGAGCGTCAGGGAGCTCAAACGCCAGATGAAAAGCATGCTTTTTCATCGCCTTGCCTTAAGCACCGACAAAGAAGGCGTTCTCAAACTTGCCAATGACGGCCACGAAGTACAGCAACCCGAAGACCTAATAAAAGACCCGTTCGTCCTGGAATTTCTAAATATCCCGGAACAACATCAATACCTGGAAGGGGAGTTGGAAGAGCGAATAATTAGCAACCTCCAACAATTCTTATTGGAGTTAGGAAAAGGGTTTGCTTTTATTGCCCGACAGTATCGCATGAGCATCGGCGGCAAGCATTTCTACTTGGATTTACTATTTTACCATCGAATATTGAAATGTTTCGTATTGATTGACCTAAAACGGGGTGAGCTCGATCATACCGATGTCGGTCAAATGAATTTGTACCTGAATTATTTTAAAAAAGAAGAAGCCAGCGAAGGCGATAACGAGCCTGTGGGTATTTTGCTGGGAGCTTCTAAAGATCATATACTCGTTGAATATGCTACCAGTAGCATAACAAATAAGGTTCTTTTGGCAAAATATCAGCTTTACCTGCCGGACAAGAAACAATTGGAGAATGCACTGTCTAGATTACTAAATAAATAAAAAAGGGGTCGAAATCGACCCCTTAAATTTCATCACAACGCCCCAAGGCGCCCGGAGCGGCGCCCCATCATTAGCCCGTGGCATCAGCGATCTCCCATCAAAGCGGCGTAATACTCACCGCCGCCCCACCTCCCGGCGCCAGCCAAAGCTTCAGCACCGTCTTGCTATCCACCGTCCGCGTCTCGATGACATACGCCTCGGGCTTCAGCTTCCAATCCGCTCCCGGCCCGTCTCTATAGATCGTTGCCTTGTATTTCCGCCCGGCATCCAGGAAAGCAAGCGGCAAGTCCATCGTCCGCGCATTCTCATCCGTGATCGCACCGAGATACCAGTTGGCAGCGCCCTTTTCCTTCCGCGCGATCGCGACATAGTCGCCGGGCTCCGCCTCGAGTATCTTCGTATCATCCCAATCGACCGGCACATCCCTGATGAATTGAAAAGCATCCATATGCGCCGCATAATTCTCGGGCAGATCGGCGGCCATCTGCAACGGACTATACATCGTTATATACAACGCCAGCTGCTTGGCCAGCGTCGTATGCACCTGCCGGCCAGGAACGGTGGAATAGCCTTGTATCTTGAAAATGCCCGGTGTATAATCCATCGGCCCGCCCATCAGCCGGGTAAAAGGCAGGATCGTCTCATGCTCCGGTGCATTACCATCGGCGAAAGCATTGTATTCATTGCCCCGCGCAGCTTCACAGGCCATCCAGTTCGGGTACGTCCGTTGCAACCCCGTAGGCCGCATCGGCTCATGCGCATCCAACATGACATGATATTGCGCCGCCTTCTGCGCCACCCGGACGTAGTGCTGGACCATCCACTGCCCATCGTGATGCTCACCCCGGGGAATGATCTTCCCGACATAACCCGTCTTCACCGAATGATACCCATACGCCGTCATAAACCGGAATGCGGTATCCATCTGCCGCTCATAGTTAGTCGCCGAACCGCTGGTCTCATTGTGCATGATCATCTGCACGCCCTTGGATTTCGCATACGCCGAGATAGCCCGGATGTCGAAATCAGGATAAGGGGTAACAAAGTCAAAGACATTCTCTTTCCAGTTGCCAAACCAATCCTCCCAGCCCACATTCCAGCCCTCGACCAATACCCCGCCGATATGATTGGCCGCTGCAAAATCGATATAGCGTTCGACATTCGCCGTATTCGCGCTATGCCGGCCATTGGGGATCAGCTGCCCCGATGCACTGAGACTATCGGCATAATCGCTGTAGCTCCACGTACCCTTGCCCGTTTGCATCTCCCACCAAACGCCGACGAACTTCATCGGATGGATCCAGTCCGTAGTGGCCAGTCTCGAGGGTTCATTGAGATTCAGGATCAGCTTCGAAGCCAGGATATCCGCTGCCTTGTCACTCACGATGATCGTCCTCCAGGGGGTATGCGCAGGCGCATGCAGATAGGCCTTGTTGCCCACGGCATCCGGCACCAGCCGCGTGGACAACGTCAATGTCGCCGCATCGACATGCAGATCCATGGTGGAATAATTCATGAGCCCCGCTTCGTGGATATTGATGTAAAGCCCGTCCGCCGTCTTCATCATCAACGGCGTCTGTACCGCATACCGGTCCGGCGCCACCCGGACGGCAATGGCCGTAGAAGCGGCGACCAGTGCGGCATTGTCGACGGCGCTCAGCGCCGAGGTCGTATAAGGATATTCGTTGCTATCATAGTCTCCCGGAATCCAAAAGGTCTTATGATCACCCGCCATATGGAACTGCGTGAGCTCATCCGTGACGATAAAATACTTCAGCCCCGGCTGCCGCGGGAACTCATACCGGAACCCGACCCCATCCGCAAAGACCCGGAATACGATATCCAGCAATCGCCCCCCGCCCCCCATCGTTCCATCTGCGGCCCCCTCCGTCGAACCCGCCGAGCCCCCCTGTCCTGGGCGCGCGTCCGACTTCCGCAAATGCACCCTCAGCTGCTCATAGTGATCGCGGATCTCCCGGACTTCCCCCCATACCGGCTGCCACACGGAATCAAAAGATGTCC
>DASYZH010000385.1:0-5830 GCA_035946435.1 Puia sp. | reverse complement strand
GATAGCGTGAGCTGTGTTTTGTTTAGTTTGTTTTGTTGGGATTTGTTTAGCGACGGGAGTCGCTTTTCGAGGCCTGGCTTGCGTTTCATTAGATAAAGTTTGGTGGTATCCAAATATAAAAATTTATAGCAACAAAAAAATTTGTGGAGATTTTTTTTCGTGTATATATTGCCGTTTTATCTGCAATTTATGTCCTCACTGCGGTATAACCGCAGTATCAAAAAATGAATTTCAAACCGATATAAAACTTTACATACCTTCGGTTACATATCATTGGTGCTTGTTTTTTATCTCAAATAAACAATCAAAACAACCGCATCACTTATTTATGGACAAGCTTCGAATCGGTCTTTTGAATTTTGCGGTGCCTCACCGGCCAAAAGACTATCTTAAAGAGATACAAGAACTGGTAGACTATGCCAGGCTTGCCGATGAGCTGGGTTTTTCGCGTTTCTGGCTGGCCGAACATCTGTTGTTCAGGAAGAAACACACGTGGACGAGCCCGGACATGCTGCTGCCGCTGCTCGCTTCTTCCACCGGTCATATAAGAATAGGGATAGCGGGAACGCTTATCAGCATCCACAAGCCTATCGACATTGCGATGAATTACAAAATGCTCGCCAACCTTTTCCCGGGCAGGATAGATCTGGGCCTGGCAAAAGGCGGCGACGGGAGCGGTTCCGGCCCTGGGGATGTCTTCGCGGAGAATGCGCGGGTGCTGATCCGATACCTCAAGCGCGAGGAATCCCTCTTCTCGGAGGGCCTGGTGATCCCTCCGTATGGGGGTGAAGTGCCGGAGGTCTGGCTGCTGGGGTCTTCGTATAGGAGCGTCGGGTTCGCGCTCGAATTGGGGGCGAATTTTTCCAGGTCGATCTTTCACCCTAACCACGATCCCCATGCGGATACTGGACGGCTGGAAGATTATCTCGCCTCGTTTCGCGGGCAGTACGGCACGCCTCCGGGCGTCAGCCTTGCGATGGCGGCCTGTTGCCATGAAGATTCCGGCCGCGCAAAGGATATTGCAGAGGAATGTCTCAGGTCCAGCGAGCTTACGCTTGAAAAGTCGGGTATTTTTGTCGGCTCCCCGCACGAGCTGCTCGACAGGATACATGCATTGCATCGGATGTACGAGGTTTCCGAATTCATCCTCCTGCAGCTTTACCGGAACCAGGAAGATCGGCTAAGGGGTATCGAGCTGATCGCGAAAGTATTCGACCTCCAGCCTTCAAAAGATTTTATAATGGCGGTTTAGCCGAATCTACATCGCACAACATGGCTTTCCCTTATTTCAGACAATATGACACCATGGATTGCGGGCCCACCTGCGTTCGGATCATCGCTAAATACTACGGCAAGGACTACGGCCTGCAGTCCCTCCGCGAAAAATGCAATATCGGCAGGACGGGGGTTAGCATGTTCGGCATCAGCAAGGCTGCCGAATCCATTGGCTTCAAAACCGTAGGCGCTAAAGTTACCCGGGAGCAGCTCGCCGGCGAGGTTCAGCTGCCTTGTATCGCTCACTGGAACCAGAATCATTTTGTCGTAGTCTACAAGGCGACGCGGAAGAAGGTATCGGTGTCTAACCCGGATAAAGGACTGATCACGTATGAAATGAACGAGTTTCTCCGGCATTGGTCGGTTAACGGACAGGAGAGCAAGGGGGAGCCGGAGGGAGTGGTGCTTATCCTGGAACCTACGGAACGGTTCTATGAGCTAGAGTCCGTTCGTGCCTACAACGGCGGGATCCTGGACCTGCTGAAATACTTCCGGGGCTACAAGGCTACGCTCATTCAGCTCTTCATTGCCCTGCTAATGGGTAGCCTGCTGCAGCTCGTTTTTCCGTTTTTGACGCAATCGATAGTAGACGTCGGTGTGGCCAATAGGGATCTCAACTTCATATCGGTGATCCTGGGGGCTCAGTTGTTCCTTTTTGTCGGTCAATTCATATCCGAGTTCTTTCGAAACTGGCTGCTGCTTTACATGAGCACCAAGATCAACGTTTCGATCTTATCCGAATTTGTCCTGAAGCTGATGCGCGTACCGCTGTCTTTTTTCGACATCAAGCTGGCGGGCGACATCATCCAAAGAATGAATGACCATAAAAGGATCGAGACCTTCCTCACCGGGTCGACATTGAATACCGTTTTTTCGCTGTTCAATCTGCTCATCTTCGGCGTAGCTATCTTTGTCTACAATCACACGATCTTTCTCATCTACATTTTGTTCAGTTTGCTCTACGTGCTATATATCGTGTTCTTTCTGAAGAAACGGAGCTCGATCGAAGGGAAAAGCATGGAGCTCGCGTCCACCATTCAGGGCAACACGCTCCAGATCATCTACGGTATACAGGATATCAGGCTAAATAACGCGGAAACGATCAAACGCTGGGAATGGGAGGAATTGCAGGCCGGTCTTTTCAGGATCAACATAAAAAAGTTGAAGATCGAGCAGGCACAGGAGATCGGGGCCTTTTTCCTCAATCAATTTAAGAATATCTTCATTATTTTTTATACGGCCAGGCTGGTGATCACGAACCAGCTAACGCTCGGCGAGATGCTGGCATGTCAGTTCATTATCGGGCAATTGAACGGCCCGCTGGAGCAGCTGATCCGGTTTATGCTCGTGGCGCAGGATGCCAGGCTGGCGCTTAACCGGATAAAAGAGATCAACAGCATCAGGGACGAAGAACCGATGGAAACTTCCTCGCCGGCTTGCGTGTGTCTGCCGGCCCCCGGTAAAAATATAGTATTCAGAAATACTTCGTTTGGATATCCCGGCGTAAATTACATGGTACTTAAGGATGTCGATCTGGAGATCCCATATGGAAAGATAACGGCGATCGTCGGTGCCAGCGGAAGCGGCAAAACCACCATCATGAAGCTTCTTCTGAAGATCTATCAGCCCACGGAAGGGGATATCCGGATCGGGGAAGAAAATTTTTCGATGATAAGCCCGTCGCTTTGGCGGGACCGCATCGGAACAGTGATGCAGGATGGCTACATTTTTTCCGATACTATTGAACGGAATATCGCTATCGGGGACAGTAAGACTTCCATCGATCGCGAACGATTGCAGCATGCGGTTCGGATCGCTAATTTGCAGGATCTTATCGAAAACCTTCCAAACGGCTTTGAAACCAAGATCGGCTCCGAAGGTCTGGGGCTTAGTCAGGGACAAAAGCAACGCATACTCATCGCCCGCGCTATTTACAAGGAGCCGGAGATCATCATGCTGGATGAGGCGACAAACGCGTTGGATGCCAATAACGAGCGCGAGATCATAAACAGCTTTAACGAGTTTTTCAAAGGCCGGACGGTTATTATCGTGGCGCACCGGCTTAGTACGGTGAAGAACGCCGACCAGATCGTCGTCCTGGATAAGGGCCGTATCGTAGAGACCGGAAGGCACCCTGATCTGATCACACTCAAAGGATACTATTATCGGCTGGTGAAAAACCAGATCGAGCTTGACAATTGACCCGTTCGTCTAAGGGTAGGACGCAAGAATTTCATTCTTGAGACAGAAGTTCGAATCTTCTACGGGTTACTCAATCTGCACGAAGCACGTTCACAGGATTTGCCAGCGCAGCCCGGATAGCGGTATAGCTTATGGTCAGCAAGGTGATGACCACCGTCGCGGCGCCGCTGAGCAGGAATATCCACCAATTCAGATGGATCCGGTACGCATAGTCCTCCAACCACCTGTTCATCAGGTACCCGCTAATGGGTGACGCTATCAGGAACGCGACGACGATCAGCACCAGGAATTCTTTCAGGAAGAGATAGGTGATGCCGGAAGTCGACGCTCCAAGTACTTTGCGGATCCCCACCTCCTTGCGACGCTGCGCCGCCATAAAGGAGATCAATCCATACAGTCCCAGGCAACCCAGGAAGATGGCAATCCCGGCAACGATCTTATACAGTTGGGTTTGCCGGTTCTCTTCCTTATAGAAACCCGCGATGGCATCGTCGAGGAACTGGTACTCGAAAAGGAAATCCGGGAAGGTCTTCTCCCAGAGCGCTTCGATGGCACTCATGGAGACGGACATGTTCATGGGACTCAATTTTATCCCTGCCATCCGGTACAGCCGGATATGCGGAGTTATGAATACGGGTGAATACTGGTCTTTGAAGCCGGTAGAGTGGAAGTCACTCAGGACGCCTACGATAGGACCCTTTATGAAATTATCGCCGGTGCTCATTTCCTTGTTCAGCGCATCTTCCGGCCGCCTGAATCCCAATGTCTCAAGCGTTTTCCTGGTGATCAGGAATTCATGTGCGCTGTCGGATGAAAAATTCCTGCCCGCTTCGAGTTTCAGCCCGTATGTATTTAGGTATTCGGGATCCGCATATTTCGAAATGGCGAAGAGCGGGCTTTGCGCCTGCGAACGGGGTTCCCTATAAATATCCCCCCAGTTGTTATCATCGTCGGCGGGCGCATTGGAATTAAAGCTTACCCCTCTTACCCCGGGGATAGACTCAAGGCTGTTTCGCAGGTAATCGATCTGCGAGGAGGGAGACATGGGCATGCGCACCTCGACAATGGCGTCTTTGTCAAACCCCATGTTTCCGTTCCTGAAATAATCCATTTGCTTAATGAACACCAGCATTACGATAATAATGCCCTGCGCGATCACGAACTGCAAAACGACCAGCGCCCGGCGTAAACTCAGGCTTTTCGAGCCATTCGCCGATAATTTTCCTTTCAATGCCTTAATGGGATTGAAAGCCGCCAGTACCACCGATGGATAATAGCCGGCGACAAACGTAGTCACAAGGATAACACCAAAAAGGAAAACGGCCGCGGCCGGCTCAAAGAAGATGGAAGGCGAAAGCGGCAGATCCAAAAGCCTTCCGACCGGCGCAATCGTAAATGCCGCAACAAGCACCGCCAGAAGCACAGAAACCGATACAAGCAGGAACGTCTCGGTGAGGAACTGAGTCTGTAGTTGGATCCCCCTGCCGCCCAATACCTTTCTGACACCTATTTCTTTTGCGCGTCGTACGGCCTGCGCAGTAGATAAATTGATAAAATTGATACAGGCGATCACCAGAATAAATGCGGCAATGATCCACAATATCCGGATCAGGTCCCGGGAAACGCTGCGGCCCAGAAAATTTGCAATATGATTATGGTTGTCATAAAAATGAATTTCCCCTATGGGTTGTAGTACAAGCTCGTCGGTATTGCCTGCCGGCCTGTACTTTTTTGACAAGTCTCTTAATCTCGACGTAAAAGCGGCCGCCGATGTGTTGGGTGGCAGCTTTACATAACAACCGAATTTATTGGAGGCGTTCGACCAGTCGGACGATCTCGAGATCCCAAGGATACGAAAGGGGATCACCGCCTTTATCTGGAAGTCCGTATTGGCAGGAATGGTCGCCAGGATGCCCGTGACCTTCAACAGCAGGATATTGTTCATTTTTATCGTTCCCCCAATGGCTTTTCGCCAATCCCCAAAATACCTGGTTGCCGTTTCCTTGCTTAGAACTATGGAATTTGGTTCTTTTAGAGAGGTCTGCGGATCGCCGCTAAGCCATGGAAAATTGAATATTTCGAAAAATGCGGGCTCCATGGCGAATACGCCGGATTTTTCCCTGAATTTCTTTATTACCTGGCCGTTTGCATCCAGCACGAAGAGCTGATCACCAGAAGAGCCGAATACGCCGGCGGAATTTTCCAGATCCGGCAGGTCCGTCTTTATGATGGCCGGCAAAGGCATAGGAACTTCTGCCCCATAAAAAGTTTCGTGGTCTTTCGAATGATGGTACTCCGTGAGCACCCGGAAGATACGTTCCTTGGCCCGGTGAAAATCGTCGAAGCTCGTTTC
>DASYZH010000384.1:0-21137 GCA_035946435.1 Puia sp. | reverse complement strand
TGGTCGTTGACAGCATTACCGTCGAAAGCAACACCTTTTGGAACAACGACGGTATCGATGTCGTGGACTGCAAAGACGCACGGGTGACCAATAGCTTCTTCAACGCCGACGACGACGGGATCTGTCTCAAATCCGAGGATCGCCATGATAGCTGCGATGGCATCTACATCGCACATTGTAAGATCCGCAGCAGCGCCAGCGCCTTGAAGCTCGGCACGGCCGGCCGTGGCGGCTTTCACCACATCACGGTGCGCGACCTCACGATCTACGACACCTACCGCTCGGCCATCGCCCTCGAAGCGGTCGACGGCGGAAAACTGGATGGGGTGGATATCCGCGACGTACACGCTACCAATACCGGTAACGCGCTGTTCCTCCGCCTCGGTCATCGCAACAAGGACTCGGTCTACAGCACTCTAAAAGATGTTTACATTGGAAATGTCGATGTGCAGATCCCGGCCGGCAAACCGGACAAAGGCTATCCGATGGAAGGCCCCCCGCTGACCTTCGAACATAGCGTCTTCCCGGCCACTATCGCCGGCCTGCCGGGCCACCGCATCGAAAACGTAACCCTCGAGAATATCCGCGTCACCTACCCCGGCGGCGGCACCATGCCGGGCCGCGAGCCCACCCAAGCCCGGACGCCAGGCAGCGCCCAGCAGGCCAGCACCATCGCCCTCATCCCCGAGACCCCCTCGGACTACCCCGAGTTCTCCATGTTCGGCGACCTCCCGGTATGGGGCCTCTACCTGCGCCATGTGGATGGCGTCACGTTAAAAAATGTGCAGTTATCCGTGGTCCGGCCCGACGCCCGGCCCATGACGCGGGCCGACGATGCCAGTGGCGTAACGATCACACCCTGATCCTGCGGCCTCCGCGGCCGCAGCGGCGCCATCACCAAAAAAAATCAGACCATTCCAAAAATGGAATGGTCTTGACCCTTAAAAGAACCTTGTCGCAAAAAACTCAAAAATCCATTGAATCCATGTACGTGTGTTGAACCCTGATATAGATAGATCGTTTGATGTAATTGCCTACATAAATTAGTACGATCCGATTGTAGTTCTGTAACTACAAAATCGAGAAGATTTTAAAATTTTTATACCAATTTGATTATCAATGTACTACCCGCCGTTGCATCACATAATCCATGGCTTCCTGAAAGGTGGGCACCCAGATGGACTTCCTGTTCTCCACGAGATAATCGAGCAGTTGCTGATGAACGGCGGCTGAAGTAGTGATATAGTCCCCGCCGATGCCATGGAACATGATAATGCCCAGTCCTCCGCGTTGCTGCACGGTTTTCACGAAACGGATCAGCATGTCCGCGCTGCTGCTATCCTCGAGTCCCAGCGACGGCACCCGCAGCGAGTCGAGATGGGCGAAATCGGTGATCACGGCCGTCCGTTCATCACCGCCCAGCCGCGCATATTTTACCGATCTATAACGCCGCAGGGTGTCCACATACGACATCCCGCCGGCCGTGGTATCCGTACAGGGATAGGCGAAGGTCCGCGTCGTCCGGCCGTCTATCGCATAGAGCAGCCAGTTCATCACCTCGATCTCGCGGACCATCTGGTAGGGAGTATAGGTCGCCGAGGAAACAGGATTGTCCGCCGTGGACACGCAGGGATGATAGACCGTATGATTACCCAGCTCAAAACCTTTTTTTGCTACCTCGCGCCATCGCGGCAGCGTCCGGTAATCCAGATCGCTGGTGAGAAAAAAAGTGGCCTTGAGCCCCGCCCGCTCCAGCTGCGGAACGGCAATATCGAGTTGCGAAAGCAGGGCGTCGTCGTAGGTGAGGACAATAGCCGCCTGCTTATGACGCGGCCATTGCATCGGCTGAGCCCCAGGTTGAGCGCCCGGCAAGTGCGCCGGCTGCGCGGCCGTTTGCGCCGTCCCGCAGTACCCCGCGAGGACAAGCAAAATGAAAAGCACAGGTTTCTTCATGCAGCAATTTAGCAATTATCATCTTATCGTGATCTCCGCCGTCTTATGCTGATAGAAAGCCGCCTTCTTCGCGGGCGTCAGCCCCGGCCCCAACCTCGACCCCGCCGCGGACCCCAACCTCGACCCCGCCGCCGGCCCCGACCTCGACCCCGCCGCCGGCCCCGACCCGGGCTCCGTCACCTTCACCCCGACGAAAGTGGAATGCATAACATCATCCAGCACAACCGCCGGCCGGTAATCCTTCTTGGCCGCCGACAGCCGCACATTGGTAAAGTCCACACCCTGCGCATGCCGGATATAAACGCCCCAGGCGGGTAGCTCGCGGAACATCGAGAAATCCGGGTAGGCCTCGGGACGCTCCGGCACCTTGTCCAGCGAGTCGGGGTCCAGCCGTGCAAATAGCGGATTGCCGCCGCCGGGATAACGGATGGCGACATCTTCCAGCGAGACCTTGCTGATCAAAGCATCGGGCATCCCGGCGATGACCACCGGCGAAATATTGCGCGGCATATCCTCGATGGGCCCTTCGAATTCGTAGCCGGCGTCGGGTTTGCCTGCCGCGATCCCGATGTCCACATGGCGGATACGAATATTCTCCATCCTTCCTTTTCTCCCTTTTTGTCTTTCCCCGATCCGCAGAAAGATGGAGTGACCCATATTGATACCCGTGAGCCCGTCGACCTCCACATCCTCGACAAAGCCGCCGTCGACAGCCTCGAGCGCGATCGCAGAACGATACGTGTCATAGACCTTGTTGTCGATAATCCGGATATTGCGGAAACCCCCAAAAGAAGCCGTACCGAATTTGATGGCATTGGCACTGCTGCGGACCACGTTGTTGCGGATCAAAACAGCATTGCAAAACTTCGAAGGGTCCTGCGATTTGAGACAGATGCCGTCGTCGTCGGCATCGATATAGGAATTGGTGACGGCCACGCTGTCGCAGTCGACGATATCGATACCGTCGTTATTCCAAAACGCCTTACTGTCCACAAAGATGCTATCCAGCCGGAGATTGACACACTGATCATAAGTCTCTACCCAGCTGGCCGAGTTGCGCAACGTCACCCCTTTCATCAGCACATTGCGGCAGCCACGAAAGTCGATCAGCATCGCGCGGATATCGGCTTCCGGCCGGCCGTTCCGAAAAAGGTCTTTGATCAATCCCTTATGATAGGCGTCGGCTACGTTATAAGCCAGCTGCCGCCCCTGCCCGTCGATAACGCCCTTCCCCTCGATGGCGATGTCATGCTGATCATAGGCAAAGATCAGTGCAGTCACCAGCTTTTTGTCATAGTCGAAAGGATTCAGCGAACCCACGATCACCGCCCCTTCCTGTAAGACGATAGTCACGTCCGACTTCAGGTGTATCGATCCGGTGAGATAACGGCCGACGTCGAAGACCAGCCGCCCGCCGCCATTGCCGGCGACATAGTCTATGGCAAACTGGATCGACCGCGTATTCAGCGTCACGCCATCGCCCCGGATACCAAAGAGCGAAACAGGATAATCTTTGGCACTGGCGCCAAACGCGGCGAGGCTCAAAAACAACGAAAGAATATATTTCATCCAAATAAATTTATGAGTACAACAATACCGGCCCCAGCAGCCCCATCGATTGGATCGGCTGGTCCTTCCTGCCCGCGTTCGTCCAATACTGGGCGACCCGGTTGCCCTTCAGGGTCTTCATATAGTTCCCCATGGTCGTTACGACTCTTATCTCGAGGGTATTCTGCCCCGATTGCAACAAATGGTCGATTGGGTACACACGCCGGCCATACCATTGTATCCCGGCATCCTTGCCGTTGACGGTGACACCCGAGATACCGGCCACCTTCCCGAGATTGATGTATTTCCACAGGGCCCCCTGCTCCGCGCCGAAACTGATCCGATAGATAACTGTACCCGAAAACGCAACCGTCGCGGGATCATCTTTCAGATCGACGAGACCAGCCATCACCGCGGTCTTCACCGTGCCGTCCAGGTGCTGGTATTCCACATTCCAGGGCCCCTGCAAAGAAAAGGTCGTCACCGCAGTGGCGGGAAGCGGATTCCAGGCCGCCCCCTTTTTGGCTTTGTCGAAGACCACCAGCCGTGAATCTCCCGTCGCCAGCTCCAGGGTGATAGGCTGCGAACCTTCGCCTACATAAAAGCGCTCCCCGGTCCCGGCATCCCAGATCCAGGCCTGCTTGCCAAGCCCCAGTTCCCGCGAAGGCAAGATGGTGATCGTATGTTCATCACCAAGATCGGAGTTGGTGATAAAAAGCCATTCGGTATCGCCGGCCTGGTATCGCACCTGGCTCACGAAGGACGTGGGTTTGTCGATGTGGACATAGGCAGGGATCGCATACTTCTGCTGGATATCGCGGTACCACTCGAGGAAATGGCTTTCCGGCTTATGGACAAAGATAAAACGGTCGGGCAGCGCTTTCATCCGGTCGACCCAGGAAACCACCGCGGCATCCCGCGAGCCGGCATCCGCGAGCCCAAGCGATTTCGAAGGATAGGTCTCGACACAAATGATCCGCCCTCCCGCCGAAACGAAGTTAAAAAGCTTTTCTGCCGTTGCAGGCTGCAGACGTTCGATGTGCACCAGCAGCAGCGTATGATAGCTCCGCGGGCCATAGACCAGGCGACCATCTTTGATCGAAGCATCGAGTATCACGTGATCGGAGACATAGTCACAGGCGCTGCCGTTCTGATGGATGGATTCCCAAATGAGCGGAAGCCAGTCCGGATACATCAGCGAGGGGAAAGGCTCGTTCTGCGCCCCGTCGACACTCCACATATCATAGACGGGCGGGAGGACGGCAATTTCGGCGAACATCGTGCCTTGCTGCAACAGGGCCGACAGCCGGGCCTTATAATCGGTGAACAGCCGGAAATAAGGCCACCAGTTGTTGCGCTCGTTGAAAAAAGTGCCATACCGGATCCATCCCGGGAAAGGGGCCTGTGGCGGTGAATAATTGAAGCCATGAAAAACGGGATGGGTCACCCCCGAAAGGATACTCTGGTCACCGGCCGTCTTCAGGATCTCCAGTGTGGCATTGAATACCATATCCGTGTTCGTTAGCTCCTCGCAGCTGATATGCTTTTTCCCTTTGAGATGGGCGGCCGAAGAAACGTATTTGTTGACCATCGTATAGGCCCGCCCGAGGTGATAGTCGGTCTCGCTCAATTCCTTCCCGATACCATATTTGATCCAGGTCTCGCATTCGGGGAGGTCGATGGTAAGGCTGCCTTCCAGCGGATGATAGCCTCTGCCATAGGCCTGTACCCGGGACAGGACCTTGTTCTGATGACACCAGTCGTTGAAGGAGGCAATAAAACGTTCCGTGACCAGCTCGGTCTTGGTCAGGTCGAAGTCATAGCGGACACGCTCGATGGTTTCCTTCAGCCCGGGCGCCATCCGGGCGCCATAGTCGAAATCGTAGATATTGCCCATCGCCCCCGTCTTGAACATCGTAAAGGGCAGATACGGAAGCAGATCGTAGCCGCGACGCCTTTTAAATTCCGCCTCCATATCCGAGCACCAGTTAGCCCCTTCCAGCTCCATGCTGTCGGTGAAAAAACTCCTTATCCTGCCCGCCAGCGGGCCTATCTTTTGCTGGATCGCATCGGACATATGGTTCAGGTATTTCTTTACCGCCGCCTGGTTATAATGATTCAGTACAGGGCCATTGGCGCCGGGTGCCCCGTTGATCACCTCCATCGAACCCTTTATCTTGACGAGCCCGAACAGCACATGCTTGCCCTCGGGAATAGGGATACGCACCGTTTGTCCCTTGATCTGGTCGGTATAATCTTTCACCTGGTCCAGGTGGAGAAGCGGATCAGGGGCCAGCTTGACGGCCATGATCTCCATGAGGCGGCCGGGGAAGGGCGACGTCACGGCCGGGTCGGCCTCCTTGAAAATATCGAAAAGCGAGACCTCATATTCGTCGGGCCCCTCGAGCTTATGCGTGGCGATCACCATCGTCTGCGATCGCTCCTCCCCTTCCAGGTATTCCGCCCCGAAAGGCCAGCCGGAACCCACGATAAGATCGCAGGTCATGTCCAGCGCAGCGGCCTCCGTGAGCGTGAAGTCCAGCAGCTCGATCCATTCCGGGCTCAGCCAGGAAATAGAAGGCTTGCCCAAGTCGTCCGTCAGGGCCGGAAATTTGATGGGGTTGATCTCCACTCCGCCGATGCCGGCATCCTTCATCAGCCGAAGTTCCCGGGCGATCTCGGCCTTCTCTACTTTGTCGCCATTCCACCACCATCGCACAAAGGGACGATAAACACCACCGGGGTTTTTAAATAGTTCATAGAGCGGTGCTGGTCTGGCATCAGGGGCGCCCCATGCCCCCATCCCGCTAAATACGGTATACCCGGTCGTCAGTACGGAGCTTCGCAACAAAAAGGTTCTTCTATCCATCAGCTATTTATGATAAATAAGGGGGTTCTGGAGTTCGTTGTTCAAGGGGGTGCCTACGGTTAGCCTGCTGGCATAGGCATCCGGCAGCACGTTGGGCTGACCGTTATAAATGTTTCCATCGGGCATATAGGCACAGGTCATGGCCCGGCGATAACCGTTCGTCATATTGGCGCCCGCGCCGTGAATGGTGAGGCCGTTGTGAAAAGAGCAGCTGCCCGCCTTCATAGGCGCCGCTACGGAGTTGACGGTTGCATACTGCGGATATACGCTGAAGATGCCGTCCATGTTCTTGCCGATGCCCACGTTCGCGAAGCTGGTACCCTGGAAGCTGCCGGGGATAAAATACAGACAACCGTTCTCGGGAGTCGCGTCATCCAGGGCCACCCAGATAGACAATGCATTCCGGTCCGTAAAAGACCAAAAAGGGGTATCAAGATGCCACGCCGTAGGATTTGCCCAGGGACGTTTGAACAGCGCCTGGTCGTGCCAGATGCGAATGCCGTCCACACCGGCCAGGGTAGCCACCATCTCCCCGATACGCCGGTCCGTCATCAGCCTTTTTACTCCCGAATGCGTCTGCCAGAGATTGATCAGCTGATCGAATACCTTCCCAAAATATTCCGTGTCTTCGTTGATGCCGTCATCTTCGCCCGTCTTACCCGCCTTACCGGGCATCTTCTGTCCCGCTCTTTCGCGCACGGCCTCCATAACATTGGAGCGCCATTCTTCTAACTCCGCCGGGGAAAGGAAATTGTCTACGACCAGGAAGCCGTTGTGCTGATAGGATTCGATTTGTTCTTTTGTCAGCTGATAGTTCATATGTGATGAATTTTGAAATTTCAATAGCCGGGGTTCTGCCCCAGACCCGGATTGACCTGCGTCTCCCGGTAAGGTACCGCGTAGATTAGCCGGTCGTCCGTCACCGTATAAGCCGAGGACAACAAATACCCATAGGTCTGTTTTTGTGTGACCCCATAGGCATTCATCACGGCCCCGGCCTGACCCGTACGGACGAGATCGAACCAACGATGGTTCTCGAACGCAAGCTCGACCCGCCGTTCGTGGTAGATGATGGCCCTGAGCGCCGTCTGGTCCGTTTCGGTCGAAGGCGCGAGACCCGCGCGTTGCCGCACCAGGTTGAGATAAGGCAGCGCAGCGGAGGATTGTCCCTGCTCGTTCAGCGATTCGGCCAGCATCAGCAACACATCCGAATAACGGTACCAGTACCAATCCTGGTCGGTATTATTCTGAAGGTTGTAGGGCGGATGGAAATACTTCCGGATAAAGTTACGGGATTGTTCGCCCGGTGTGGCCGGGCTCAGGATGCTGGCAACGCTGTCGGGCTGGTAATCGGCATTGGCGTCCAGGTGCCCCTTTACGACGGCGATGCTGGCGTCGAGCCGCTTGTCACCCGCCTCATAGTCGTTGATGATATCCTGGGTAGGCACGTTCCAGCCGCCGTAGTTGCTATTGCTGGTATTGTAGTCTACACCGAGGATGTTGAGGGTATGCGGGGTCGCCGGAATAAACCGGAAGATAAACGGGCTGGACTGCCCGTCCGTACCGGCCTTATACTGTACTTCGAAGATGGATTCCCTGCTATTCTTGCCCGCGGTAGTAAAAACGTCGGCATAGTTGGTCAGCAGGCTGTACCCCATTTGTGTGACGCTCTGGAACAAAGGGGTCGCCTTGTCCCATTGCCGGAGCGTAAGATACACGACCCCCAGCTCCGTGGCAGCCATTCCCCGCGTAACATGACCGCTTTGCGTGCCCCCCGATCCAAACGCCGGCAGCGGCAGCAACCCGATGGCGTCATTGAAATCGGCGATAATTTGCGAATAAACGCTGTCCACCGAACTGCGGCCGATGAAGGCGGAGCTGTTATCGGTCGTAGCATGCAAATACAACGGCAATTTACCGAAGAGCCGCACCAGCTCAAAGTAATAATGCGCACGGAGAGCCTTGGTTTCGCCCGTGATCTCGTTCTTGATGGAATCCGGCACCGCGGTCCCGGCCGTCCGCAGCTGGTCGAGGATCATATTGCAACGGTTGATGCCGTTGAAACCGGCGATCCAGGTAGTGCCCGGAACCCCGTCTGAAACGTCGTCCAGGAAATCCGCGATATGTTCATACGCAATGCTGCCCCGGTCTTTGGGATTGTAGGTATAATAGGAATTATCCGACCTCATTTCTTCGATATAGAAGCCGTTGTTGGCGGCGTCGCGCAGCGGGCCGTAAGCCCCTGTGAGCGCTTCCTGAAAATCGTTTGTCGTCTTGTAGAAATTACCCACGTTGATCGACCCCTGCGGATATTGTGTGAGAAAATCTTTTTTGCACGAGGCAATGGAAACCGCCACCATTGCAAGGATAAATATATGCTGTCTCATATACAAGATAATTAAAAATTAATATTTGCACCAACCATCACCGTACGGGGGACCGGATAAGATCCGTTGTCCGTGCCGGCAGTCGTCTGGTTGTCTTTGCTGTCGTCGACCTCGGGGTTCTGTCCGGGATATTTGGTGAACATAAAGACGTTCTGTGCACTCGCATACACCCGTATTCCTTTGATATAACGCAGCTGGCGCCCGTCGAACGTATAGCCGAGGGCAATGTTGCGGATGCTCAGATAGTCGCCGCTGAACACCCAGTTCGTATTGTTCAGCCGGTACAGCTCGGTGGTGCCGCTAAGGGTACGCGGCACTTTCCCGTTACCCGGCTCCTGTTCCGACCGCCAGCGATCCTGCATGTCCTTGTCGATATTGAAGATGCCATCGAGATTCTGCAGGTTTTGCAGGTTGGTGTTCATGATCTTGTTGCCCACCTGTCCGCCTGCCACGATAGCGAGATCGAATTGCTTCCAGGTAAATGTATTGGTGAGGCCATAGATGTATTTGGGGCTTGGGTTGCCGATAAAGGTCTCGTCTTTGATATCGACTTTCCCGTCCCCGTTGACATCCTTCATGCGGGCCGTTCCTACGGCGGACGTGGCCTCATGCGGGTATTTATTGAAATCCGCCTGGTTCATATACAGCCCTTCGAACACATAGCCATAGAGCTCGCCGATAGGATGCCCCACGGCCGTCCGGTTGTAGTCGCCATAGCGGTTGACCCCGCCGATGGGCGTACCGTTCACCAGCTGCAAAACCTTGTTGTCGTTAAACGAAATATTGAGATCCGTCGTCCACGTTAACTTGCCCGTTAGGTTCTTGCTGCTGATCGTAAACTCGTGACCCCACATCCGGAACGTGCCCACATTGTACGACATCGAGGCAAAGCCCGAAGCATAAGGCAGCTGCAGGGTGGACAACATGCCTTCGGTCCGTTTGTTATAATAGTCATAGCTGAGGGTTACCCTGCTGCCCAGGAAATTGGCCTCCAGGCCGATGTCCGTTTGTTTGGACTGTTCCCAGGTGAGGTTGGGGTTCCCGAGGACGGTAACGCTCTCGCCCAGGTTGGTGGTGCCGTTGAAGACATAGTTGGTGGGCGTCAGCTGGGAGATCGACGTATAGTTGCCTACGTTGAAATTGCCCGCAAGACCATAGCTGCCTTTGAATTTCAGGAAGGTCACCGCGTTGGATTTCGGAAAGAAGGATTCGTCACTCGCCACCCAGGCGGCCGACACACTCGGGAAGGTCCCGTATTTCTTGTTGGCGCCGAACCGCGAGCTGCCGTCGTTACGGATCGTCGCGGAGAGATAGTATCGCTTCTTGTAATCATAGTTCACCCTGGCAAGCGCCGAGGCCACGGTCCAGGCGGCGTTATTGCTGGAGCCGGTGGTGCTGGTCGCTCCGGAGATCCAGGGTACGGCGTCGTTGGCAAAACCGGTGCCCGTGATACTCCGGTAGTCCTGGTTCCATTTCTGGGTGGTATAACCGGCAAGGATATCCAGGTTATGGTCGCCAAAGGAATGCGCATAGTCCAGCGTATTCTCGTTGAGCCAGGAATAGGTATTATTCGAGCTGTTCTGTGCCGAGGACGAGCTCGCGCTCCGGGGCGGCGGCACGCCGAAGGTTCCGAAGTTGGTGCCATAGTAGGCGTTGAAGTCCTGGGTGAAGAGGTCGCCGTTGATGGTTGTTTTCGCGTGCAGCCCCTTGACGATCTCGACGTCCACATAGGCGTTGGCCAGGATATGCAGCGTGGTCATGTTGTTGTCCATGAGCAGCAGCTGCTGGTAGAAATTGGGGAGCGCATACATGCCGTAGGAGCTTGTTCGCAGCGCATAGGAACCGTCGGCGTTCTTCGGTGCAATAAGTGGCGAGCTGATCTCGGCGCCGCTGAGCACCTGGCGGTTACCATTGATCGCCAGCGCCCCGCCCCGGGTATTGTGGTCTATCTGGTAGGTGGGTGCCAGGTTGAGCCCGACCTTGATCCGGCTGATGGGGCGGTATTCATTGTTACTGCGGAAGGCGAATCGCTGTACGCCTGTGTTGTACAGGACGCCCTGCTGGTCAAAATAGTTGAACGTAGTGCTGGAGGAGACCTTTTCGTTTCCCGAGGACAGGTTGACGGCATAGTCCTCTATCGGGGCGGTACGCACTACTTTATTATACCAGTCGGTTCCCGCACCATATTGCGAGGGATTGGCGTAATCCTGAGGGATGGTGGGAGTCCCCGTCAGTGGGTTGACCCAGTTCTCATACAGTATCTTGTCCTGGTAATAGCCCTGCATGAAGGTGGCGAACTCGCGCGCATTCATCAGGTCGGGGCGGCCGCGTTTGGGCACGCTTTGCAGCCCGTAGTAAGCATTGGCGGTGACGGCCGTCTTGCCGATCTTCGCCTGCTTCGTAGTGATAATGATGACGCCGTTGGCGGCGCGGCTGCCGTATAAGGCGGTGGCTGCGGCGTCTTTGAGTACGCTGTAGGATTCGATCTCGTCGGGCGAGATCAGCTGGACATCGCCTGTGCCGCCGGTGACATCGCTGCTGATCGGCTGACCGTCGACGACGACGAGGGGTTGGTTGCCGGAGCTCAGCGACGCTGCGCCCCTGATGCGGAAGGTCATACCCTGGCCGGGCATCCCGCTGCTCATCGTCGCCTGCAAACCGGCGACCTTACTCTGCAGTTTCTGACCGAACTCCGTGGCGCTGATATCCTGCACGGCCGTTGCGTCGACCTTGGTCACCGAGCCCGTGATATCCCGCGCGCGTTGTTTGCCGTAGCTGACCACCACCACCTGGTCGAGATTGCCTGCCGAAAGTGTCAGCGTGAGATCGAGCCGTGTTCGGCCATTGAGCTTTACTTCCAGGGGTTTGTACCCGATGTGGGTAAAGACCAGGGTGGCGTTGGGTGCGACGTGGATGCTGTAGTGGCCGGCCAGGTCCGTGGTGACGGCTTCCCGCGAGCCCTTTACCTGGACGGTGGTGCCGGAGAGATCGCCGCTGGCGGCGCCGAGGTCTACGGTGCCGGTGACAGTTTGGGCGGTCGATTGACCCGGTGCCGGCGACGATGCCAGCAAGAGCAGCAGGCTGCAGAATAGTGCAGCGTAGAGAGAAAGAGCTCTTTTCATATAACAATCGTTTTGGTTTGTGTGATATTAGGTGTCGTTACAGACTTCAAATATATACCCGCGTCGCTTCACCGTCCATGTAGATTTCTTTCGTTGTTTTTATACTTTTTGATATTTTTCCAAAACATTGACCATTGCCTTGCCTGCGAACCCGAGTCATCATGAACAACTTTCATAAGTATCTTGCCATAACGGATCTGGAGGAAGCCTGGGGATTCTATGTTACCACGGTAGGCTATTCCCGGATCGAGGCTAATGAGGAGTACCCTCACAACCAGGGGCACCCGCAGACCCATTCGTTCACCTGGAACAAGGGTCGCATCCTCAATGGCTATTATCTTGTCTTTATCTCGAAGGGAAGAGGGTCCTTCGAATCGGCGTTGAGTCCTTCGACCGAAATTCTCGCCGGCACCTGCTTTTTTCTTTTTCCCGGTGTCTGGCATCGCTACAAACCCGATCCCGAATCCGGGTGGGAGGAGTACTGGATCGGTTTCAGGGGGTCATATCCCGATGCGCTGATGAATCGGGGCTTTTTCTCCGCATCTACGCCGGTCGTCAGCGCCGGCCTCAACGACACGTTGCTGACCCAGATAAAAAAGATCCTGGACGAAGTGCGCTCGGGGTCGCCCGGTTATCACCAGGTCATCGCGGGCATCACGCTCCAGATCCTGGGGCTGGTGCATGCCTTGTCAGCTCGTACGAACATGATCCAGGATGAGGACGAGCAGGCCATAGAGAAGGCCAAATTCTACTTCCGTGAAAATCTCGAATCTGCGCTCGACATCAAGGCGCTCATGCGACAGCTGCCGATGAGCTATTCAAAATTCAGGAAGCTGTTCAAGGAGGTCACGGGCGAGTCGCCCAATCAGTATCATCTCAACCTGCGGCTGGACAAGGCCCGCGAGCTGTTGAGCACGACGAATCTCAATGTCACCGAGGTGGCGTATAACCTCGGCTTCGACTCCGTGTTTTATTTCTCGAAACTCTTCAAGAACAAAAATGGCGTTTCGCCTAGGTCTTATCGGGCGAAGGCGGATTGACGGACGAGGGCCCCTCGAAGGGCGAAGTCCCACCGACTCACGAGGTGCCACCGGCCTACGAGGTCCCACCGACTCACGAAGTCCCACCGGCCTACGAGGTCCCGTCGACGCCGGCATATCGGGCCCTTAGCAGGTCTTTCATATAGCAGTTGAGGGTGAATTGATCGGCTACAGGCTGTTTGCTGTATGGGATTGTAGGCAGATATGGTGGTGGCCCGAATTCGGCCGTGATGGTCAGCACCGGCGCGCCCGCTGCTCTCCTGGCCTCCACCATGCGGTCCCACCAGCCTAGAAAATGTTGCAGTGCGGGCTGCCATTCGTCCGCGCGGGGGTCCGGCACCTGTGGGCCTTCTTCGAAACCCACCCGCGCGTGAAAATGCACGGTCCGGCGTATCGCTTCGTCGACTGCTTCGGAGAAATTCTCCAGGAAGCTTTCCGTGGTACAGGTCCAGTGGGAGAGGTCGGCGGTGATGGCGAAGTCGCGGGCGTTGAAATAGTCGATCATCGACGCCGGGTGGTATCCGATGCGGCCGCGATGTGTCTCGTGGGCGACGGCGATCCCCCTCTCCTTTTCGAATTCGGCGGCGATATCCAGCAGCGCCAGGTTCTGCTCGAACGGAAAATAGTCTTTCCCGGTGTGGGAGTTGATCAGCAGCGGGTCTCCCTCGGCGCAGCGCTCCAGCCAGCGGCGGAACGACTCTCCGAATGCCCGCGGCGTGTTGCCCGCCGCCTGCCATTGATGTGAAACCCACACCATCCCCAGTTCCCCGATGACGCGGTGCAGCCGCCGTCTCTCCTCCTGCGCCTCCGGCACCCAGGTGTCCAGCCCGTCGAAACCCGCCTCCTTCACCCTCGCCGCGAAATCTTCGATCGCCAGGTGTTCATGTCCCCAAACGGGGCAAAGTATTTTTATTTGCATATTGGGTCAAAGATAAGGCCCCTCATAGTTGTAAATGTTTACTCTTTTTTGATCAGAGCTTTGTTTGAAAAAACCTCATTCCCATCCACTTAGCTGCCGGTTGTACAAAAAAATCTAATAAAAAATTGCCCATACTCGCCCTTTTTGGACTTTAAAAACAAGTATAAATAAATAATAAAGGAGAAATGCAATCGTGACAATTGGTATATGCAAAATTGCAGACGACAAGCCTGAGAAGTATAAAATGCCGTCTCCAATAATGCCGATTATAAATACAAACTTGATCTTTATCACTACCATAAAATTCGCGTCCTCTTTGTAGTAATCAGCTAAAGGTGATAAATATTTCCTTGCCAATTGGAGACTTTCCTCTTTTCCGGCAAAATCAAAGTCCTTTGCACGAACCTCTTCAATATAATCTGATAGCATTTTACACACTCTTGCCCGGGCCATCTCACTTTTTATATCATCAAAATGGCAAACAAAGTTCCTTATCGATCTGTAATGAATATATTTTTTCATTCTCTCCGATGTCAAATCATCGAAGGAAAGTATCGTCTCCTTTATCTCAGTAAAGTCCATAATTAATGCCTACTCTTTAATATTTTGTCTATCTGTTTTAGTACTTGTTTTACAGTTTTTTCATTTAGAATCTTATTCAATGGCCGATATTTTTCGGCCAATCTTTCCAGTCGTATTATTTGATCCATCGTCAACTTATTTCTTAGTCCATATCTGATCGCATAAAACAAATCCCTCGTTGCTTCATTGTATCCTCGATCCATGAAGTAGTAAACAAACTCATAAGCGTCATTAATGCTTTCGCTCATAGCGGCCATATCAACACCCATTCCTAGTTCCACTCCTAGCGCCGGACCCAAAATAATTACAACCGCTCCCACTTGCATTGTCCGACCATCGTTGTCAGCTCTTGTCCACCGCTCGTATGTGCTCAACATCTGCAAATAATGGTCCGATTCACCTCCCTGTATAAAGGGCTGATTCAACTGAAGCCTGTCGAGATAGAGATAATGATCCTCTTCCCACCGTTCAACATCCTTTTGAGTATAGTCTGGCCAATACATAAACTTAAGCGGAGTCGGCTTATCGGGTTTCTTAGCGGTAATATCCGGAACATCGCACGTGTGACACTTACCTTTCGGTTTATAACCAACGACAACAACTGATGGCAGTACGTCAACTTTGGGCTTGGGTTTTGGTTTTGGTCTGGGTTTTGGCTTACCCGAGCCTGCGTCATTGTTTGTAGCTTCAGGATCAAGACCCAATGGATCATTATATAAAACGGGATTGTTAAATGCAAAGGAATATGGTGTTACATCCTGAAAAAGTTCTCCAATTGGGTCTATTTGACAGAATCGCCCCAATTGTGGATCGTAGCCTCTGAAATCCGTCTCATATTCCTCCAATCCCGTTCCGTTCGAAAATTCATTATTGGCAAGTTCGGAAGCATCATTAAACCTGTACTTGTTCACCGCATAGGTGGACTTGATTGCCTTGTCACTCAGCCCTGCCATCGTCAATCCAAACGGATAGTAATGGTTTTCCTCTACCATGGGGCCACTATAGTGCTTCACACTCAGATTATCAAAGAACACATCCCAACCTTGGGTTGCATTGCTAAGGTAAATATACAAATATCCTGATTTTGTAATGGGAAGGGCATTATACGCCAGCGGAGTTTGCAACGAACCATTGGCCTGCGTACCCGCCGCCCCTACCTGCAAGGCGCCGCTCTGGCTGTTACCCCCCACATAGTTGAATTGGTTGTCCAGCAGGACCCAGTTGAGGTACGCCTGCGGTTTGTTAGGCTGCGTGCTGTTCTGACTGTCGATAGACGATGACAGCGCAGCCAGTAGCGGGCTGCTGCCCGAATTATTCAGCGTAGCTATCGACGCTTCGGCCGGTCCAGACACTGCTGCCAGGCCTGATGCCAGCGAATTCAACAGGTTCTGGGGACTAAGTGGCGACGCGGTAGTTGCATTGTTTGGATTGTAGTAATACTGTACGCCGATATCCACTTTATCCCCGCTCATCACCTTTAGGATAATCGCCGGGCCGGCCTTGGGACCGTTGCCGTTGACTCGGGCTACACTGTCATTAGGGCTGGTGACACTAAGGTCATCCGGATATCCAGCAACATCCGAACGGGCGTAAGAGGTCGAATCAATGTTGTAAAACAAAGCGTTCTCGGTTGGCCGGTTGGCCGCCTCCATGGTCGCTACATATTGCGCAGTATCCTTCTCCTGCGAAAGTAGAACGCGGGTATTGCCGAGTTGGTCCACTTCGCAAAAATCATATTGCCAATTGTACGCAGAATCACCATTCAAGTATTTCTGAAAGGCCCAGCGTGCCCGGCCTTCTTCATGTCCCACAAACTGCAGCGTATCTATGCCACCGGTAGTGTTCGTCAGCGGTGTCCGCCGTTGGTATTGGAAGCCATCCAAATAAAGAGTCGTTGTAGCGATAGCAGCCATGCTGTCGATGGTCTGCTTCACCAGCTTTTCTCCTGTCGCATCATACGTATACAAAATATTGCCTTTCCCCTTCATGTGCACCCGCTGCGGCAAATTCAGGTAGTTGTATACAATAGTGTCGATGCCCTTATTGTTGTCCATGTTGAGGCTCCCATTATCGTCATACCGGTAGTCCGAGTCGGCTTTAAGGCCTTTATAATGAAAGTCCCCCAGCACGCTAGCCGTATCGTTAGCGCCGTCATGGACCTGGAACAACTTGTTGCTATTGGCCGTATATGTGTACGTCAGGGAATCGATGATGCCCGTGGGGTTACCGACCTTAAAACCCTTTTGGATCATGGAGAGAATGTTCCCGTTGGCATCATAGGTAAGCCCGCTCACTGAGTAATCCATGGCAGCAGCATCCCAACCAGCGCCGCTATGGTTATCCAGGTATGCTGCTCCCGTAAGTCGGTTAACATTGTCATAAAAAAAATCATATTTTCGGTTCACACCATCTCCGGCACTTTTCCAGATCGTACCCGCAATATTCCCATTATAAGTAGGCGCAGAATAGCTCGTCCCTGAAACGCTCGTAGGATTGTCATACCCCAGCTCCATGCCGAAATAATGCTGAGCCGTCCCAGCCACGTAATTCTTGTTAATCCCCGTTAACCATCCAAGTATATTATAATCGTATACGATGCTATCCAACGCCTGGCCACTGGCGGGATCTTTACCCAGATATTTGGCTCGTAGCTGGCCCAACTCATCGTATTGCATAGTATCAATCAACTGATCCGTTGGAGCCCCATCAATACTCTTATAAATGCTGGTCAGTCGGAAGTTTGGGTCATAATTTGCTTTAGTAAGTATCTGGTGACATTGTACCGTATTCGTTGGTTTAGCGTGCCCTAACAGACTTCGCAGGGGTTTACCTCTAAAATCATATTGTGTGGTCACCGTATCCAAGCCTCCAGTATAGTTAATGGACTGGGTTTGGATTAATCTGTGCCGGTCGTCATAGAAATTAATCGCGGATAGGTATTGTCCATTGCTTCCCAATACAAGGGTTTGGGTGCCCGTGACCTGGCCGCGGGTCACCAGCAGGGGTGTCACAGATACCGCATAGGTGGGCGCCATGTTATACGACGTAATAAAATAGGTTCCGTTGCCTGCGACCGACGAAGCGAAGGTCGACGGCAGCCCTGTCCCGCTGCCGGATACCCAATTATAATCATCGTAATATGTAATGATCAAGGGTTGCAAAGTCACTCCATTGGGGACCGGGCTCAGGGCAATGCTATTGCTGTTCGAACTGGAGCCTCCACTACCCCAATTGCCGTTGACGATCTCTCCTATAAAGGTTCCACCATCAGCCGATGAAAATCCATTTTCGGCCGTAATGGAATGTGATGCACGAACATCCCCTGTCGTATTCGTGCTGGATATTGTAGTATCAACGGGCTCGCCTCCAGACGCACCGCCATTGGTAGTTTGAGTAGTCACCAACTGCTGCATGGCAGTCAGTGTACTGGTATAGCCTATAAGTCCGACTTCCACAAGGCGGTTCAACGCATCATATTGCGAAACCAGCCATTGCCCAGATCTGCGAAGATTCGCATCTTCTGTCATTACCGGCCTGTCCCGAATATCATATATCGCCCAAGTCTCGCCCGCGCCCGGCACCTTCTTCACGATCATTCGCTGCCGGTAGTCATATTCATATCTATAACACAATTCCGAGTCCACCGCCTGTCCCCCACTTGCAGCAAAGTTCCAACTGTTCACCTTGAGCCAATCCACTGCCTTAGGTGGCATAACAAACCGCAGGTTGTTCAGCGTATCATACACATAATAGGTATTCAACCACCCCGAAGGTCCCGCAGCCGGCGAATCCCACAATTGTGCCTTCGTAAGTAGCGTCCTCCCCTGTAGGTCTGTATACTCCACGACTTGGTGGCCGTTCTCATCCGTGGTCGGTATTACCAACAAGGTACCTGCCGCATAAGAACCTTGCGCCACTGGCACACTCCCGGGTGCCGAAGCGATCGTCCATAGCACTACGCTGTCGTTATTCGTATTCACCATGTATTGGATGCCATCACCGCGGTCGCTGCCCACCCAACTGATGCCGGGTGCATAGGCCGTCGAAATCCGATTCAATGGGCTTGGTTCATAATTAATCTGCCCGTAGAAGAATTGATCTCCGGGAAATTCAGCCGTATTGAATGTTGATTGTTCCGCAAAGGGATCGGTTTTGAAATTCCCGTCGTTGGATGCGCTTGTATATGGCATATACTTGACCGCTTCCCTGCCCACAGCGTCGTACGCATGTATGGCCACCATGTCGTTCCCGAGCGGGCTTGCCTTCATCGCCACCTCCTGGAGTGGTCGTCCAAGACCATCGACATATCGTGTAACCTGCTTGACGTCAGTGGGGTCATTTAGTGCTGTCGCAGATGTAGTATCGGTTACTCCGGACTTGATAATGTCCCTCGTACGAACAAAACTCCAGTCATTACCCACCGTACCTACCTGTATCAATGCTGTGTTGCTCGTCGCCGTTTGTCCGCCGCAGCTGACGACAACCTGGTAGTACGTCGTAATACTTAAATTGCCCGGATTATACGTTAGTCCGGTAACACCGGTAATCGCTGTCCAGGTATTCCCGTCGGGCGAACTTTGCCAGGTATAGGCATAATTTCGACCGCAATTTCCCCCCGTAGCCTCATTGCATGTCAGCATTCCCGGGCTGGTCCCCGAAGAGATCGTGATCGCCGCAGGAGATAACGTCCCGGCCAGCAGCTGAGGAGCAACATTCACTACAACCGGCTCAGATGTTACACTTACCCCATTGCTGCTTGTCACCACCTCAAAATAGGTAGTAGTTGTCAAAGCACCCGGGGAGAAACTATTTGTGGTGAGAATAGATGATATCTGCCGCCATGGTCCGCTGCTGGTTGCACTATAGTACCATTGGTAAGAGTACGTTCCCGTGCCACCCCTCATTCCTGTTTCACTCAAGGATGGGCTGGTATTGTAGCCTATCAATTGGCTTGCCGGATTGATAGTTCCGGTGAACAGCTGCGGGTATACGGTAACTGCAAACGACGGGGTCTGGGAGGTCATGTCGGCGTCAGTTACCACCACATAATAGCTCGTTGAAGCATAAAGCGTTCCGGGGCTGTAGCTTGCCCCTATTGCCCCGGTGATCGGCTGGTAACTACCAGTTGCATCACTATACCATTGGTAGATGTAACTTCCATCCCCGCCTACCGGCGATACGGACAACGACGCCGGAGTCACACCGTAATTGTCGGTTGACGAAGCAGAACTAATATTGCCCGCCGCCAGCTGGACAATTACCGTCGCAGGAGCAGAAGTGACATATACTCCGTTGCTGCCGGTCACTACCTGGTAATAGGTTGTAGTGGCCAATGCCGGCGGATTGTACGAACTGCTAACAGCATTGTTTATATTGGTATAGGGACCGTCAATACTCGAGCTGGACTGCCATTGATACTCGCGGTCCGCAGCCCCCCCGGTGGTACCGTTATCGTTCAATCCTCCCGGGGTTATATTGTAATTGATTGTCTGTGTAGAAGGTTGGATACTGCCAGAGACCAGCTGTGGGTATACGTTTACTTCGGCCGGATCGGTATAGGCTGTCGTACCGGAATTGGTCTCGGTCACCATGCGTCGGTAATACAGTGTCGACGTCAGCGGGCTGGTAAACGTCATATTTTGACCCGTAGCTCCGGAGACATTGGTGTATCCCGACGTATAGCTCGTTGACTGCTGCCATTGGTATACATAGTTGGCAGGACAAGCTTCCCCCGTTGCGGGCGAGCAACTGATTGTTTGCGGTATCGCATTGTAATTGATACTCTGCTCCAGGTCGGCAGTAAGTATTATTCCGGATTGTAACGCCGTAGTGATCGCAACGGTGATAGAGGCATTTCCATCGGAAGAATTTAGCAGGATCGAACCCGAACCTGTGCCTGCCGTCCAGGTTACATTAATATTCGTATTGCCGCTACCGCTGCCATTGGCACCGCCCCCTGCCAACGTTCCGTTGCTTATCGAATAGGTAAACCCGCTGGCGGATGCGCTGAAAAGCGTATAAGACTGAGTAGATCCTCCCATGACGCAGGTGGGGCCACTTACGGACGCCTGCCCCAGGCCATGGGAAATGCCCATTACCAAAGCCGCTCCGATCAGCAGCATCCTTTTACGGACAGCAGAGGACCTAAACTTTCTCATGATTGCAGGTTTAAATAAAAAGGTTTTCATCCTTCCGCTTATTGGTTCTTATAATGGTAACCTAATGTCTTAATGATATTTCCGTCCTGGTCCTTTACAACGTTCAGCCGGCTCAACGGATCATAATAGTAATAGGTGACCCGATTGCCTACATCACACTGGCTGCTTATTCCCACCAACGGATTGTAGGTATATGTAGTCATCTGTGCGTTTTGTGGATATAGACGCAACTCATCCACATCGCCCCCTCCGACTACCGATACCGCGCTGACTCCACTTACCGAATGCTCATAATAGGTCCACAGCCCGATGGTCTTACCTTGCATTAAATGAGTCTGACCACTCACCGCATAGCTGCCCGCCTTACTCCAGTAAGACACTACATAAGAGGTAGAGGGGTTCAATCCTGAGAAACTCGTTGCCCCATTGCTCAGATTGTAACAAAGCGATCCCGTGATCGAGCCCGTATCCCTGCTTCCGGAAGGTATCGTCCATCCACCACCGCCATCCGCCTCGAAGCTTGTGTAAGCCGCCTGTCCCGCTGCCGCATTGACCACCT
>DASYZH010000383.1:0-3960 GCA_035946435.1 Puia sp. | reverse complement strand
GTGAGCAGACATTCCGTGATCTCGCAGGGCCATTATGTTGGCGTCGAGCGGCCGCAGGAGGTGTTGTATGATGTGCTGGACGGGCGGAAGCCGAAGCTGTTGATGGATATCCATTCCATTAGCGAGGTGAACAGGCCGGAGATCGATCTTTCGAAGATCCAGGGGCCGGCGCACTCGACGAATTTTGAACCGCATGAGGCGCGGGGGACGACGGGCGTGGAGGCGGGGAATCCGTGGGATAGTGATAAGATAGGGAAGTAAATTGGGCGCCCCGGAGGGGCGCCGTATAAATATGTAATAATGGACTGGATATTTTTGATCGAAAAATGTGTGTTGATCCTGATCATCATCAGCGTCTCTTTGCTCGTCGCGATGTATGAGACCTATGCGGAGCGCAAGGTGGCGGCCTTTATGCAAGACCGGCGCGGACCGAACCGGGCGGGTCCCGGGGGTATTCTGCAGCCGCTGGCCGATGGATTGAAGCTCTTTATGAAAGAGGAGATCATCCCGACGAGCTCGAACCGGTTACTCTTCGTGCTGGGCCCCGGGCTGGCGATGCTGACCGCGATGATGACGAGCGCCGTCGTACCGTGGAGCAGTCATTTTGTGATCGGGGGACATGTGGTCAATATGCAGATCGCGGATGTCAACATCGGCATCCTGTACATCTTTGGAGTAGTGAGCATGGGGGTTTATGGCATCATGATCGGCGGCTGGGCGTCCAATAACAAGTTCTCGCTTTTGGCGGCGATCCGCGGCGCCTCGCAGATCATCTCTTATGAGCTGGCGATGGGTCTCAGCATCATCGCGCTCCTGATGATCTCGGGTACGCTGAGTCTGCGGGAGATCGTGGAGCATCAACAAACCGGTCATTATTACGTGCTGGTGCAGCCATTGGGTTTTCTGATCTTTTTGATCTGTGCTTTTGCGGAGTGTAACCGGACCCCTTTTGATCTTAGCGAGGCAGAGAATGAACTTAATTTTGGGTATCACCAGGAGTATTCTTCGATGAAGCTGGGTTTCTATCTTTTCGCGGAATACGTGAATATGTTCATTTCGAGCGCCGTGATGTCGACCTTGTATTTTGGGGGTTATGATATCCCGTTTGTCAACGACGCGGCGTGGGGTGCTGCTCATGGGCAGAATCTCCTGGCGGCATTGCAGGTGGTGTGTTTCTTTGTGAAGATCGTGTGCTTTATCTTCTTCTTTATGTGGGTGCGGTGGACGATCCCGCGATTCCGGTATGACCAGCTGATGCGGCTGGGGTGGAATTGGCTGATACCGCTGTCGCTTTTTAATATGCTGGTGACGGGGTTTGTGGTGTTGCTTCGGCAAAATCACTGGCATTTTTAACTTTTGTATACATTTGCGCCTTCGGGTGCACCAAAATAATCAGTTATGCAAGCATTAACCAGCAGGGCCAGGGCAGTCGAGCGTAAGCCGATGACGATGTGGGAGAAGATGTATCTGCCGGCGATTGCCAAGGGTATGTCGATCACGTTCGGGCATATGTTCAAGAAGAAACCGACGGTGAATTATCCCGAGAAGACGCGGCCTTTCAGCCCGGTGTTCCGGGGGCTGCATGTGTTGAACCGGGACGAGGAAGGGCGTGAGCGCTGCACGGCTTGCGGGCTTTGTGCGGTGGCGTGTCCTGCCGAGGCGATCACCATGGAGGCGGCCGAACGCATGCCTGGTGAGGAGAACTTGTACCGGGAAGAGAAGTATGCGGCCAAGTATGAGATCAATATGCTCCGGTGTATCTTCTGCGGACTTTGTGAAGAGGCCTGTCCGAAGGATGCGATCTATCTTTCCGAGACGTTTGCGCCTTCGAACTATACGCGGAAGGGGTTTATCTATGGGAAGGAGGAGCTGCTGATCCCGGACCCGGTGACGCAGCCGGAGGCCTTTGCGAAGGCGCGGGGACAGCATCACTAGTTTGGGGCCGGGGCTTGGGGAGCGACGGAAGCGGACGGTGGGACAATGAGAAATAAACAATTTAACAATACTGCTCAATGGGTATTACGCATGTTCTATTCTGGGTTTTGAGTATAATGGCGATCCTCGCCGCTATTTTTGTGGTGATCAGCAAGAACCCCGTGCACAGCGTGCTGTGGCTGATCGTTGTTTTTGTGGCTATCTCGGGCCACTATATCCTGCTCGATGCGCAGTTCCTTGCGATCGTGAACCTGATCGTTTACGCGGGGGCGATCATGGTCCTTTTCCTTTTCGTTTTCATGTTGATGAACCTCAACGCCGAGACCGAGCCCCAGAAGAACCGCTGGCTCAAGATCGCGGGTGTCGTGACGGGCGGGGCCTTGCTGCTGGTATTGGTAGCTGCCTTGAGGAGGGCGGATCTGAAAGCGCAGATCGCCGAGATGAATAAGGGTGATATTGGTTTGATCCATAATCTCGGCGTCGCCTTGTTCCATGATTATGTTGTTCCGTTCGAGATAAGCTCTGTGCTGTTTTTGAGTGCGATGGTGGGGGTGGTGGTGATCGGGCGTAACGAGCGCGAGCAGAAGGACATTTGGCCGCACGGGAATAATTACGGGGCCTAAGCGGGCGGACTGGTGAGCGTGGAGCGCTTTTAATTCATTTGACTATGCCTATAAACTACTATATTTTTTTAGCGGTGGCGTTGTTTTGTGTCGGGGTGGCCGGGGTACTGACGCGCCGGAATGCGATTATCATCTTTATGTGTATCGAGCTGATGTTGAATGCGGTGAACCTGCTGCTTGTGGCGTTCTCGAAGATGCATCATCACGCGTTGGGGGCCAGCGTGCCGACGGCGGGTATCGACGGGCAGCTCTTTGTATTCTTCATCATGGTCGTCGCCGCGGCGGAGGTGAGTGTGGGGCTGGCGGTTATCGTGATGATGTATAGGAATACGCACTCCATCGATGTTAACTTTTTGAATCGGTTGAAGCATTAATAAATATGATACATTTAGTTTGGCTGGTCCCTGTTTTGCCCCTTGTAGGTTTCCTGATCAACGGTTTGTTCAGGAATTTCCTTCCTAAATCGCTCGTCGGGATCATCGGCAGCGGTACCGTGCTGATATCCTTTATACTGAGCCTGCTGATCTTTGGCGAAGTGCGGCATGAAGGTTTTGAATCGACGGTGGTCAACCTTTGGGACTTCATCAGCGTAGACAAGCTGCATATTTCTCTAGCCTTCCAGGTGGATCAGCTCTCTACCTTGTTCCTGCTGATCATTACGGGTGTAGGCTTCCTGATCCATCTCTACTCGACCTCCTATATGCACGAGGAAGACGGGCCGAATTTTGCGCGGTATTTCTCGTATCTGAACCTTTTTGTTTTTTCGATGCTGCTCCTGGTGCTGGGCGCCAACTTCGTTATATTATTCATTGGCTGGGAGGGTGTGGGGCTTTGCTCCTACCTGTTGATCGGCTACTGGTTCAAGAATGTCGACTATGGCTATGCGGCCCGCAAGGCCTTTATCATGAACCGCATCGGCGACGTCGGCTTTTTGATCGCCATGTTCATGATGATCGCCAAGTTCGGGTCCGTGGATTTTGCCGAGGTCTTTGGCAAGGCTGGGAGCGTGAGCACGGGCGTTATCACGGTCATTACCTTATTGCTTTTTGTGGGTGCGACCGGTAAGTCCGCCCAAATCCCGCTATACACCTGGTTGCCCGATGCCATGGCGGGTCCCACCCCGGTGAGTGCCCTGATCCATGCCGCGACGATGGTGACCGCGGGTATCTATATGATCGCCCGTTCGCATGTTCTCTATGACCTGGCGCCGGTTACACAGCAGGTGGTGGCCGTGATCGGCCTGGCTACGGCCTTCCTGGCGGCGACGATCGCGTTGAAGCAAAACGATATCAAGAAAGTGCTTGCGTATTCAACTGTAAGCCAGCTGGGTTATATGTTCCTCGGCCTCGGTGTCGGGGCCTATGACGGTGCGGTCTTCCATGTGATGACGCATGCCTTCTTC
>DASYZH010000382.1:0-21286 GCA_035946435.1 Puia sp. | reverse complement strand
CATTTTCCTATGCTGGGTTTCCCTACGCTATTTTCTCCTGCGCCGAAAACCTCTTGTTGTATGCGTTACGGTGCGGGACAGACGAAAAAGGACCCGCTGTGTGCTGTGCAGCGGGTCTTGAATGAGCAAGATAGGTAAGGCTAGGCTAGGCAAGGTCTAGTGGCTATGGCTATAGGGCCATGACCTACTCGGACAAGAAACGAATTGTGAAGCTACCGTCTTCGAGGTAGTAGTAACTTTTCCGGGAACGCGAGTAAACGACGGGTGCGCCGAATTCTTTCATCAGGCGGATATACTCGTACATGCTGCGTTCCGACATCCCGATCTTCTCCGCCAGTTCGGAGGGAGTGCCGGTGCCTTTGATGCGGATCAAATGATCGATCCGATTGAGTCGCTGGAAGATCTCTTTTTGCATAGCGATAAGGTTTTTTTGTGAATGTTGCTATTTATATGAAAGGTAAAAAGGTCCCCGCAAATAATCGCTAAGTTTGTTATATCTTAAATATTTTTTATAAAAAAAACTACATGAAAACACTGAGAAAACACTCGTTTTTTGTACTGGTTTCATTCGTCGCCGCCACTACTTGCTGCGCGCAAACGGCGGAAGAGATAGTCGCGAAGAACCTGGATGCGATCGGTGGAAAAGACCTTATCGCTACTACCAAATCGGTTGTCATGACCTCCAACCTCGAACTGGCTGCGATGGGTATCAATGTGCCCACCACGACAACTATCGTTGCAGGCAAGGGGTTCAAGAGCGAAACCGATTTTCAGGGAACCAAGATCATTACCGCCGTGACGGATCACAGCGGCTGGAGCGTCAATCCCCCGAACGGCATCAACACGCCCACTGCGATGTCCGATGCAGAACTGAAGAAGGCGAAACATCAGCTCGAGATTACGCCCTTCTCGAACTATACGGCTAACGGCGGTAAGATCGAGCTCCTTGGAAAAGATACTGCAGACTACAAGATCAAGCTGACGAACGACGACGGTTTTAACGGCACCTTCTATGTCAACATGAAGACCTATCTCATCGACAAGGCCGACGTTCAGGTGACCATGCAAGGCCAGGATATCGATGTCGCTGTGATGTACTCCGATTACCGCAAGCTCGACAACGGGTTGTTGTTCCCTTTCAAGATCGAACGCGATATGCCGCAGTTTAGCATGAGCATCACCACGCAGAAGGTGGAGGTCAATAAAGAGATCGATCCTGCGATCTTCGAGATGCCGAAATAAAATGGCGGCGGGTGCGCGGGCTTGCGGTGGCGATGCGACGGCGTGCCGGGTGCACGGGGATCGCGGCTGGCGATGCGACGGCGCGGCGGGTGCGCTGGGCCGGGCAAGATAAAACGGGAAAGGGGCCTGCTTCTTAGCAAGGGGGCCCCTTTCTTATGTTGATTATCGACTCTCTGGTTACCGGCTCACCAAACGGTAGTTCTTGAAGGACATGATCTGACGTCCTGCGAAGAAATTTTGCTCGATGAAGGTGAGCAGCCTGTATTTGAACCTTTCGTGCTTATGACGTGCTACGGCGGGCTTGTGGCGGCGGCGTTCGAGCTGGTCGGCCCAGTTGAACTGCCTGATCCGTTCCCGCATGACCGCAGGATGCGCGTCCTGGTAGAGGCTCAGCGAATTCAGGTTGCCGAAGTCGAATTCTTCCTGTTCCTTGCGGAAACATTCTTCGGCACGTTTAATGCCGGCATGAATGGTCGCGAAGGCCTTCCGTTTTTTCTGCATATATTTTGGCGGGCGGACCCAGCCATAGTGATTGATATATGCGTCGACACGGGCGACCTTGAGCTTGAAGGTTCCCTTTTTCTCCCGGTAATGGATGCCGTCGAATTCGGGGATGCGGCGAAATGACTGCGCAGACTCCCAGGAATGGATATCCGTATCGTTCCTGATGATCCTGATCTCATTCGCATACCAGGCATGGGAGGTGATATAATGATCGTAGTCACCCCAGAAATGACGGTATTTGAAAAGGATCCCTTCGACGGTGGTGTCGTGGAGGAGCTCTTCACAGCGCTGTTTGATGCGGGGGAGGTCGTCTTCGTGAACCACTTCGTCACTTTGAACATAAAAGAGCCAATCGCCCTTGCAGGCTCCTTTGGCGATATCCGTTTGGTGGGCATGTTCCATGCCCCGGGGGTATTTATCGAGGTCCCAAACCGTATGGATGATCCTGATCTTGGCCGAATCGATGTTCCTGATCTCTTCCAGCGTCCGGTCGTCGGGGTCACAATCGCCGACGGCTACGACGAATTCGTCGCAAATGGGCAGGATGGAAGAAATCGCTTCCCTGATGGGATAATAGAGTTTGGTCGCGTTACGCACCATAGTAAATCCGCTGATAGTCATGTGGCCAGTGTTTGTGATTTTACTAGACTGTCGTCTATTTGTCTATTAACGTATATAGACGAACAATTACCATGCAGGGTTGGACTAAAAAGATTAAGAGAAGATTAAACGCTGATAAGTGGAAGTTTGTATAAGTGCGCGCGGTTTAACAATTGGATAACCGGTAATTAACAGGTTTGTGCGGAAAAATTGCCGGTGAATGCGGTATTAAAAAAAGATTAAAATTTTTTGGGTGGGGCCCGGGGTGGAGCTTGCGGCGGGGTGGCTTGGGTTGTTGGCGCGGCGGCGATTGGGGGTGGGGATGGGGCCTTGGCGCGCCGGGAGACTGCTGGAGGCTTGGGTTGTCGGCAGGGCGGTGTTTGGGTTGGGGGATGGACCTCGGTGCGACAGGGGATTTTGGCAGCGGGGAATGCCGGATTTACGGGAGAATTTTCATCTGCTCTAAGGGACAATTCCTATGTGGATAACCTGCCTTTGGTACAGTTTGTGCCTTTTTGGGGTGTGAGATGGCGTGGCGCATTCCGGCAAAATCAGAAAAATCCGTTCTTATGAGAAAAACGATCGTTATCAACACGCTCCTTATCCTGGGATATTATCTCGTGTTGCAACTTTTGATTTGGATCTCGATGGTTCTTCGTTGAGTTGAAAGGTCTTGTTCCTGGTCGCCCGGAGGGCGGCAGTCCGAAGGGACAGACGTTGGCCCAGCCGCCCGGAGGGCGGCAGTCCGAAGGACAGACGTTGGCATTTTGTCTGGCACGATGTTGCCTACGGTTGGGTGTTGGCGGTCCCTTTTTTGGGGTCGGGAGTTTGCCTGGGCCGCTACTATGTAGCGTGGCTCGCAGGCACCAATCGTATTTTACCCATGGAAGATGCCCTTCAATCGCCCTCCAGCAAGTCGGGTCTTCGTTCCCGGGTACGCTGGAGGGATTGTTCATATCGCCAATCCTCGATCTTCCGGGGATCCCCACTGAGCAATATATCAGGCACGGCCATGCCGCGCCATTCCGCCGGCCTGGTGTAGACGGGCGGAGCCAGCAGGTTATCCTGGAAGCTGTCGAACAGCGCCGAGGTCTCATCGTTGAGGACACCGGGGATCAGCCTTCCAATAGCGTCCACCAGCACCGCAGCGGCCAGCTCGCCGCCACTCAGCACATAGTCCCCGATAGACAACTCCATGGTCACATAACGGTCGCGGATGCGCTGGTCGATCCCTTTGTAGTGACCGCATATCAACAGGAGGTTGCCCTTCAACGATAGTCCATTTGCAATATGCTGATCCATCCGGCGCCCATCCGGCGTCAGATAAATGATCTCGTCGTAGGACCGTTCCTTCGAGAGGCTCTCTATGGCCGCGGAGAGGGGTTCGGGCATCATAACCATACCTGCCCCACCGCCATACTGGTAATCGTCTACCTGTCCGTATTCATTGATTGCCCATTGCCGGAGGTGATGAACGCGGATGTCGAGAAGCCCTTTGTCTTTGGCACGCTTGAGTATAGAGTGCGAAAAAGGCGACTCCAACAATTCCGGTAATACGCTCAGGATATCAATGGTCATCATGGTGCAAACGTACGTATAAGTACGCTAAAAATCGCGGAGGGCGTGGGTGGTGCGGAAAGTGCGCCTGATACGGATAGCGCAAAGGGCGCGGGTGGTGCGGCGGATATGAAGGGGGCGCCTGATGCGGAGGGCTCGAGCCCGGCGAAATGCATGCATGACGCTGATGGGGCTGAGGGCTCGGGTGGCCTGCGGCGGAAAATAATTTCGCGCCGGGCCTAGTAAAAATCAATCGTTCCGCCGTATAGATATAGTACAGCCTTCAAAGTGTTTCGGGCCCCTCCCTGGTAACCCGAGTTTGACCATTAAACCTCCCTGAACCGATGCCAATGCGCCGGTGGTTCCTTATCTGTTCAATAAACTTTAACTCCATGAATCAAAAACACGAAGAAGGCCTTTCTCCGGAACAATTCACTCTCCTGTTCCAATCCGCTTACAATGACCACGGCCGAAAGCTGCGGTATTATGCGACGAAGTTTACCAACAACACTCATGACGCGGAAGACATCGTCGCGACCCTTTTTGCTGACCTCTGGGCCAAGGGACGCCATTTCAACAGCGATAAGTTGAATTGGGCGTATTTGCAAAAGGCCGTTCACAATGCATGCGTCGACCATTTGAACCGCATCAACCGGCTGGAATTATTCGACCTCCGGCATGCCGCAGGCGGGGCCATCCCCTCCCACGAAGAAGACGTGATTCGTACCGAAGTGGTCGCGCAGATCGGTGAGCTCATCGACCGGCTGCCGCCGCAAACCCGGACCATTATCCGTAAACTGTATTATGAAGGCATGGAGCCAGGCGAGGCCGCGGACGATATGCGACTGGCTTTATCGACCATTTATAATAGCCGGCGTAGTGGTTTTGGATTGTTGATGGCGCTGCTGCGCCGCCGTAATATTCGCGTGTGGCTTTGCGTGACCTTATTCTTTTTCGGCAACCACCGCAACTAAGCTACCATGAAACCACAGGAACGTTATTCATATATCTCGCGGCTCATCGTGAGATATCTCACCGGCGCTTTGAGTTCGGCGGAATTGCAGGCGCTGGAGGACTGGGTCAATGCCTCCGACGACCACCTCGTGATGATGGCGGACTTTGGCAGCATCGGCTGGCATGCGCAACAGGCGCGTTCTTTCGAAGAGCCCGATAAGATGATCTCCTGGCACCTTATCCAGGAGAAGGTGGCGCGGCTGCCGGGGGCACCGCCGCTGCCGGATCTGCAGGAAAGGGAGTGGACGGTGCGGCGGCGGGTTTCTTTTTTTCTGCGAATAGTTAAACGGGGGTTTTTGTAAGTGGAGCCGCGGCTGCGCGGCTGCGGGGTTGCGGGGTTGAGGGGTTGCGGGGTTGAGGCCGGGCGGGCCGGGGTGAGCCGGTTCGTGGAGGCGGGACCTATTCCTCGAGAAAATCGTCGAGCTCGCGGCGTTGTTTTTTGGTGGGACGCCCGATCTTGCTTTGGCGTTTGCCGGTGTTGAAGCTCGCCGCCTGGAACTGAAGACGTTCGATCTCTTCGGCGGGCGTGATGTCGACATAATAATTGATCGCCTGTGAAAATTGCAACCGGTGGTCGAGGAGGCCGGTGACCTTGATGCGCCAGCGTCTGTGCTCCGTCTTTATCTCGTATTCGTCGCTGACGCTCACGGTCTTCGACGCCTTGGCGCTGTCTCCGTTGTACTTCACTTTGCCTTTGGTACAGGCATCCGTGGCTTCGGACCGGGTCTTGAAGATGCGGATCGACCAGAGATATTTGTCGAGCCGTAATTTTTCTTTTGGTTCTTTTTCGGGCATAGGGCAAAATTAGGGATTCCCCTAATAATACTTTACCGATACGGTGGAGGGGAGGAGGTGCTGGTATTCGTGGAGCCGCTTGCGGAGCCAGGCGGTGTCGTACGGCTGGACGGCATAGAAATTAACGGCTTTTTCGTGGGCGACGGGTGGGTCGTCATCCGCGATGTCCCAGGTGGCGATCCTGGTCCATTTTGGGAACTGATCGGCGCGGAACCATGGGTCCGCTACGATGGCTACGCGGATGCCGTCCTTTTTGCTCAGCGAATCGGCGTAGAGCGGGGTCCAACCATACTCTTTTGTCATCCTGACCACATCATTGCTGGCGACCCCGGTGTAGTCGAGCTTACGCCCCTCGGAGAAATAGCTGACGGCCCCCGGCTGGTTAGTGCCGACCGTTTGCATGAAATAATACAGGTGTACAAAGTGGGCGGTGAGATATTGTTCGTCGTACGTGCGATCGCAATCTTTTTCGAAATGGACCAGGTTCGAGGCGTTGCGGACCGTGAAGGGGACGAGCAGTAGGAGGAGGGGGATTGTCGTGTTGTTACGGATGATCAGCCAGGCGGCGGCTGCGGTGGCGATGAGGGCCAGGATTGTCGTATAAGTGAGATAGGGGCCGACCAGCATCGGGTTAGGGAGGAAAGAGCTTTTTTTGATGACGCTGATGAGGCCGAAAATGAGGATCGGTGAAACCGCGATCGCCGCCAGCTTCGCGGCTGATCTCCGGCTTTTTTGAAGGCCGAGGAGGACACAGCCCAGGGCGACGACCAGGAGGTCTTCGTAGCGGGCGGCGACGGCGAGAAGCCCGAAGATATAGAGGGTGGGAGGGGCTGGGGCTTTTGTGGCGGAGGCTGTGGGTGCGGGGGCTGTTGTGGTGACTGGAGCCGGGAGCGTTTGCGCCAGGGTATCCATGAAAAGGAAGACGAATAACAGCTGCAGAGTATATTCCATCCCGCTGACTACCAGCAAGGGCAGGAGGGTCAGGCCCATCGCGCCTATGAGCACAAGGAACTGACGGGCTGGCGGAAGCCCGTAACGGATCAGTGTCCTTTGCAACATCAGCAGGAAATAGACCCCGGCGAGGAAATTGACGATCAGGGGAATGATCAGATGCGCGCCGAGGATAAAAAAGAATGGGGCGAGGGTGAGAGGATAAAGAAGCGACGAGGCGGCCGATTGGAAGGCATATTTAGACACGCCCCATACCTGGTAGAAGGCCAGGTCGCGCCCCACCGCGATATTGACGTAGGCGTTGTCGAGCGGGAAGAGGATATTGCCTTGCGTATGATGCAGCACGGGCAACTCGATGAGCACCATGGCCGTCAGGAGGGTCAGGATGGCCAGCAGCAAGACGCCGAGGGCTTTGCCGGCGGGCAGCGGGAGGATAGCGCGCCATTTGGAGGGGCGGGTGACGGGCTCGCGGGGGGATGAGGAGGCGGGGGCAGCCTGGGGGCCGCGGAGGGATGAGGGTTCGGGGATCGCCTGGGGCTCGCGGGAGGATGAAGGTTCGGGGATCGCCTGGGGCTCGCGGGAGGATGGCGATCCCGGGGCTGCTGGGGGCTGCGACGCCGTAGTTGACCGGGTGGAGATAGACATGAAGGAAAAGGTTTATTGGACGGCTAATGTAGGCCGGCGGGCTGCAATGGGGCGGCGGGGACATTGGCGACGGGGGGCATTGGCGGCGGGGGCACTGGCGACGGGGTCGCGGACGGTCCGGCGGAAAATTCCGATGGGGCCGGGCGATTCGTGGAATGCGTAAATTTTTATTAAGTTTATAGCAGTAACTAATATCTGCTTTACATGTGGTATCATCATTATCATGGAGGTTGGCTTTGGGGGCTTGGGTGGGGGTTTACTTTCCTGCTGCTCTTCCCTTATTTTCTGCCGACCATCATCGCCGTTCTTCGCAGGAAGGCCAGCAGTCTGGGCATCTTTCTGCTCAACTTATTTTTGGGATGGACATTCATCGGGTGGGTGGGTGCGCTCATTTGGGCACTGAGTGCGGACAGGCAGCAGACTATAATTGTAAACAATTCTACTCCGCCACCACCGCCTCCTCCCCCGCCGCCGGCGTCGCATAGCTATACGAATGTGACCATGCGGAAGCGGGCGGCAACGCAGCAGGATAAGATCGATCAACTGCGGCAGCTGAAGCAGCTGCTGGATGAGGGTGTGCTGACGGAAGCGGAATTCAACCGGCAGAAGGCGGAGATCCTGGGATAACAGGCGGTGGGGGCAGCGGTATGACTGGGCAGCGGGTAGCGGGATGGTTGGGCGTGCGGGCCGTAACAGGTGGGGCGGGGGTATTTTTGGGGAAACTGGGACGACGGGGTCTTAGCGATAGAGCTCGGCCGGAGGCAGTGACGTTCGCCGCTCGTCGATCACGTAGGTTTTTGACCAGCGATCGTGCCAGGGGAAGCTGGGTTTACCAAACGCGGAGAATTGTTCGAAAGGAACCAATCGGCACACCCCGCGCAGGAATGCGGTTTTGGGGGTAATACGGGAACCGTCCTGATTGACAGCACGGGTGACGGTAAAGTATTTCCCCAGGGTCTTTCCGCCGGTGATCATTTCCATGGACGCCAATAGGACGACAAAAATAGTTATCGCGATCAAATAGCCCAATATATAGAGCAGCTCCCGGCTATGCGTATATCGATAGACCGCAGTGAGCAACGCGATATCACCCTTGCTGAGGACGTATTTCCATATCAAATAGAAGGCGATCCTGTCGATGATATAATTGGTCAGGCGTTGGGCACTGCTCGCCTGGGTGAAAGTATACTCGACGTCGTCAAGGATGTTTGTTTCCGATTGGGGGTTGACGTTCGGTCCTTCCATACGGGTGATCTATTTTTCCGCAAAGAACTGGTGGAAATAGGGGATGGTCTCGATGCCTTTGTAGAAGTTTGCAAGGTCGAACTTTTCGTTGGGGGAATGGAGGTTGTCGCTGTCGAGACCAAAACCCATAAATACGATCTTGATGCCGAGATATTTTTCGAAGAGCGAGCAAATGGGAATGCTGCCGCCGCCACGCACGGGGATCGGAGCCTTGTGAAAGGTGGCTTCGATGGCTTTCGCCGCCGCCTTGTAAGCCTTGCTGTCGATGGGTGTCATATAGGGTTCGCCACCATGGTGCTCCTCGGCCTTGACGGTGACACCCGGAGGCGCGATCTGCCGGAAGTAGTTCAGTAATTTTTCCGTGATCACTTTGGACGACTGATTGGGCACGAGGCGGGCGGAGATCTTCGCAAAAGCCTTCGATGGGAGGACGGTCTTTGCGCCCTCGCTGGTGTAGCCGCCCCAGATGCCATTGAGCTCGAGCGTGGGGCGGGTGCCGGTACGTTCGTTGGTGGTATAGCCCTTTTCGCCCCAGAGCCCGGTTACGCCGAGGTCCTTTTTGTAGTCCTCCTCGTTATAGGGGGCCTTCGCCATGAGCTTTCTTTCTTCCGGCGTAGCTTCCACGACACCATCATAGAATCCGGGGATGGTGATATGATTGTTCGCATCGTGGCAGGACGCGATCATCTTCGCCAGCATGGTGATAGGGTTGGCCACGGCGCCGCCGTAGACGCCACTGTGCAGGTCGCGGTTGGGCCCCGTGACCTCCAGCTCGATGTAGCTGAGACCGCGGACGCCGATGTCGATACTCGGAGTGTCGAGGCTAAGCATGGCGGTGTCGCTGATGAGGATCACATCGGCTTTCAGCAGATCGGTATGGGTGCTCACGAAGGTGGCGAGATTGGGGCTGCCGATCTCTTCTTCCCCTTCGATGATGAATTTTACATTGGTGGGAAGGGTGCCCGTGCGGACCATCGTTTCGAAGGCCTTGACGTGCATATAGAACTGCCCTTTGTCATCGGCCGAGCCACGGGCATAGATCTTCCCATCCCTGATCACCGGCTCGAAGGGGCCGCTGTGCCAGAGGTTGAGCGGGTCGACGGGCTGCACATCGTAATGGCCGTAGACGAGAACGGTGGGTTTGCCTTTATCGACGATCTTTTCGCCATAGACTACCGGATGGCCGGCGGTGGGATAGACTTCGGCTTTATCGACACCTGCGTCCAGCAGGCGTTGTTTCACCGCTTCCGCGCATTGGAGCATGTCCGCCTTGTGTTCGCTGCGGGAGCTGACACTGGGGATGCGCAGGAGTTCGAGGAGCTCGCTGAGAAAACGGTCTTTGTGCTGGGCCTGATAGTCTTTCCATTGTTGCATGCGGCAAATATAAGAAGTAAATTTACAGAACCCGCTTCGCGGGTCTCTGAGACGGGGTGGTGGTGTTGGCGTTGAGCGAGGGGGCAGGTGTCCGTCTCCCGCATTTTTGGTAAATTCGTGATCAAACCTGTGTGCTTTATGACTCATGATCCCGGCGAGGACTTTTCCTCTTTTGATTATTATCACGCCCTTTTTGATAACCCAAAAAAGAATTCGGTGCTCCTGCTCGATGATGAAGGGATCATCCTGCAGGTGAATCGGGCGTTTTTGCTTTCTTTTGGTTATGAAGAAAGGGACCTGATCGGGGAATACTTTGGGCTGCTGTTTACGGTGGAGGACCGGGAGAAAGACCTGCCGATGCGGGAGGTCCGGACGGTGGTGGAAGAGGGGCAGAGCTTTGACAATAATTACCTGGTCAACCGAAGCGGTTCGCTGACCTGGGCATCGGGCGAATCGGTGTTGCTGACGAATGCGCAGGGGCGTAAATGTATTCTCAAGGTCATTCAGAATATCCACGTTCAAAAGGAGTCGGAACGCTCGATCATCCGGCTGAACAATTTCAATGAAAATATTTTGGCATCGATAGCGGATGCCGTGCTGGTGCTCGATCCGGAGCTCAAGCTGGTGAAGGCGAACAGGGCCTTCCTGGAATTGTTCTCGTTGGCCGAGACGCATCTGCACCTCGCGGATCTCCGGGAATTGTTGCATGGGATGGACCGGGAGGAGGAAGTGTATGCGGCCGTGGTGGCTATGGGGACGCGGCCCACTCCGGTCCCGGGGCCTTTGCATGTGGAACTGACCGACGGCCATGGGCGAAGACGATGTTTCGATGTGAGTTTGGCGTTGCTGGATCATAGCGAGCGGGACAATGTGCTATTGATCTTTCATGATATCACCATCCAGAAGGACCAGGAACGGCAACGGGAGGATATCCTGAACTTTGTAGCCCACGAACTGCGGAATCCGTTGACGAATATTATGCTCAATATCGAATGGTTAAGCGGGTTGATAAACGAGCGCAATCTGGGCGAACTCGGCGAATTTGTCGACCGGACCAAGCGGAATGCGGAGCGGTTGAAGAAGCTGGTGAATGAGCTCTATAAATCGACTAAAATAATTTCGGGCAACTACGAACTGCAGTCGGAGGCTTTCGATCTCGACGGTTTGATCGGCGAATGTATCCAGACGATGGAGCAGGCGCATCCTACCTTTACGATCGTCCGAAAGGGGGTAGAGGGGGTGCAGCTTTCCGCCGACAAGGATAAGATCATGCAGGTGTTGATCAACTATCTTTCCAATGCCATCAAATATTCCGGCGGCAGTACTTACATCGAGGTGGTGACGGGTGTGCTGGATGACCGGGTGATCGTAGCGGTCGTCGATAAAGGGAAGGGAGTTCCGAAGAGCGAGCTGCCCTATGTCTTCAATCGGTTCTATCGGGCGGAGAAGACGCGGAGCCTGGAAGGTTTGGGGGTCGGATTGTTTTTGAGCCGCCAGATCGTAGAGGCGCACCGCGGGAGCACCTGGGTGGAGAGTGAGGAGGGTGATGGGTCGCGCTTTTATTTTTCGTTGCCGATATGAGTGAGGATGAGGGCGTTGCGTTGGGCGGCGGGGCGGGTGGTGGTGAAGGGGGGATCGGTGGCATACCAGAAATAGTCGTCGCTGTCGAAATAGGGGAGGGAGAGACGGGCTGCGAGGGCCTGGCCGAGGGTTGTGACGCCGGCGCCGGAGGCGCCGAAGATGTGGATTTTCATATGATGGTTATTCCGCGGTACAAGTGAGTGACACAACGATGCTTAGTCTATGCTACTGCGGCTGGTCCTCCACTTTCCTTTTCCGCTTTCCTGGCCCTGGCTTTTTCCCTGGCTTTTTCGCGGCCGGATCTGGTCAGGAGGGCGAAGAGGGGGCGCATTTTGCGGCCGATGCGGAAGTAGAATTCCTTGTTGAACAGCTGTGAGTCGTGCAAGGCCTTCCAAACGAGGAACAGGCCCATTGGCGTGAGGACATACGTCGCCAGCCAGAGGCCGTTCGCGGGGGTGAGGACGTCGGAGCTTGCGAGCTTTTTGCCGAAGTTGTTCAGCAGGAAGAAGATGACGAAGAAGACGACGGCGAAGACGAGGGGCATGCCTATCCCACCCTTTCGGATGATCGAACCGAGGGGGGCGCCGATGAGGAACATGACCATGCAGGCGACGGCGAGCGTGATCTTTTCGTGCCAGGCCATCTCATGCGACAGCAGGTTGTGTTTTTGCACTTCGAAAAAACTGTATGGACCGCTGGTCTCGCCGCGGACCTGACCGGTGGCGTCGATGGTATGGGTGACTACGATGAGCCGCACGCTGTCGGGGATCAGATCGTTGATGCGGACCTTCGGTGGGTCCTTGGTCACGGGTTCGCCGGCGATGGTCAGGGTGGGGGCTGGTGCGGCTGCGACGGAGTGGCCGGGGGTGCTGGTTGCGCTTGTGGTGCCAGGTGTCGGGTGGCCGGGGGCGGCTTTTGTCGCGTTGGTCGCGGCGGCTTTGGCGGTGTTTGCGGCATTTGCGGCATTTGCGGCGTTTGCCTTGGCGAGATCCCGGGCTTTGCGGGCGGCTTCTGCCTGGGCTTTTTGGGCTTGCTTTTGGGCTTGCAGCGTCGAGTCGATGATCTTGCGGTCGCGGGTCCACAGCTTCGTGAGCGAATCCTGGACCACCTTGTATTTCAGCAGGTACGGATTATCGAGATCGCCCTTTTCCACCTGCGCCCAGCCGGTAGTATCGAGATAATGCGGGAACTGGTACACGCGGTTGCCGGCTACATTGATCTGATCGACATTATTTTGAACGACCTTTTTGAGCGAGTCGATCGCGTGCCCCAGCTGCGGGAGGGTGAACATGTTGAAGTTGCCTTTGAAGGCGCTGTCGTTCGTTTTGTTCATCGTGAACGAACTGAGGTCCATGACCTTTTTGTAGCGCTTGAAACCCATTCGGATGAATTCGGTTCCGTTGTAGTTGTTACGCTGGCCCTGTTCCTGGTAACGCCAGCCGTCCCTGAGCGTGAAGATGAGCGATTGCTTATCCGGCGTGACGACCATGGTGCCGCTGTCCGCGACGATCATGTTGTCTTGCTGGCCGTTGTTGTTCTGCTCGTAAATGACGACGTTGCGGATGGTGGAATCGTCGGCTTCCTTTTTGCCGATCTTGATGACGAAGCCTTCGATCTTGTCGTAGAAGACCCCTTCTTTTATGTCGAAGGCGGGTTTGGAAACGATGATGTCGTATTTCAGCGTCTGCATCTTGAGGTTGGAGATGGGCAGGACGTTGTTGTTGAAAAAGAAGGCGATAATCGTGATGATGAAACTGACGATGGCCAGCGGGCGGAGGAATCTTAGTAGCGAGATGCCCGCACTTTTGATGGCTACGAGCTCGTAGGTCTCGCCGAGGTTACCGAGTGTCATGATGCTGCTGAGCAGGACCGCGAGGGGCAGGGCCAGGGGGACCACGGTGGCCGCGACATAGAGGAGCAGCCGGAGGACGGTGATCGTGTCGATGCCCTTGCCGACGACATCATCGATATACAACCACATGAATTGCAGGACCAGTACGAAGGTGGTGATGAAGAAGGTGGCTATGAAGGGGCCGATGAAGGCCTTGATGATCAGGATGTCCAGCTTTTTGAGCACGGGGCGTTTTTGTTATCTTTATGTTTTGGCCTGAGGCCCTTTATATTATGACGATGAATTCGGCAAATTTACAACTTTCGCCAGAGGAATTGCGGCTGGTGAGCGATCCGGGATGGATTTTAACTAAGAATTCCATTGTCGCCAAGGCGGTGGGGATGATGGGGGAGCTGGCGGGGGAGTACCGGGAGGTGTGGGGCGCGGCGGGCGGCATTCGGCGGGAGCCGCGCGGGGTTGCGGCGGGCATAGACCCCGGGGACCCGAAGGTTTCGCGGGGGGAGAATTATCGCGGGTTGCCGTGGGTGATGCTCGATTATCCGCGGGTCTTTGGGCGGGCGGATGTGCTGGCGATCCGGACGATGTTTTGGTGGGGGCATGGGTTCAATATTACGCTTCATCTCAAGGGGGCGTATCAGGGCCTATTCCTGCCCGTTATACGCGAGCGGTGGGTTGCATTGAGTGCGGCGGGGTTCCATGTGGGGGTGCATCCGGACGAGTGGCGGCATGAACATACGCAGGAGGTGTTCAGACCTTTTACGGACGCGGATGGTGCGGAGCTGGGTGGGGGTGCCTTTCTCAAACTTTCGGCGGCGGTTGGGCTGGACCGTTGGGCGGAGGCGCCGGAACTGCTCGCGGGTTTGTTCGGGACACTGGTGGGGGTGTTACGGGCGGATGACGCCGCTTGACGACGGCGCTGTTTGACGGCGGTGCTGTTTGATGGCGGGACCTTGCGGGACGGGTGGACGGGTGAGCCGGTTGCGGGTGAGCGCATTAGTTTCCCAGCCGGTGAAAGAGATCCTTCACCTGGTAACTCCAGAGCTGACTTTGGTCCTTGACTTCTACCTTGCTGCCTGCAAAATCTTTGATGACGAGGATCGTTTGGTTCGTCACTTCCGATTTCTCGATGCGGAATTCGAAAAACTCTTCGGCCGGCGCATCCATCCAGTGGAAGCGGATGAATTTTTCGAATTCACTTTCGGTTACTACCGCCTTATCGGTGGTGCCATTCCAGGAAAAACTGAACACATTATCCCGTTCGTCTACTTTATCTGCAAACCACTCCTGCAGTCCTGCAGGCGTGCTTAAAAATTCGTATAAGATCGAGGGTGAACATCTGACCGGATACTCTAACGTAAATATTTGTTTCTTACTCATCTAATGCGATTGAATCATTAACCCGCGGGACCGGCTTGCCCGCCAGCCCCGTGCAATAATAAAAAAATAATTCAGGTATCAAAATTTTTTTTAAGCTAAAAATACCTATGGAAAGTGGGTAGTTTTTAATCTGTTTTTAACATTTTGGCTTTGACAATCAATTGTTTGTTAATTTAATTGGTAATCCTTGGCCGATTCAGTAAATTGCTTATCACTTCCACTCGAACCATCTGCAACGGCCCTGATATAAGAAAAGCTCAATAAAGACGTTTTATACACAGAACTAAATCATCTACTTAAATCGATTGCATAAATCCTTTTAAACAGCCACGGCTGATGAAAACAGCCAGAAACCTAAAAACCCTTTAAAGACCTCTGCCTATGAGCATGCGTCAACTGAAGATCACGAAGAGTATCACTAATCGTGAATCTCAGAGCCTGGAGAAGTACCTGCAGGAGATCGGGAAAGTGGAGTTGATCAGTCCCGAGGAAGAAGTAAAACTCGCCATCCGTATCAAGCAGGGAGATCAGAGAGCTCTTGATAAACTTACCAAAGCCAATCTCCGCTTTGTTGTATCCGTAGCCAAGCAATATCAGAATCAGGGATTGTCCTTGCCTGACCTGATAAACGAGGGCAACCTCGGCCTTATCAAGGCCGCCCAGCGCTTCGATGAGACCCGTGGTTTCAAATTTATTTCCTACGCAGTATGGTGGATCCGTCAGAGTATCCTGCAGGCGCTGGCCGAGCAGTCGCGAATCGTTCGGCTTCCGCTGAACAAGGTGGGATTGACGAATCGTATCCAGAAGGCCTATTCGCAGCTGGAACAGGAGTTCGAACGGGAACCCTCAGCCGAAGAGCTGGCCGAGATCCTGGAGCTCGACATCGAGGAGGTTTCTTCCACGCTGGGTATCGCGGCGCGGCACGTGTCGATGGATACGCCGCTGTCGGAGGGCGAGGATAATACGTTGATTGACGTTTTGGAAAATCCGAATGCCGAACGCGCCGAGACCAATATCGAGCATAAAGAATCCCTGAAGCAGGAGATCGACCGGTCGCTCAAGACGTTGACGGAGCGGCAGAAAGAGGTGATCTGCTTTTTCTTTGGGATCGGGGTCGATCATCCGATGTCGCTGGAAGATATCGGGGAGAAGTTCAACCTGACTCGCGAGCGGGTGCGGCAGATCAAGGATAAGGCGATCACGAAATTACGGTCGAATAGCCGGAGCAAGATGCTGAGGAGCTATTTGGGGATCTAGGTTGCCGGCTTGCCTGGTGGAGCACCTATTTTTTAAACGATTGATAATTAAATAGTTAGGAATTTGAATCAACTAATACACTGAATTTTCTTACTTTTGTCGTCCGAGTGAATGTAACCATCTTACATTCACTCTTTTATTTTTAATACTACCGGTAAAACTATGTTTGAGAATCTTTCGGAGCGGCTGGAGTCAGCGTTTAAGCAGATAAAGGGCGAAGGCCGGATCACCGAATTGAATATCGCCGCGACGGTAAAGGATATCCGTAGGGCCCTGATCGATGCGGACGTCAACTTCAAGATCGCCAAGGAATTTACGGATACGGTCCGGGAGAAAGCCCTGGGCCAGAAGGTATTGACGGCTGTGAGCCCCGGCCAGCTAATGGTCAAAGTCGTCAAGGACGAATTGGTCTCGCTGATGGGCGGCGCCGAGAGCGAATTTAATGCCAAGGGCGCCCCGGCTGTTGTTTTGATCGCCGGGCTACAGGGTTCCGGTAAGACCACTTTTTCGGGTAAACTGGCGAATTATCTTAAGGGCCGGCGTGGGTTGAGTCCGCTTTTGGTGGCGGCAGATATCTATCGTCCGGCGGCTATCGAGCAGCTCAAGGTGCTGGGTGGCCAGATTGGGGTCGATGTTTACAGTGAACCGGAGAACAAAAGTGCGGTGGAGATTGCTGTGAATGCGGTGCGCGAGGCAAGATCGAAGAATAAGAATGTGGTGATCATCGATACTGCGGGCCGTTTGGCCATCGACGAGGCGATGATGGCGGAGGTCGAGGCGATCAAGAAAGCCGTTTCGCCCGGTGAGATCCTCTTTGTGGTCGACTCGATGACGGGCCAGGACGCGGTGAATACGGCCAAGGCTTTTAATGATCGATTGGATTTTAGTGGGGTCGTATTGACGAAGCTGGATGGTGACACACGCGGTGGTGCGGCGTTGTCGATCAAATACACGGTTCATAAGCCGATCAAGTTTATCTCCAGCGGGGAGAAAATGGATACGCTCGACGTGTTCTATCCCGAGCGGATGGCGCAACGTATCTTGGGCATGGGCGACATCACGACGCTCGTGGAGAAGGCGCAGGAGCAGTTCGATGAGGCGCAGGCGAAGAAACTGGAGAAAAAAATCCGCAAGAATCAATTCGATTTCGAGGATTTCAAGCAACAGCTGGAGCAGATCAAGAAGATGGGGAACCTGAAAGACCTGATGGGGATGATCCCGGGGGTTGGCAAGGCCATCAAGGATGTCGATATCAGCGACGATTCCTTTAAGGGGATCGAAGCCATCATCAATTCCATGACGCCGTTCGAGCGGGCGAATCCCGATTCGATCGATCTTTCGCGGCGGAAGCGGCTGGCGAGGGGGGCGGGGAAGGATATTGGGGAGGTGAATGCGTTTTTGAAGCAGTTTGATCAGATGAAGCAGATGATGAAGATGATGAACAAGATGCCGATGGGGGCGATGAAGCGGCGATAGCTTTTGCGGCGGGGCTCGCGAGGTGGTGACCGGCGGGGGCTTTTTGCGGCGGCGGAGCGTGTAAGAGGTACACGGTGGGATGGCTGAGGCGAGTGACCGCGGAGTTGAGCCGGATGGGTGCTAAAACGCTGTAGCAGATGGAATAGGGCGGGATATTGACAGAATCGGGGTTTCCGGGCGAAGCGGGGAGCGAAGCTTTGCCGAAGGTCTCAGGGCGCGGGAGTTTGCCGCTTTGGAGTGGATGAAATGGACGGAGAGACGGACGGGAGCCTTGCCAGGTGCACATAGACAGGCTGGCGCAGGATTTGAAGGGAGGATGCTAAAATGTCGCCCTGGAAGTGTTAACGTTAAATATTCGCCCCGCTGATAAAATATACGGTCGAAGATTCGCTATTTTTTTCTTGAAGTATTATTTTTGAAATGTGATAGGTGATTGCGATATTTGCAATCCAAAAAAAAGGTAACCTTATTAGTTCACGCATTTAAATTTCTATTTAAGATGCCAGTTAAAATCAGACTGCAACGCCACGGGTCTAAGAAACGACCATTTTACTTCATCGTAGTAGCCGACGCCCGGGCGCCCAGGGATGGTAAATTCATCCAAAAGATCGGCACGTACAATCCTTTGACTGTTCCCGCTTCTGTTCAACTCGATCGCCAAAAGGCGCTTGATTGGCTGCACAAAGGTGCTCAGCCTACGGATACCGTACGGCGTATTCTCTCTTACAAAGGTGTGCTTTATCTGAAACACCTGCTGAGGGGCGTGAAGTTGGGGTTATTCGATGACGCAGCAGCAATGGAGAAGTTCCAGAAATGGCATGGCGAACACGAAGCCCAGATGAAGAAACGCCAGGAAGAGAATCGCAGCAAGGGTCGCCCCGGTGGTCCTGGTAGAAGGGGTCCTGGTGGTCCTCCCATGAGAAGGGTAGGCGCTGAGCGTGGCGAACGAATCGAACGTTCGGGGGAGCGGAAGGCCGAAGGCGGTGCTGCGCAGGAAGCATAAGCTGGAGTTATCGTCATCCATAAACTTACTTGGACTCGATAAACCTGTTACTAAACAATTTCAAGGGGGCTCTGCGCCCCCTTTTTTTATGAGTGAGAACTATCGAAATATTGGCCGGTTGGTGGCTGTGCATGGCTTGCAGGGCGAATTGGTGCTTTTGCACCGTTTGGGGAAGAAAACCGCGCTGCGGGGGCTGAAGACCTTGTTTCTCGAGGAGAAAAAGGACGAGATGCTGCCGTGGTTCATCCAAAGCACGCGGGTCAAAGGTCCCGAGGAGATCTTTGTGAAATTAGAGGGTTTGGATACCAAGGAGGCAGCGCGGCGCGTGGTGCAGAAAGAGGTGTGGTTGCGAGAGGCGGATTTCCTTGCGTTTGCCGGGATGGCTGCGCCGATCTCTTACGTGGGCTTCCGCCTTTTTGACGGTTCCGCTGACCTTGGCGAGATCTTAGAAGTGATCGAGCAGCCGCACCAGGTGTTGTGTAAAATTTTGGTTTCCGGCAAAGAGGCGCTGATACCGCTTCATGAGCAGACGTTGCGGAAGGTGGACGCTAAACGGCGGGAGGTGCATGTGGAGTTGCCGGAGGGGTTATTGGATGTGTATAGATAAATCGTTATTCCGTTTGCAATTTAAACACGATGGGCTGCTTTTTGTAGCTCTTCACCAAACGGCCGCCGAAAATAGCGGGCTCCCAATTCTTTGTGAGTAAAATTACCCGTTTGGCCTCGGCATCCAGGTAGGGATTTGCCGCCTGAATGACCATACAGTCCAATGGTTTGCCTTCCTCTGAAACAATAAATTGCACGACGACCGTTCCTTCGATCTCATGGATATAGGCACTGTCGGGATAGCGCAAATTTTTATTGAGGAAGCGAAGCCATTGACCTACTCCTCCCGGATAACCCGACTCCCGCATGAATTCCTCGATGTCCTTATTCCGGCTGCCATCTTCATGGTAAAATGTACCGGATACCTGCTTGCCATTTTTGTATTTTGCCTCACCGGATCGCTGGCCGTTGGTGTAGTAGCCCAACCATTTCCCGTCTTTCTCGCCGTTCTTATTGTTGCCTGTGATGTTGATCTTACCATTGTCGTAGTAGTATGTTTCTTTCCCCTCTTCTTTGTTGGCGACATAAGTGCACTCGTGCGTTACCCTTCCAATGGAGTCGAACCAGATGAATTCTCCCTGCTTTAGAAGACAGGAATCATCGAGGTAGGCGCCCGTCATTTGTGACTTACCATTGAGGTAATGGTCGATGACTTGCCAGACGCCACCACTTCTGGACCTGGTGCGATAGTAGGAAGCGTGAGCAGCTGTAGTGTCGCGCCAGTAGGAATTGTAATAAATAGTATCCTGTGCGATTGTGGAGAGGACGGCAAGGCATAGGCAGGTCAGGGATAGCAGGAGTTTCATGTACTAAAATAAAAAGCAATAACGTGTTTTTCTTATATTTAGTCTACTATGACTATGCTTCGTTATTGCACAATTACCCTGGTATTTCTTTTTGTTTGTTGCGCGTGCCCGGCGCAGACGCCTAACCGGGCGCCGCTTAGGCCTGCGGCTTATATGGAATTGCCGCTGGGGGCTATACGGCCGGAGGGTTGGCTGCGCGAGATGCTGGTGCGGCAGGCTTCGGGGGCGACGGGGGAGCTGGACAAGCTTTATCCTTCGGTGATGGGCGTGCGCAACGGCTGGCGGGGCGGCGACGGGGACCAGTGGGAACGGGGTCCTTACTGGCTCGATGGGCTGGTGCCGCTCGCCTATATGCTTGGCGATAGCTCGTTGATCGCGAAGACCCGGCCTTTTATCGAATGGACACTGGCGAGCCAACAGCCCGACGGGTATTTTGGACCCGCGCGCGACTATCCCGGTGAGCCGGGGCTGCAACGCGATAACTGCCACGATTGGTGGCCGCATATGGTGATGTTGAAAGTGTTGCAACAGTATTATTCGGCTACGGGGGATGCGCGGGTGGTCCGATTGATGACGCGTTATTTCCGGTATCAGCTGGCGGAGTTGCCGAAGGCGCCGCTGGATCACTGGACCTTTTGGGCACGCTATCGGGCAGGCGACAACCTCCAGGCGGTATACTGGCTTTACAATATCACCGGCGATGCCTTTTTGTTGCAACTGGCCAACCTGCTCCATAAACAGACCTTCGATTATACGGATGCGTTCCTGCATACACATTTGCTTTCCACTGACGGCGCCATCCACGGGGTTAATTTGGCCGAGGGCATGAAGGAGCCGTTGGTTTACTATCAGCAACATCCGGAGGCTCGTTTTTTGGACGCGATGAACAAGGGGTTGAGTGATCTGGATCGGTATGATGGGATGCCTTTTGGGTTGTTTGGGGCGGATGAGTCGGTCCATGGCAATGACCCGACCCAGGGTTCGGAGCTTTGCACGGCGGTGGAGATGATGTATACGCTCGAGACGATGTTGCAGATCGCGGGGCGAACGGATTACGCCGACCGGCTCGAACGTGTCGCTTTCAACGCCCTGCCGACGCAGATCGATAGCAATTTTATGACACGGCAATATTTCCAACAGGCTAATCAGGTGATGGCGACGCGCCACTATCGCAATTTCGATGTGAACCACGATGGGACGGATGTCTGCTATGGGCTGTTTACCGGCTATACCTGCTGTACATCGAATATGCATCAGGGATGGCCGAAGTTCGCGGAGAACCTTTGGTTTATGAGTTCCGATGGGGGGCTCGCGGCGCTGGTGTATGCACCTTGTGCGGTGACGACGCGCGTTGAGGGGGCTGTCGTGTCGGTGGCGGAGGAGACGAATTATCCTTTTGCA
>DASYZH010000381.1:0-13674 GCA_035946435.1 Puia sp. | reverse complement strand
ATCGCGGCGGTGGTGATCGTGGCGAAAGACCCGATCGTGGCGAACGCGGAGATCAATAGAAATAATAATAAACCGGGGGCTATGCCCCCGGCCTTCATTTAAGCCGATATATCTTTATATTACCCTATATACAGGATAGCGTAAATGCGCGGCCTCATACCACGGCGAGCGATGATACACGAAATTCAGCTGCGCCCGCGCATTACGTGCAAACGCCGAATCGCTCTTCTTCATTTCTTCCAGGGCCGTCATAACCTCGGGATGATCCTTGATCCAAACGGCTGCCACATCTTCCCAGCGATAATCGCTATATCCTTCCTTTTGCTGCAGGATGGCATCGAAAAAATTCCAGGCAAAATAGCTGTCCTCACCGGTGGGCTCCAACATCTCTACCAGGAAACGCCGCGCAGGCTGATCGGTGCCGATAATATAATCTCCTTTTAAGAAATGGATCGCCTCCTGATCCGTCGTCACCTTGATCGCGGTATTCTTATGATGTTTCTCATAAGCCCGCGGATAGCTTTGATACCCGGCAATATGATAAGCTTCCACGGTTATCGTCGTATCACGAAGGAGTCGCCGCATCCGCACGCCGTTCAACTCCAGCAGATCGGTGACGGCATGCCAGCCCTGCGGGATGATATAGGCCTTGGGGACCATAGCCCCTGCATCCGGGACAAAATAATCGTAGAACCGCACCTTTTTTTCAAAGGGCTTGCTATGATCATAAAAGAGCCTTGGCATTCCCGTGATCGCACTCGTCTTCGTCTCCGCAGCATACCCTTTAAAATTCAGCTCGTCCCAGCGTGTAGTGTCGACCTTCCAGTCCAGCGAAAGGCGGCTGCTGTCCTGGTCCGCCGCGATGTCGTGTTTGCGCATCCCGATGAGTTCCGCGGCGTGCAGGGAAGCCTGTGCGATCATCACGGTCATGAGACTGTACGTCGCCTGCACCCGGTCCTTAAAGGGTTTTAGCATATGCGTCTCCGGCATAAAAGCGATGGTGTGCCAAAGGGCTGCATAACCGCTCGAATACCGCGGCTCATCATAAAACCCGTCCCAGCCCCGGTCCGGATTGCCGGCCTCGAATTCTACATAGGGCGTCATCGGCCAGCCTTTCTTCTCCATTCCGGCGGTAAGGGCGGGGCCATAGACGTCATGCAAAAAGACACCCAGCTCGCCGCCCAGCTTATTCCATTGCGTAGCGAGCAAGGTCATCGTGTATTGATAATCCGCACCATCGCTCACATGGTTGTCGATCTGTATCTCGGGGTCGACCAGGTGAAAGATCTGCGCAAAGCTCCGGGCACTGCGGCTGTCGTTCTTGGTGAAATCGCGGTTGAGGTCCAGGTTCTGTGCGTTACCCCGGAACCCATAGCTTTCCGGGCCGTTCTGGTTGACCCGCGAAAAAGACCCCCGGTTCAGCGCCCCGCCGATATTGTACAGGGGGATCACCGCCAGCGCGATATTGTCCGGCAGGCTGATCTTGCCGGCTACCAGGTCGCGTAATAGCAGCATGCTGGCGTCGATACCGTCGGGCTCGCCCGGGTGGATGCCGTTGTTGATCAGGATGACGAGCTTGTGCCGCCTGTGCCAAACCGCGGGGTCGGCTACGCCGTCGTTCGAATAAAGTACCACATGATAGGGGTAACCCGCGTCGCTCATCCCCATCTGGCGGACCGATAGGCGAGGGGAGCGCTTGTCCAGGTCTTTATAAAAGGCGATACACTCGGCATAGGTCGCCGTCTGTTTCCCGGCCGACCGCTCAAAAGGAGTTTCCTGGGCGATCCCTGAAAACGCGATAGCTATTAGTAAAAAAGCGCATATAAGTCTTCTCATAGGCACAAAATAAAAAAGCATCCGGTAACGGATGCTTCTTCAACAAACTATTTTACAGATGCCAAAAAAAATCTTTGGATTCAACGCTTACTTGGCGGGCGTCGCATTGGCGCCAGTGGCGGCGTTCAGGCCATTCACCTTGCGAGCCAGCTTGCTCTTCAGGTTCGCTGCCTTGTTCTTGTGGATAACGCCTTTTTTAGCCAGCTTGTCGATCATGGAGGCTACCTCGGGCAATTGCTCCCCGGCTTCTTTACCCCCCTTGATCGCCCGCAGGTCACGGATCGCGTTACGCGTGGTCTTGCCATAGTAACGGTTACGATCCCGACGCTTGTTGGCTTGCCTTACGTCTTTTTTGGTTGCCTTGTGATTTGCCATGAACTCCAAATTTAGGACGGCAAAGGTAAGCCCGATCCCTGAAAACACCAAAAGAAATCCCAACTTTCCCAAATAAACCACACGGCGGGCGCGCTACCTACGTATCCCAGCCTTATTAAAATATTAGTAAAAACCATCAAAATAGGCCTAAACCTTCGCGATTTTTGAACGATATTTGTAGGCCAAAAAAGAGCGCTCTGCGCATTGTTCCATGAAAGACTTTTCTTTTATAACTAATTCTCATCCAAGTTATATCGAGGGACTCTATCAGGATTACGTGAAGAACCCCGATACCGTGGACCCCGAATTTCGCAAATTCTTTGAAGGTTTTGATTTCGCCGTAACCCAGGGCCGCAACGGCTCTCCCACTGCCGCCAACGGCACTGCTGCCGCCAATGGCACCGCAACAGCCAATGGCACCGCAACAGCCAATGGCACCGCCGTCGCTAACGGCACCGTCGCCAGGACCATGACCACCTCCGATGGCGTGGACTGGAAAAAGGAGCTGGGCGCCTACCGCCTGATCCTCGGCTACCGGAATAAAGGCCACCTGCTCGCCAAAACCAACCCCATCCGCCCCCGAAAGGACCGCGGCGCCAACGTCGACCTCGCCTTCTACGGCTTCACCGAAGAAGACATGGACAAGAACTTTTTCGCCGGCAACCTCATCGGCCTCGGCACGACGACCCTCCGCGCCATCCTCTCCCATATCCAGCAATGCTATGCCGGTCACGTAGGCATCGAATTCAAATATATCAGCGACCAGAAAAAGGTCGACTGGCTGACAAACGAGATGGAAAAGCGGTTCCTCGACCCCCTCCCCCTGGAGCAAAAGAAACGCATCCTCGAAAAGCTCAACCAGGGCGTCTTATTCGAGAAGTTCCTGCATACCAAATACATCGGGCAGAAACGTTTCTCGCTGGAAGGCGGCGAAGCGACCATCCCCGCCCTGGACACCATTATCAATACTTCCGCCACTAACGGCGTGCAGGAAGTGGTGATCGGCATGGCCCACCGCGGCCGCCTCAACGTCCTGGCCAACATCATGGGCAAGACCTACGAACAGATCTTCAGCGAGTTCGAAGGGACCGCCAAGCCAGACCAGACCATGGGCAGCGGTGACGTTAAATACCATATGGGCTATGGCAGCGTGGTGCAGACGGATACCGACAAGACCGTCTATCTCAAACTCATGCCCAACCCCTCGCACCTGGAGACCGTCGACCCCGTGGTCGAAGGCTTCGCCCGTGCCAAGGCCGACGTCATGTACCAAAGCGATTACGATAAGATGCTCCCCATCCTCATCCATGGGGATGCCTCCATCGCCGGCCAGGGCGTCGTCTACGAGGTGCTGCAAATGAGCAGCCTCAAAGGCTATTCTACCGGCGGGACGATCCATTTCGTGATCAACAACCAGATTGGCTTTACCACCGATTTCGACGATGCCCGTAGCTCCGACTACTGTACCTCCCTGGCCGCCGCGATCCACGCACCCGTGCTGCATGTCAACGGCGACGATGCAGAAGCCGTGGTCAAATGCGCGTCGATCGCCACCCGTTACCGGCAGGAATTCAACTCGGACGTCTTTATCGATATGGTGTGCTACCGCCGCCATGGTCACAACGAAGGCGACGACCCCAAATTCACGCAGCCCCATCTCTATGCCCTCATCGACCAGCACCCCAATCCCAGGGAAGTATATACGCAGTACCTCATCGACCACGGGGAATCCGACGCCAAGGAAATGGCCAAAGAGATGGAAAAGAAATTCTGGGCGGACCTGCAGGAACGTCTCGACGAAGTAAAACAAAACCCGCTTCCCTATAAATATCAGCAGCCCGAGCTGTGGTGGCAAAGCCTCCGCAAATCGAATCCTGCTGATTTCGAACAGTCCCCGCAAACGGGCATCACGGAAGCCGACTTCAAAAAGATCTTCGACGCCATCATGTCCTGGCCCGAAAGCTTCAAACCCCTGCGCAAGGTCGAAAAGCTGCTGCAGGATAAGATCAAGCTTTTCAACGAAGAAGGCAAGGTCGATTGGGCCACGGGTGAGCTGCTAGCCTACGGCAGCCTGCTGCTGGAAGGAAAAGACGTCCGCATGAGCGGCCAGGACGTCCAACGCGGGACCTTTTCGCACCGGCATGCCGTTCTTCGCGACGAGAATACGGACGAACTTTACAACCGCCTCAGCCGCCTTCCAGATAAAAAAGGCGAATTCCGCATTTTCAACTCCCTGCTCAGTGAATACGCCGTTTTAGGCTTCGAATATGGCTACGCCCTCGCCAACCCCAACGCCCTCGTGCTCTGGGAGGCGCAGTTCGGCGATTTCAGTAACGGTGCCCAGGTGATCATCGACCAGTTCCTCTCCGCCGCCGAACAAAAATGGCTGCGCATGAACGGCCTCACCCTCCTGCTTCCCCATGGTTATGAAGGACAGGGCCCGGAACATAGCTCGGCCCGCATGGAACGCTTCTTACAAATGTGCGCGGAGTACAATCTCGTCGTCACCGACATCACTACCTCGGCCAACCTGTTCCACGCTTTTCGTCGCCAGCTCACCTGGCCCTTCCGGAAACCGCTGATCAATTTCTCCCCCAAAGCCAACCTGCGTCACCCCGGTAGCTACTCGCCCATGCATGATTTCACCACCGGCGGATTCCGCGAAGTCATCGACGATACCTTTGTCGAACGTGCCGAAGACGTGAAAAAGGTGCTCTTCTGCAGCGGTAAGGTCTATTTCGACCTGGCCGAACGGCAGCAAAAAGACAATCGAAAGGATGTAGCCATCGTCCGGCTCGAACAGCTGTACCCGCTGCCGGTGAACCAGCTGGAAGCCCTGTACAAAAAATATAGCCAAGCAGCCACCTGGTTCTGGGTACAGGAAGAACCCCTCAACATGGGTGCCGCATCTTTCCTCCAGATGAACCTCAAGACCATCAATTATGGGGTCATCAGCCGTCAGCCCAGCGCCGCCACGGCCACCGGCTACTCCAAGGTTCACGCCCAGGAGCAGGCCGAGATCATCGAAACCGCTTTTAGCATATAACCCGTACATTTGCACTCCCGCTGCAGGCCTCGGGCCCGCTGCGCACAAACACAAGAAACAAGGTTCAAAATGATTGATATTAAAGTTCCGGCAGTAGGCGAGTCCATCAGCGAAGTCACGCTGGTCAAATGGCTCAAAAAGGAAGGTCAGTATGTCGAACGCGATGAGGTCATAGCAGAATTGGAAAGCGAAAAAGCAACTTTCGAGGTCAACGCGGAAAAAGCAGGTGTCCTCAAAACCGTCGGGAAAGAAGGTGATACCCTTAAGATCGGCGATGTCGTCGCCCGGATCGATGAAACTGCCGCCAAACCCGAAGGCCAATCCGAACCCAAGGTTCCCTCCGCCGCCGCCCACCCCAATGGTGCAGCCCCCCAGGCGGCCGCTGCAACGGATCATTCGGCACCCGCAGTCGTTCAACCGGCCGCCCACGCCGCCGTAACGGCAATCCCCAACGACCTGAAAGCTACACCGGTCGCCGCCGCCATCATCTCCGACAAAAAGATCGACGCCGGATCGATAACTCCCACCGGAACCGGGGGCAAGATCCTCAAGAACGACGTCCTCGAAGCGCTGGCCCACCCTGGCCGCACCCCGGGCAAGGCCCTCTTTACCCGCCAGGATCGTCGCGAAAAAATGAGCAACCTCCGCAAGACGGTCTCCCGCCGTCTGGTGGAAGCTAAAAATACCACGGCCATGCTCACCACCTTTAACGAGGTGGATATGAGCGCTGTCATGGCCCTCCGCGCCAAATACAAAGACAAGTTCAAAGAAAAGCACGGTGTTAATCTCGGCTTCATGAGCTTCTTCACCAAGGCGACCTGCTACGCCCTGCAGGAGTGGCCGGCCGTCAACGCCTATATCGACGGTGACGAGATCGTCTACCACGACTACTGCGATGTCTCCATCGCCGTATCCGCCCCCAAAGGCCTCGTCGTCCCCGTGATCCGCAACGCCGAAAGCCTGTCCATGGCCGATATCGAAAAAAAGGTCGTCGAGCTGGCTACCAAAGCGCGCGATAACAAATTATCCATGGAAGAGATGCAGGGCGGAACGTTCACGATTACTAACGGTGGCGTGTTCGGCAGCCTCATGTCTACTCCCATCATCAATATTCCGCAATCTGCCATCCTCGGCATGCACAAGATCGAAGAACGCGCCGTGGTCGTAGGCGGTCAGATCGTCGTACGCCCCATGATGTACCTGGCAGTGAGCTACGACCACCGCATCATCGATGGCCGCGAATCCGTGAGCTTCCTCGTTCGCGTCAAAGAGCTGCTCGAGAATCCCGACCAGCTCCTCTTCGGCAAGGACCCCCTTAAGGCACTGCTCGAACTCTAAGCCAGCGAAGACATCAACAAGCCATGATCTTCGACAACCAGCTCCGCTACGCCACTCAGATCATAGAGAGCTATAAAGGCGAGGAACCACTGCACGTCTGGTTGAAGGACTATTTTCGCCTTAACAAGCAAATGGGTTCCCGCGACCGTAAAACGCTCAGCGCCCTCGTCTATGGCTTCTACCGTCTCGGCCACGCGGCAAGATCACTCGCAATAAAAGACCGTCTCCTCGCCGGCCTCTTGCTCTGCAACGACCAGCCGGGTGAACTGCTGACCTATTTCAAACCGGCCTGGGCCGAAAAAGCCACCGCCCCGCTCCCGGAAAAACTCGACTTCTTTCAAGGGCAACCCGAAGGCGCCGACTTCCGGCTCACCGACATCTTCCCGTGGAAAGACGAGCTCTCTCCTGCCATCGACCACGAGGCCCTATGCCTGAGCTTCCTGCGCCAACCCGACCTCTTCCTGCGCATCCGCCCCGGCTACGAAAGCGTCGTTCGCGAAAAGCTCTCCGGCATCGGCGAGTTCGAAGCGCCGTTCACCATCCGCCTGCCCAACGGCTTTAAGGTCGAAGACTATTTTACCCCCGACAAAGAGGTCGTCATCCAGGACTATAGCTCCCAACGTGTCGCCGGCTTCCTGCAACCCGGCGCCATGGACCACCCGCAGCCTTCCGTCCAACCCGGCAAACCCCCTCATTTCTTCTGGGACGCCTGCGCGGCCAGCGGCGGTAAATCGATCCTCGCCTACGACCTCTTTCCGGGTCTGGACATCCTTGTCTCCGATATCCGCGAATCCATCATCCACAATCTAAAGGCCCGTTTCCAAACCGCCGGCATCAAAAAATACCACAGTTTCCTCGCCGATCTCTCCAAGCAAACGCCACCCGCCAGCGCGGTCAACGCCGAACTGATCCTCACCGATGTCCCCTGCACCGGCAGCGGCACCTGGGGCCGGAACCCCGAAGAGCTGTATTTCTTCGAACCCGCCGCCATCGACCGCTACAGCTCGTTGCAAAAGCGGATCATGGCAGGCATCGGCCCGCACGTCGCACCCGACGCGTCACTCGTCTACTGCACCTGCTCCGTATTTAAAAAGGAAAATGAAGAGATCGTCGCCTACATCCGCGACACCAGCCGTCTCAAGATACAAGCCACCGAAAATCTCACAGGCTACAACCAGCGCGCCGACACCCTCTTCGCCACGCGGTTCCATCGCTAAAGATGCGGCCCCGGCTAAAAATCCAGCCCGCCGCCCGCCGCCAGGACCGGCCCGGCAAAAACCCCTAGTTATGATCGATTAGCGTCATGGTAAGCTCGAACCCGATCTTGTACCCGGCTTGCAAATTATTCGGGGGAGGGGGCTGATACTCCCACATCTCCGTATGCCGGTAGACCAGCCCGACATGCTTGGCATAAGTCTCCAGCCAGTACGTCCGCGAACCAAAAGCATTGGGATTGGCGATCGGCACATTGATGGAATCATTCGCCTGCAGCACGCTGATCGTCGAGTCGAAGGTTAGACCGCCCGGCGAAGTCGTATAGGGCGTGTTGACATTCTGATAAGTATAGGTCCAATTGCCCAAAGAGAGATGATTGTCGTCACTGTAAACGAAATAGCCCCCATAAGGGTTGTACGGCAGAAAGCTATTACCGGACCAGCTGAACCCATTGTCGATCGGCCAGGCTAACTTGATAAACCTGAGGTTTTCCTCGACCATCTGGATGTTCTGGGTAGAAGCCTCGACCAGGTAGGTTTCATTGGGCGTCCAGGATGAACCCGTGGTATCACTTAGATAACGAACTACCATATAATTCAGGTGGCCGGTAGCATCGGTGACCGTATCTTCTATCGAATCCTTGGCCAGATACGAGGTAACCGTATCCAACTGGCCATAAAAATAAAAGTTGAGGGAATCCATGCGGTAGGTGACATATTTCCCTATCTGCAATGGCGTCCAGAAATCGGTGAGCTCACCGGAATAGCCGGAGGTGCTGGTAAAATGAACGGTCTTTTTGCAGCTGGTTACGACCATCAGACTCAGCAACAGGATGAGACTCAGGCGAAATTTCATATCCTTGGAGAACGCGGAATTAGCTGTTTTATTGCTATCCGGCAGGCCGTGGCGGCGACCGCTTCCGTCTGGCCTTCGGCAGGCCGCAGCCCCATGAGGCCCGCACCCTACGCCAGCGGCCTCTGGATGATCCCCCCGCCAATGACCTCGTCCCCCTCATAAAACACGGCACTCTGACCCGGCGCAATGCTCTTGGCCTTTTCGTAGAACTGCACCCGCACCCCATCCCCCTCGGGATAGAGATTGCTGAGCGTCCCCTTGTCCTTATAACGCACCTTGGTGATCGCCTCCATGCCCCCGCTTGCCGCATCATTGAGAGTCACTGCCGCATCATTGGGAGCCACTGTCGCATCATTGGGGACCAGCCCCTCGTATTTCATCCAGTTGATCTTCCCCACCATCATGTCCTGCTGATCCAGATCCTCTTCGTCGCCGAGCACTACCGTATTGGTCTCCGGCTGGATGGCCGTGACATACACCGGCTTGCCAAAGGTGATGTCCAACCCCTTGCGCTGACCGATCGTATAGAAAGGATAACCCTTGTGCTGTCCGAGGATCGTCCCATGCTTGTCGACAAAATTACCGCCCATGACCCGCTCTTCGAGCCCGTCGACCCGACGCTTCAGAAACCCGCGATAGTCGTTGTCAGGCACAAAACAGATCTCATAGCTCTCCGCCTTCTTCGCGAGTTCCGGATAACCATAGTCCAATGCCATCTGCCGGATGGCTGTCTTTCGATAGGGCCCTAACGGCAACAGGGTCCTGCTGAGCAGATCCTGTTGCAAGCCCCAGAGGACATAGCTCTGATCCTTCGTCTCGTCTACGCCCTTGGCGATGGTATACCGGCCATTGCTATGTTGCCTCACAATTCCATAATGTCCCGTGGCAATATATTCACAGTCCATCGCGTCGGCCCGCTTCAACAGGGCCCGCCATTTGATATGCGTATTGCAGAGTACACAGGGATTCGGCGTGCGGCCCGCCAGGTACTCGTCTACAAAATTCTCGATCACAAAATCCCCGAACTCCTCCCGGATATCCAGTACAAAATGCGGAAACCCATGTTGCACCGCGGCCATCCGCGCGTCATTGAAACTGTCCAGGTTACAACAGCCCGTTTCTTTCTTCGAGGCGCCTGCACTGGCATAGTCCCAGGTCTTCATAGTAATGCCTACGACTTCATAACCCTGATCATGGAGCATGAGGGCCGTAACGGTACTGTCGATACCGCCGCTCATCGCTACCAAAACCTTTCCTTTACGGCTCATATTATAAAATTTGAGAACCGCAAATTTACGCCAAAATCATCAATTTTTATAATATGCATGCAACACGCGGATTTCGCCATCCTGGACCACCAGGTCCTTCCACGACGCGGCATCTTCGATATGCACCACATAAGCCGTGACCTGCGACTCGTTGATCTCCTTGACCCAGCCGATGGTGAAATCATAGTAATTGCTGCGCACCAGGTGCCGTACGTCCGCAGGCATCTCCTTTTCCGTATAGGTGAGCATCGAATAGCTGAAGTTGCCTTTGTGGTCATAGAGATAATGCGCTTGAGTAGCGCCTTCGTAATACTCGGCCAGATACCCGTTACCTGTTTTATACCATTGGGCATCGTTCTGATCGCCGGTACGCGCCCAGAAATCCCGCGTAGCCTTGACGGCGGCCTTGTCGGTGGCAATATTGTGGATGTTCAGTAAATAGGCTTTGTCCGATGTGGGTGTTTGTGCCTGCGTATTGGCGCCGACGGCTACGAACATACCGGTCAGCAACAGGCCAATGAGCTTTTTCATAATGATCTTTTTTGATGATAGGTTAAAATTACTCCGTCATCTTGCGGATCACAAGCCAGAACAAGCAGCTGGCGTAAACGGCTATTGATTGAAGCCCCCGGATGAGTAACCGGCGACGCGCTTCGGGCGATATGGGCGCTAAGATCTGTTAGGTTGTAATTTCCTTAACAAAGCCTCTTTCCGGCTTCGCGACACGGGTATGCTGGCCTCGTCCGACATCACGAGATAACCGCCTTCCCCCTTGATATATTTGCAGACCTCGTTGAGATTGATGAGATGCGAATGATGCACGCGTAAAAAAGAATAGTCTTCGAGAAGCTCCTCGATCTCCTTGAGCGTCTTCGAGGCGATGATCTTTTGTTTTTCTTTGAGCGTGAGCACGGTGTAGTTGCTGTCGGAGACACAGTGGACGATACAGTCGACGCCGACCATCTGCAGCCCTTCCATTGTCGGGATGGCGATCTTGGTGAAGAGGTTGGCCGGGCTCTGCAGTTTCTGGAAGAGCAGGTCGAATTGCTGCGCCAGCGGCGCTTTCAGCCGTTGTTCTACTTTGCGGATCGACATTTGCAACTCCTCGCGGTCGATGGGCTTTAAGAGATAATCCAGCGCGCTGTGACGGATCGCCTTGATGGCATATTGATCATAGCTGGTCGTAAAGATCAGCTCGAAGTCCAGATCCTTTACCTTTTCCAGCAATTCGAACCCGTTCATCCGCGGCATCTCGATGTCCAGGAAAAGCAGCTGTGGCTGCAGCTCCCGGATGGGGCCCAGTGCCTGCGCGCCGGAATAATAGATACCTTCAATGTGGACCTGCGGGCAATATCTCCCGAGCAGGATCGCCAGGGCCTCCGTACAGTACGGCTCATCGTCGACAATAAAAGCGTTGATCATATAAATATTTGGCCTTTGGCCCACGGGCCTCCGACCCGTTATTTAACTATAAGCCGGCTCCCCGGCCGGATGATTGATCTTGACGGTCAACGTGACCTTGGTTCCCGCAGGCTCGCCCTGTTCGTCGTACAGGTCTTCGATCACGAAGAACGGCGTCGCCGTGCCCATATCTGATAACAACGCCATCCGCTCGGCCGTGATCTGCATGCCCATGGATTTATGCCGCTCCGCCGATTTGCTTTTTAAAAGCGCGGCGTGCAGGCGTCCGACGCCATTATCCTCGACCACACAGGTCATCAAATCGCCAATGGCCGAAAAGCTTATGGTCAGGGCCCCCCGCTCTTCCTTGTGCATCAGTCCGTGCCAAACGGCATTCTCCACGAATGGCTGCACCAGCAGCGGCGGGATCTTGATGTCGTCGATCTCGAGCTCGTCCGCAATGACGATCCGGTAATCGAAGGCATCCTTGAACCGCAACCGCTCCATATCCAGGTAAAGCCGCAGGATATCGATCTCGTCGGCCAGGGTGATGTAGGCATTTCTCGAATGGTTCATGATCATCCGCATGAGCCGCGAGAACTTCGTAAGATAGTCCGACGCCGCCTCCGTTTCATGACCCAGGATAAACCGGTTGATCGCATTCAGACAGTTGAAGATGAAATGCGGATTCATCTGTGACCGCAAGGCCTGGATCTCGAGCTCCTTGGCGCGCTGCTGCAACGCGGCGCGCGCCCGTTCACCCTCCAACCGCTGGATCTCCAGCTCGTCTTCCGCCTGTTTCCGGCGATGATCCGCATTCCTTCGCTTCAGCCGGATGATCCAGATATAGATGCCCGCGAACAACAGCAACACCAGGCTACCCCCCATCAACATATTCTTGATCATCATCTCCTCCCGTAAACAGACATCTTCCAGCTGTTTGTCCTGCTTAAGCCACCGGATCTTCTGTTCGAACCCGAAGGAGGCAAAACGCCCTTTCACCTGGTCGTTCAGCACGCTGTCCTTGAGCAGGATATACCGCCGGTAATAGGAGTAGGCACTATCGGTCCGTTTCTCCCGGTCATAAAGCAGGTACAACAGCTGACAGCCATCCCGGATATTCTGCTTCGCATCCGTACTTTGCGCCAGCTCCAGTTCCTCCCGCGCATACCGGAATGCCGTCGTATCCCGGTGCAACCCGAAATAGGTCTTGGCAAGGTCTTCCTGGCAACGCATGAGCTGATTCCTGTCATTCATCTCCCGCTGGAAGACGATGCTCTTGAGAAAATAGGGTAGGGCGCTGGCATAATCGCCCCGTAACAGATAGTATTCTCCCTTGCTCACCAGGAAAGTACGCATGAACGCAGGCTGCATCCTGGCGCTGTCCAGGGTGCCCAGGAGATACAATGCGCTGTCGTACTGATGCTCCCGCGCCTTCAGCTCGGCGTACACGGCGACATCCCACGGTTCCATCTGCTCCGGCTTCCCCGCGCCATAGACCATCCGATAATATTTCTCAGCAGAGGCATAATCTTCGATCTGCATGAACAATTCGGCAAGCAGATTATACTGCACCATGACCAGGGCACTGTCCTGCAGTTCTTCCGCCAGCTGGATACAATGCTGAAGCGTATCGAAGGCCCTGGCATAATCGCCCCGCTCGCGATACGCCTCGGCGGTTACAGATAACATATAGACCTCTTCAGCCCTGTTGCCCGTCCGGCGGGCCTCCTCGCGCGCCAGCCGGAAATAGCTCAACGCTTCATCGAAATGACTCTGCGCAAAAAGCGAATAGCCGAGGGTGTAATACGCCAGCGTGATCGCATATTTGTCGTCTGTTTTGGCGAACCACTCCAGGCTCTCCCGCGCCAGCTTCTCCGAAAGCATAAATTGATCGTTCCCATGACCCGCGATCGCCGCCTGGCAGGCCAGCGCAACGGCGATGCCGTGCGTATAGCCGATCTTTTTGGATCGCTGCAAAGCATCTTCGGCATAGCAGGACGCGCGGCCAAACGACCCCTTTTGCTTGTGAACGAGGAAGCCTATGACCCGATGCTCGATGCTGTCGATCTTGTGGCGTTCGATGGCCGCCGGCCCATTCGCATCCCCGGGTTCACCCGCCCCCCGCACCACCCCGGTGAGCAGCAGGAATAGTATTGAAATATAGAAGATTCTCATGGAAAGCAATTCCACTAAAGTTAATTAAACGGCTGCAAATCCCATCTACCGGCGGTTCCCATTGAGCCGTTGACGCCTTCCCGCTGTTACCGGCACGCCCCGGTGAGCCGTTGGCGACCCCCCGCAACGCTGCGCCCCAGCCGGGCCGTCCGCGCACCTGCC
>DASYZH010000380.1:0-4319 GCA_035946435.1 Puia sp. | reverse complement strand
TTCCATGGGCGTGACCTTGGTGATCCGCGTGCCCATGGTCTTTACGATCTTCCAGCCGCCGCTTAGCGTTCCCAGCGCGATGGCAGTAAAGCTGGCGAGGGGTACCCACATATTCCCGTCGATAAATTGTTTAAATGACATTTGATGGCCGTGTTGGTTTTCGTACCAGATCATTGTCGCGCCGATGATGCCCATGACCTTCTGAGCATCGTTGCTGCCGTGGCCGAGACTCAGCAGGCCCGAGGAGAGCAACTGCAGGCGGCGGAACCAATTGTCCGCGCGGTAGGGATTGGCGCGCCGGCAAACGTTCATGATGATCAGCGTGATCACGAAGGCGATGAGCATGCCGATCAGGGGCGCCAGGAAAATAAAAAGGAAGATGGGCACCACTTTGGCATAGTTGATCACGGCGACCCCACCGCGGGAAAGGGCGCCTGCATGCGCCAGCGCCGCACCCATGAAACCGCCGAGCAGGGTATGCGAAGAGCTGGAGGGAATGCCGAACCACCAGGTGAGCAGGTTCCAGCAGATGGCGGCGATCAACCCCGAAAAGATCACCTGCGGGTTCACGAATTGCATATTGACCGAGCTGGCGATCGCCCCGCCGATCTTGAATTCCTTGAGCACATACCGGGCGATGAAAAAAGCGGCAAAATTGAAAACGGCTGCCCATAACACTGCCTGGAACGGGGTCAGGACCTTGGTGCTGACGATCGTTGCGATGGAGTTGGCTGCATCATGAAATCCGTTGATATAATCGAAAATGAGGGCCAGAATGATGATGATAACCAAAAAAGACGGCATGGGCATCAAGGTTATTTGAGGATAACTAGGCGTATTTGATGATAATGGATTCGATGACATTGGCCGCGTCCTCACACTTGTCCGTCACGATCTCCATCACCTGGTAGATCTCTCGTTTTTTGATGACCTCTTTGGCATCCGGCTCCGTTTCGAAGAGGCGTTCGATGCTAAGATCGAAGATATCATCTGCCTGATTTTCAATGCTATTGACCTTGACCAGGGCGTCCGTGATCTTCCGCAGATCGCGCATGTTCCGCAGCTCCTTGACGGCGATATGGATCTGGCAGGCGCCCTGTTCGATGAGGTCGGCCAGTTTTTGGATACCCATATCGTTGGGGTTGACCTTGTAGAAATTGATCTTTTTGGTGGCGGAGAAGATATAGTCGCAGATATCGTCCAGGGCGCTGGCCAGGTAGTGGATGTCCTCCCGGTCGAAAGGAGTGATAAAATTTCGTCCTAACTCCGTGAAGATCTGGTGGGTAAGATTGTCGTTTATGTGTTCCTGGTCCTCCACTTGCGTCGCGATGGCGGAGCGTTTGTCGAAGTCCGGCTCTGCTACCACCTCCTTCATCAGTTTTCCCATCTTAGCCACGCTATCGGCCACCTGCTCGAATAACGAATAAAATACGCGGTCTTTTGGGGTAAAAAGATTGAGGAAAGATTGAAACGCCATGCGGAAAATTTGTGCAATATTAGCACTATTCGACCAAAAATGGGCCGGCAGGCCCATTGGGCTGCACCAAGGGCCGATGTCGGCACGGGCAGCCCGGGAGACGGGAGCGAGGGCAGTAGCGACCGGCGTGAGCCGATACCGGCCGGGTTCTTACCGGGTTTGGCTCGCCAGGGCTACGCCTGTGGGGGGCGTCGTGGCCGGTGGTGCGGAAACTCCGGCCACGGGCGCGATGGCGGGAATGGCGATGGGCTTGCCGGGGGGATGACCGGGACCGGCCGGATCACCCAGCAGCCGGGCGATGGTGGCGGCAATTTGTTTTTGATAGATCTGGTCGCGCGTCCGCAATTCGCCTTCCGGCTGGATATCGGGACCCAAAACAGCCATCCAGATATCGCCGGACCCTTCGGCCCAGAAACCGTGGGTGCACCATTTATTGGGTTTCCAACCCCGGCCATGATCGGTGGTGATCAGGAAGGTGGTACTATCCTTATAGTAGGGATCGGTTTGCACCATATACCAGAGATCGGCGATCATCCGGTCGATGTCGGCCGCCTGCTGTAGATACAGATCATAACGGCCTTCATGCGCATGTTCATCCGTTTCCCCAAAACCCAGGAAGAGGACGCTGGGATGATGCTGCGCTATATATTCTCTCGCGCTGAGCCAGGTAAGCTGGTCGTGTCTCGTTTTGCTGGGCGTCATCGTCGTCATCACGCTGTCGATGAGCCCGGCCGTGCTGTCACCCGGTTCACGCATCGGCTCGTACCCGCTGTTTATGGGTAAATGGCTGCGTTCTTCATTGAGAATAAAAGGAAAGACGTTCCATGATGTAAATACGGCCACCTTGCCGCGGTATTCGGCCGTATGGTTGAGGTACTCGAGCACGTTCACATTCTTATTGGGGATGGCCAGGTTGGGACTGCTGATGGCATCCGTGTGACCCGTGAAGATCTCGTTGTACCCCGGATACGAGATCTTGTAGAAATTCTTGACATTGACCTTATTGCCCAATAACCGGTTGCCGTAGAGCCGGCCCTCCCTGGCAATCGTCCCCCAGAAAAATGGCAGGAGCTTCTGCCTTCTGGCTTCCGCGCTGCTATCCCAATACAATTGCTTCGACAGGGCCGTATCCCGGACATAATCGGTATTCCCTATCAACAATGGGTCGGCGCCGCTGAAGACTTCCTGCCAGCGGAATCCGTCGATCGTAATGATAAAGAGGTGTTTTGTCCTGGCGACTGGTTGCGCCGCGGCGGACAGGACGAACAGTCCGGCGGTCAGCAAAGGGAGGATGAATTTCATTTTAATGGGTTTGCCAAAACTAGACGAACGTTATGACCCCATGTTTATTGGAACGTTAACTTTTTATTATTAGCCAGGCATGATTTTTTTAACGAAACCATAATGCTGAAAACGGGCTGTCCTCCGGGAAACCGATTATTTTACCCGTCTAATTTCGCGCTGCATGTCTTTGTTAAAATGGTTGGAGCACCTGGATAAGACGTTGTTCGTGCTGATCCAGCACGATAGTGATCATTCCGTACTAGATGTCATCATGCCTGTTTTCCGGGAACCGCTTACCTGGATCCCACTGTATGTCTTCATGCTCATTTATGCTTTCCGGATGGGCAAGCGAAGGGCCGACCCTGGCGCTGCATACGGGCACGGCGCCGGCAGCTCGAAGGCCTGGGCCTTTATCGGTCTGACCCTGCTGACCTTTGCCGTGACGGACAGTGTCACCGCGCAGATACTCAAGCCTATGTTCGGCCGGCTTCGCCCCTGTCATGATCCGGAGCTTCAACCCTATCTGCGTGCCCTGGTGGATTGCGGCGGATTGTATTCGATGCCGTCGAATCATGCGGCGAATCATTTTGGGCTGGCCGCTTTCTGGTATTTTTCGATCCGGGAGGTGACGGGCCGGAAATGGCGCTGGCTCTGGGTATGGGCCGCCCTCATCTGTTATGCGCAGGTCTATGTAGGGAAACACTATCCTTTCGACATTCTGGTAGGCGCCATCTTCGGCACGCTAACGGGCCTGGGTATGTCGCGGCTGTTCGTTATCTGGGAACATCGCCAGGGGCATGGTATGCCTTTCCTGCGTCATTCGCTCAAAAAGTCCGCGGAGATGGGCAAGGTTTAATATATTTGCCCTCATGTCCACTCTTGGCGACTCTCCCTCGATGATCGATCCGCATCATGCCCAATGGGAAACCTGGCTTCAAAAATGGTTCATCCCACTCCTGATCCCAGCCATCCTTGTAAATGCCGGCGGTCTCTTTATACCCATTTTGGAACCCGATGGCTCGCTCTATGCCACGATCGCCAAGACGATGGCCCGCACGGGCGACTTCGTCAATCTCTATGTCGATGGTCACGATTGGCTGGACAAGCCTCATTTCCCCTTTTGGATGGCGGCGCTCAGTTTCAAGCTGCTTGGCGTCAATGCCTTCGCCTATAAATTTCCGGCGTTGCTATTCTGGGCGGCCGGCGCCTTTTATACCTGGCGGCTGGCGCTCTCGTTGTACGGCAAACCCGTTGCGCAGCTGGCGACCCTGATCTATGTGTCGGCGGCCCACCTGGTGATCTCCAACAACGACGTCCGTGCCGAACCGTATCTCACAGGGCTCATCATCGGCGCCGTTTATCATTTCTATAAGGCATCACGGGCGAACCGGGCCGCAGTCTCATCCGCGGAAGACTCCTGGTTTCCGCGACATCGGTTCTCTCTCCCATGGCACGTGCTGGCCGGCAGTTTCCTGGCCGGTTGCGCTTGTATGACCAAGGGCCCTTTTGTTTTGATCACCATTGGCGCGGGTTTTCTGCTTGACTGGATCTGGGGTAA
>DASYZH010000379.1:0-15262 GCA_035946435.1 Puia sp. | reverse complement strand
AATAAAGGGCTGATAAATGCATAGGTCAGCCCTTCAGGCAACCGGCTAAATTCCTCCCAGCCATGCACCGAAGTGGACAGCGCCAGTCCGGCAGCATCCACCACCGGCCCGCCCCCGCTATATCCATGCCCCTCCCCATCGGACCGCTCGCGCCCCTCTCTCTTGGGCGCGCGTCCGACTTCCGCGCGTCCGACTTCCGCCCGTCCGATTTCCACGGCCCCATGCACATTCGGTACGCCATACCGCAAGGCCAGCTCGCGGCTATTCGGACCATGCAACACCAGCCGCTCCGCCCACCGCGGTGCCAGCCGGCGCACAAGCGCTTCCAACTCTTCCACACCAGCCTCGGGTTTCCGCAGATGCAGCCTCCCCAGGCCCGCAGAAAGGAGGGCCTCCATACAGTCCGCCTCGCCGGGAAATACGCCCGGCAGGCTCAATACGGCTAATAGAAAATTGTTCATATACAAAGACCCGCCGGCGGCGGTTATAAATAGATCTCCGATCCGCTTTGCTTGAACTCTTCCGCCTTCTCCTGCATTCCCGCCTCCACTGCCTGCTCCTCCGTCATTCCCTTCTCGCCGGCAAAATGCCGGATCTCCTGCGTTATCTTCATCGAGCAGAAATGCGGTCCGCACATCGAGCAGAAATGCGCGATCTTGGCGCCTTCTGCCGGCAACGTCTCATCATGAAAGCTCCGGGCCGTATCCGGGTCCAGCGAAAGATTGAACTGATCCTGCCACCGGAATTCGAACCGCGCCTTGCTCAACGCATCGTCCCGGTACTGCGCCCCCGGATGCCCCTTGGCCAGGTCGGCGGCGTGCGCCGCGATCTTATAGGCGATCACTCCGTCCTTTACATCTTTTTTATTCGGTAACCCCAGATGCTCCTTGGGCGTGACATAACACAACATCGCCGTACCATACCAGCCGATCATCGCCGCCCCGATGGCGGAGGTGATGTGATCATAACCCGGCGCAATATCCGTCGTCAGGGGCCCCAGCGTATAAAAAGGCGCCTCTTCGCACAATTCCATCTGCTTGTCGACATTCTCTTTGATCAGATGCATGGGAATATGCCCCGGGCCTTCGATGATCACCTGGCAATCATGCCGCCTGGCGATCTTCGTCAGCTCTCCCAGCGTCTCCAGCTCGGCGAACTGCGCCGCATCGTTGGCATCGGCGATCGACCCCGGACGCAACCCGTCTCCCAGCGAGAACGAAACATCATACGCCCGCATGATGGCGCAGATCTCCTCGAAATGGGTATACAGAAAACTTTCCCGGTGATGCGCGAGACACCATTTGGCCATGATGGACCCGCCCCGGGAAACGATGCCCGTCATCCGTCGTGCCGTCAGCGGGATATAACGCAATAGCACACCCGCATGAATAGTAAAATAATCCACCCCTTGCCTGGCTTGCTCGATAAGCGTATCCCGGTAGATCTCCCAGCTAAGCTCCTCCGCCTTGCCGCCTACCTTCTCCAATGCCTGGTAGATCGGAACCGTACCCACCGGCACCGGCGTATTCCGCAGTATCCACTCCCGCGTCTCGTGGATGTTGCTGCCGGTGGACAGATCCATGATCGTATCCGCACCCCACCTGCAGGCCCACACCGCCTTCTCCACTTCCTCGCCGATGCCCGAACTCACCGCCGAATTCCCGATATTGGCATTGATCTTGACCAGGAAATTCCGCCCGATGATCATAGGTTCCGCCTCGGGATGATTGATATTCGCCGGGATCACCGCCCTGCCCGCCGCTACCTCCGCCCGAACAAATTCAGGCGTGATACGGCTTTTCGGATTTTTTAGATTCTCCCGGATCGCAATGTATTCCATCTCCGCCGTCACGATCCCTTTTCGCGCATAGTACAGTTGCGTCACCGCCTGGCCGCTGCCCGATCGCACGCTGTCTCCCCGTTCCTCGATCCAGCCATCCCGCAGCCGGGGTAACCCCTTGTGGATATCGATCTCCACGGCAGGATCGGTATACGGTCCACTGGTGTCATACACCACCACCGGTGCATTGGGCAGCACCGCCTGCGTATAACCATCCCTGGTATCTCCTACGGAGATCTCGCGCATAGCCACCTGTATCGGATGCAACGTTCCCGGCACATAGATCTTCCGGGAGGCAGCGAAAGGATCGCGGCTGATCAGCCCGGTCTCCGGCATAACTGCTTTCTTCATATAACTAAAGTTTTTGTCCGTCCTGGTGCCGGCTTCCCGGCACGTCTCATCCTCCCTGCGTCGCCCGGATCACAAATACCCGGTCACCTTCCCGCAACACATACCTCGCCCATTCCCCGCCGGGCACCACTTCCTCGTTGACGGCAATGGCAATCCCATCCGCCCGCGCAATGTGCAACAACGGAAGGACATCGGCCAGGGTGCCGTGCTCAGGTAACTGAAATTTTCGTTGATTGATCTCCACCTCTGTCATAACATCCGGGTTGACGCTAATATCTGCCCTTTCGGGCGAGACGCTTCCAGCGTCTCATGGGAGGTGTCGCAAATTGGAGAGATAAAGCTACACAGAGATCTAAAATGCAGGACGCAAAAAAGCCAAAGGTGTTACGTCCGCCTTTTCCCTTCGCCGGTATTAACCGGATCAGGTTCTGAGGGTATTATCTCAGCCCGCTTATTTGCGAGCACCCCTAAAGTTCGAACCAAAGCTATGCAAAAAAATCTACCGCGAAATAATTTTTAACAAAGCGCTGCCATGTGCCGGCAATTTGCGCCTGATCTCTTTCCTATATAACCCAAGGTCCTGCCGCTGCCATAGATCACGCACCATCGCGGATCGCCGGAGCCCTAACCTGTCAAAACCCACGGCCACGTCCTGCGCACTATCGCTGAGATTGAAGAGTCCTGCATACAAAGCTCCGCCGCCTGCGTCCGAGACCCACACCATCCCACGCTCATCCTTGAGCACCTGCCGCGGACGGCTGCCTTCCTGGTCGACGGCCAATACCTCGGGGTTGGACAACAACCGCTGCTCGACCTCCCGGTTCTCGGGAAGATTGCCGCCGATCATCAACGGGGAACGGTACATACACCAAAAGCTGAGATGCGTTTGCAGCTCGTCATCGGTGAACCTGCTGTATCGCTCGGGGCCCACGGGGCCACGTTTCGAGATCTTCCCGATCTGCAACATATCGCAATCCGGCCAATGCCCCGGTCCACCCACACCCTGCCATCTGGCAGCATAATCGAACATCTTCAGCATCTCCGGCCAGCTGTCCCAAAAATCATCCGCCATCCGCCACATATTGCCATTGGTCTTTACATGCAGGGAATCGGCGAGGGGCGTCTCTCCCGGCGATAGACTAAGGACGATCGGCCGGCCGCATGCCGCAATAGCCTTGCGATAGCCTTCTATCTCCGCCGCATGATAAGGCCGCGAGATATCATCCACCTTGATCAGATCGACACCCCAGCTCGCATACAGCTTCAACAAAGAATTGAGATACTCCTGCGCACCCGCCACCTGCATATTCAAACCATACATGTGATTCATCCAGGTACAGGTCGACGAAGTATCGGCGATCTCATCAGCAGAGATCCCATTCGCCCCCATCACCGGACTATGCGCCCAAACGGCCTGCCGCGGTATCCCACGCATCACATGGATACCAAACTTCAACCCCAGCGAATGGACATAATCCGCCAAGGGCTTGAACCCATGATCGCCAAACGCGCTGGGAAATTTATCCACATGGGGCTGTAACCGGCCCCACTCATCCATGGCCAGCCAGGGTACATAGCTTCCATCGCCCAGCCGCAGCTGATAAGGATTTCCGATCCGGCTCCCCGGCGGGTTATCATATGCCCACAAAAAGTCGACGACGATATACTGCCAGCCATAGCGCGCCAGGTGCTGCGCCATATAGTCGGCATTGGCCCGCACCTCGTCCTCATGAACGGCCGAGCCAAAACAATTATAGCTGTTCCAACCCATCGGCGGCGTCATCGCCACCTGGGCGTGGGCAACAGTTACCAGGAGAACAAAAAGCGCGCTGTTTAGGATTCGCATCGGCAATTATTTTAGATCCAGAACAACCACCGACATGGCCGGCAATTCCACTACCAACCCGGCGCCTTCTTTCCGCGCTCCGGTAAAAGCAGCCGGTTTTACCTTATCGGGCACCTCAAAACTGTTTACATCCGTAAATTTCGCCGAGGTCAGCACGCGCCCCTGCACCGTGCCGAACGCGAGCCCCGGCAGATCAGCCTTGATGGTGATCTTCCTGGACGGATCGAGATTCACCAACGCGACATGCACTACCCCATCCGAGTCCCGCGCCGCGGAAACATTCACGGCAGGTATCTTCGCGCCCCCAAACGAATAATCCGGGCTCTTCACCTGGATCGCCAGCGAACGCGAATCCTGGAACACCTTATACAGGTCGAAGACATGGTAAGTAGGCGTGAGCAGCATCTTGTCCTTATCGGTAAGGATCAGCGCCTGAAGGACATTCACCGTCTGGGCAAGATTCGCCATCTTGATCCTGTCCGCATGATTATTGAAGATATTGAGGGTCGTGGCCGCGATCAACGCATCCCGCAGACTGTTCTGCTGGTACAAAAAGGCTGGATTGGTGCCCGGCTCGGCATCCGTCCAGATGCCCCACTCGTCGACAACCAGGGACATCCGCTTTTTCGGATCGTATTTGTCCATGATGGCCGAATGCCCACGCACGATGTCTTCCATCCGCAGGCACGACTTCATCGCCTTGAAATACTCGTCCTCGCCAAAGTTCGTAGCCGATCCCTTATGTTCCCAGGAACCCACCAGCGTGTAATAATGCATCGAGATCCCCCAGGTACGCCCGCGGTCGATATGCTTCATCAACGACTCGGTCCAATGGTAATCGTCGCTATTGGCGCCGCTGGCGATCAATTTCAACGGTGCTCCGGGATAGTTCTTGCAAAACTCCGAATACCGGTTATACAAGTCGGAATAGTACTCCGGCGTCATGCTCCCGCCGCAACCCCAGCTCTCATTACCTACCCCCCAAAAGGAGACATGGTATGGCTGGGGATGACCGTTCTGCCTCCGGAGATCAGCCAGGGTACTCTTGCCATCGAAATTCAGGTACTCCAGCCAGTTCTCCATTTCTTCCGGAGTACCCGTGCCCACATTACCGGCTATATACGGCTGACATCCCAAAAGCTCGCAAAGCTGCAAAAACTCACTCGTGCCGAAACTATTGTCTTCCGATACCATCCCCCATGTAGTGTTCACCGTCTGCTTCCGCTGCTCCTTTGGCCCGATACCATCCCGCCAGTGATACTGGTCGGCATAACAGCCGCCCGGCCACCTGAGCACGGGAACCCTGATCTTCTTCAACGCCTCGACCACATCCATCCGGATATGATCCCCCGTCCAGAACCCGTCGTAGATACATCGGCCCAGATCCTCGGAAAAATGTCCATAGATATTCCTGCTGATGGTCGGCCCGGACGTGTCCCTGATAGACAAGACCACCGGCTGCGAAAAGACACCGGTAGGGATAGCTGCAACCAGTAAAACAAAGAAAAAAGTTAGGGGATTCATATGATCTTAATCGTTTATGAATCCCCAATATAAGCGTTTTTTTGACAATTATAAACTATACCTTCAATATCTTCACGGTCTGCTGCCGGGAGGTGGACAGGATGCGGATATTATATACCCCCGGAGCAAGCCCGGACAGGTCGAGCTGGAATTGATTGACACCGGGCGTCTTGGTGAATTTCGTGGTCTGCCGCACCACACCCAGCGCATCCACCACCTGGATGATCTCATTGCCGGACGTGTTGTCATTCACCTGGATCGTCACCATGCCCTTCACCGGGTTCGGCCAAACCTGGGTCGCAGTTGCAGCGGTGGCCGCGCTGTCAGCGAAGCTTAAAGCGGAAGCCGTCATCGTGTTGGGAGTCGTGGAAGCCCCGCTGGTGCCCAGGGTGAACTGCATCCAATTGATATTCCAGATATCCCAGGAAGTACTTTGCACACGGATCGTCTGTAATCCCGGCTGCAATGTCGCCGTCGTGCTCACCGTTTGCCAGTTCTGGAACCCGCCGGTATTCGGAACATTCACCGTGGAAAGCACATTTCCATTGGCGTCCAGCAATTCGAAGGACGCGTTGGGGTCAGCCGTAGCCAGCCGGAAATTCACGGTATACGTCCCATACTGTTCGACATTCACATAGTAATCCATATAGGTGCCGTTATCGATCCAGCCCACATTGAGCCCGCCACCGGCATCCGAGGTCGGCTGCGTAGCGATATGCCCCGTAGCGTCTTCATAGGATGCCGCCTCGATCGTACCCGGTATATTATGCATGCCGCCGGTCAAGGTCGAGCTGGTCACTGCGAATTGAAGCCAGTTGAGGCTCCATGGCTCGGCGGACGTACTCTGCAGCGTCAACGTCTGCGATCCCGCCGCCAGATTCACCGTGGTACTCACCGTCAGCCAGTCCTGCAATCCTCCCGTCTCCGGCAATTCAACCGTACATACCACTTGCCCGCTGGTATTCTCCAATTTGAGCGAACCACCTGCGCCGGCCGTCGCCACCCGGAAACTTACGGTATACCAGCCGGCCGTCGGCACGGTCACCTGATATTTCGTCCAATCCCCATTGCCCATTCCCTGCACATCCTGTCCTCCGCCGGCATCCGACGTAGACTCCGCAGACACCCCCGGACTCGCGAGAGCATAGTTCTCCGCCTGCACGGTCCCGGGAAGGTTGTAATAAGTGCTGCTTCCGGACGAAGGCGGAGAAGTCGAGGGCGGCGCCGAAGTGCCCTGTGTATACTGCAAGGCCCATTGATAGATATTCATCCCACCCGAAGTATAGGTCGGGGTATAGAACTGCTCCCAGCAACAATGCCCACCCGTATAGGTGGTAGAGATCGCCAAACCGGCCGAGATCGCATCGATAAATTGCTGGATCTCGATGGTATGCACGCCCCAAACGTCGCTCATAGACCCAAAACCCCAATAGTGAATGTCTTTTTGCACGATACTAGCCGCTATCGGCTGTTCCGTCGGGGCATTCGTCACGGCACTCATCGGGATCACCGCAGCCACCTTGTGCGTGGTCGTCACGGGATTGTTGTTCCCGTCGGTCGAACCACAATACTCCTCGACGCCTTCTCCGCCTGCGGATATACCGGTCAGGTATAAACGGGCAGGGTCGGCCCTGTAGGTATTATATAAATACGTCAGAACATAATCCAGCTGCGCAGACGAAGTAGACCAGCCGGTATTATTTTGCGGCGATACGACAATAAATTTATACGACTTGCCATCTTTCGGGTTGACAAAGCTCGATGGCCACTGCCCCTGCGCGATAATATAGGCGGGACCGCCGGCGGAAGAACTGTTGTAGATAGACGCGGGGTTCGAGCCCCCTTCGCCTACCCCATGCAAAAAGACCAGCAGAGGATACCTGGTCGTCGTCGCAGTACTGTAATCATCAGGCAAATGCAGGATCGCCTGCTCGGTGGTACCGCTTCCGTCGATGGGTACATTGATAATGGTCTGATCTCCCTGGGCAAAACAAAGTGTGGGAAGGAGAAGAATAAGCAGTAGAAAATGTTTCATGCGGCGATTTTAAAGGATATAATAAAAGGAATTTGCAACGGCCAGCCTGTCCGGCAACAGTGTTTTCTCAAGAGAAAAACCGCTGCCGGTTCCACCTCGGGCAAACGCATCCCTTCCGGAGAACGCATCAACCCAGCGGACAAATCATACAATAGGTTTATACCGTAAAGTCTGGTTTATTATGTCCCAGGACATGTTGAGGGGATCGGGGGACATAGGTTAGCGCGAATAAAATGGACTAAAATTGGAACAATAACCGTGCCGTTTGAGGAAAAAAATCGGCGATTACTGAGAAAAAAACGCGGCCTGATAATTGCATAAGCTGTCGGCCGAAAACGGCTGCCGGCGCGGGTTACAGCTTAATACGCATAAAGTATATCTCTCGAAAAAAATACTCCTGGAAGCCATTATTTTCTAATCTGCCCCGTCCCGCGGATCACCCACTTCTCGGTAACTAATTTTTCCAAAGCAAAGGGCCCCCGGGCATGCAATTTCTGTGTAGAGATGCCGATCTCCGCGCCCAACCCAAGCTCTTCTCCATCGGTAAACCGCGTACTGGCATTGGCATATACCGCCGCGGCATCGACCTCCCGCAGAAAACGCTCGCATTGTTGTTTATTCCGGGAGACGATAGCTTCGGAATGGCGGGTACCGTGTTCCGCGATATGTGCCAGCGCCTCGTCGATCCCGTTCACTACCTTCAAGGCACATTTCAAACTCAGGAACTCCCGGTCGTAATCCTCCGGCTGCGCATGCTGTAAATGCGGATAACCCTTTAACAACCGGAAGGCGGCCTCATCCGCAAAGACGGCCACATCATAAACAGCGAGCCGCGCGGACAACCGCTTCAGGAACGTTCCCGCGATGGCCTTGTCTACCAATAGCGTATCCATCGAATTACACACGGATGGCCGGGATACCTTGGCATTCACCACAATAGCCACCGCCTTGTCCACATCGGCTTCCTTTTCTACATAGACATGACATACCCCCGCCCCCGTTTCGATCACCGGTATACGGCTATTGGCCCGGACGTACTGGATCAACGACTCCGAACCACGCGGGATCAATACATCCACCCACCGGTTAGCCGTAAACAGCTCCTTCACGGTCTCGCGCTCCGACGGCAACAGGCATACACAGTCCACATCGATATCCACCGACCGCAACGCCTTCCGGATGAGCTCCATCGCGGCCCGATTAGTCTCTTCCGCCTCCTGGCTGCCTTTCAACACACAGGCATTCCGGCTCCGGATGCAAAGGGCGGCAATATCGAACGTCACATTCGGCCGCGACTCATAGATCGCGCCGACCACGCCCAGCGGCACACTCCTTTTCTCCACTTTTAAACCATTAGCCAGGGTCCGCTTAGCTAAAAGCTTACCCGAAGGATCGGGCAGCCTGCTTACCTTCCGGATGCTATGGGCGATAGCCCGTACCCGCTCGTCATTCAGCAACAACCTGTCGTTCCGCGGATTGTCCGGCCCGACCCGCGCAAGATCTTTGGCATTGGCCCGTAACAACGGGCCATGGGCCGTTTCCAATAGCTCCGCAAGCGTCTGCAAGGCCTTCTTTATCTGCCCGTCGCCGGCATTCCGTAGGTGTACTGCCGCACCATAAGTCCGCTGGATCAGCGTATGAACGTTCTGCATATATTGTCAAAATAAAACTATATCATCCGCATGCGCGGCTACCGTATTCTTGCTCGTTATCCGGGCCGTAACCTCGCCGGCACTCAGCTTGACCTTGGCGACGCCAATGATCTGTTCCTCCTCATCCTTCAGCTGCACAACCTCCCCCGCGGCAAACTTCCCCTGTACGCTGCGGATACCTACACTCAGCAGGCTTCTCCGCTGCTGTAAAGCCTTCGCGGCCCCTTTGTCAATATACAGGCTCCCCAGCGTGATCGACCCACTGGCCAGCCATTTCTGACGCGCCCGCAGATTGCTGGGCCTGGGCACAAAACTCGTCCCCACCTTGCCCGCCAAAGCATCGGCAAAAGGCGTATTGCCCGCCAGCCCGCAAATGACCACCCGGATACCCAATGACGAGGCAAGCCGGGTGAACGTAAGCTTCGACAGCATACCGCCCAGACCCAGACTGCTTTTGCCGGTCTGCACATAGCCCATGATCCGGCTATCGACCTTTTCGATCACCGGGATGATAGTCCCCGCGGCATCCATAAACCCGCCCACACTCGTGCAAAGCAGCAAGGCCTCGGCATCGAACCCGATAGCCGTGAGGGTAGCCAATTCATCATTGTCGGAGAATTTCAATTCTACATTGCTCACCAGGTCATTCTCATTCATGATCGGCAGAATGCCGTTCTTCCAGAACTCGGCAAACGTCTCCTTCAGTTGTAGAAAACGGGTGCGGCTGCTGAAATGCTGCCGCTCACACAAGGCCTGCGCCACCGGTATGTCGAAAGCGGAAAAATATTTTTCATAATGCCGGATCAGGATGGGATTACCTACCGCCGCCGCTGCCTTACGCTCGGCCAATGTCCCCTTATATCCGGCAAAAAATCCCCGGCCGCTACCCACCGCTCCGCTCGACACCAGGATCACCCGGTATGCCCCCGCCAACGCGGCGATCCCCGCCGCCACCTTCTTGATCGTGGCCTGCACGATCTCCCCCTGCTCATTCGTAAGCACCGCCGTACCCAATTTAATGACCAACACAGGTTTTTGCATGGCCGCAAAGGTACTTATTTCTGCATCATCATCACTCCATTGAGGATCAATGTACTACCCCGCCAGCGACAAGCCAGGCGCACGATTATTTCCAGTTAAGCCCTCCATCTTCTATCTTTATCCCATGGCCACCGCCTCACCACAAGGCACCCCAAGCATCACTTATAGACCGCAACTGGATGGTCTCCGCTTCCTCGCCGTTTTCGGTGTACTCTTTTATCATTATTCCACCTGGCTACGCCGGCTGGAGCTACCCTTCACCGTGGAAATGGGCACGTTCATTTCGTTTTTCTTCGTCCTCAGCAGCTATCTCATCACCACCATCCTGCTCAACAATAAGAACAAGCACGGCGTCAGCGGCAAAACGGCCTATAATTTCCTCATCCGCCGTACCTTGCGCATCTTCCCCGCCTACTATTTTTATCTGCTGCTGCTCCTCCTGCTGCCCATCGGCGGATGGGAAGTTCGCTCCCATCCACTGTCGTATTTTTTCTATTTGTCGAACTTTCGCACCTATGCTGCGCAGTACTGGGATACATTGACCTCCCATCTCTGGACCCTGTCCGTGGAAGAACAGTTCTATATCATTTGGCTATGGGTCATCCTGCTGATACCGGACCGCTTGCTGCCGCTGACGTTTTATGCGATCATGGTTGCCGGCGTCGTCTTTCGCATCGTCTTTTTCACCTTACACGTCCATTCGGCGGAACAAACGGTGCCGATGGTGATCCTCACCCCCTCCTGCATGGACACATTTGCCTATGGCGGCCTCCTCGCCTGGCAACAGTACTATCGCCGAAGCCGGGTACCTTTGTACAAAAAGATCTTCGCGGTCGTCGTTCCCATTTGGGTCCTGCTCATCCTCACCCACCAGCGGGTGCTGCTTTTGGGATTCGACCGCGCCTTCTGCTCCATCGGCACCGTGATCCTCATCGCCGGCGCCGACAAGGGGTATAAGAACGGCTTCGGCCGCTTCCTCCAGCATCCCTGGACCATTTATCTGGGTAAAATAAGCTATGGCATCTATCTCTACCATTTGCTCGTTCCCTATGTCTTCTGGAAAATATATAACGGCGCGGCGCACTGGCTTTTGATAAAACACCAGGTGTCGCTGACGCCGCTCGCGGTGGTACTCGTCAATCCGGTGGTAAGCCTGATCTTCTACTTCATCCTTACGGCTATTTTCGCCAGTGTCTCGTGGTACCTGCTGGAACTGCCGATCAGCCGGCTAAAACGTTATTTTACGTATAAAACTACTCCCCGTCCCCGCCGGCTTCCCGATCTGGCCAAACCGGTAACGGATAAGGATCTTTAACCCGATCTTCAACACGTAATAGAGCGTTACAGCGTTGACGCTCATCCTCAGCGCGCTGATCGCCTGACGCATGGCCCGCGCCGGACTCCTGTACCCATGATATACCATGTCCGCCGTCCGGGCAAAATACATGGAGAAATTCTTCCGTGCAAGCTTTTTCATCTGCCGCCGCTTCTCAGGCGCCAGATGCGTCTGCACGATATCGATCGCTCTGCAAATATCCTTGATGTTCTCCCCGTTTTGAAAACATCGGCTGGAAATACCCGTCGTATGCACCCGGTAATTCGCGAGTCGCCTGGGACTATGCACCACGGGGAAGCTCGCCGAGATGCGCACCCACATCTCCCAGTCCTCTCCATACTGCATACCAAAGAACGACCCCAGCCGCTCATAAACGGCTCGTTTGACGACTACGGCAGGCGGCTGGAGCGGCTGCGATTGTCCTACGATATCCATCCAATTGTCCACGTACCCGGGCTTCTCACTTAGCGTGGGATTCGGATAAAGCAGCTCTCCATCGGCTTTTACCTGGTAATAGCCGGTAAAGGCAGCGCCCGCCTCCGGATAGGCCAGGAACAGGTCGGCGATCTCCTCGTAAAAACCCGGCGACAGATAATCATCGCCATGTAATAAATGCACCCATTGTCCCCTCGACCGGTTCAGACAGGTCTCAAAATTCCGCAGACTGCCGACATTCTCCGGTTGCCGGTAATAACGAATTCTCCCCCTGCCGATCGACCCCACCAGTTCTTCGACATCGATATCGGTGCTGCAATCGTCTATCACCTCGATTTGCATCAGTTCGGGTCCCGGGTCCTGCATCAGTATGCTGCGCAGGGCCTGTGGCAAATAGTTCCCACAATTGTAGACGGGTATCATTACCGACCATAACGGCCGGTCTTCGCTCCCCTTCAACGGAAGCACCGGTGGAGGCGATAGAGGTATGCGATCAATAATCATAAGGTTTGCCTATAAATGATAATACTTCTTCCAGTTGCTCAGCCCCGCTTCGTAGCTCCGCCTTTCTTCCTCCGTCCGTATCCGGCTTTTCTGTTTCTTCAGGACGGCGATCGCCATCCTCGCCATCCATGCCTTATCCCCGGACCGGTTCCCCCCATGGATACGATAAGCGGCTATCTTATGCGCATGCCCATATACCGGCCAATCCCGGGCAATACGCAGATTGAGATCATAGTCTTCGCAGGCAGACACCCTGGGATCAAAAAAATACCGGAAGAACAGCTCACGTCTGTAAAGCACCGTCGCCTCCATTCCGATATAGTTGCCCTTGAGCAGCGCCTGATAATTTCCACCTACCCGGTCCTCCGGTGCAGGCGCCTCCAATGGCCATCCCCGCTCATCGATCCGGTCATACCCGCCCGATATAAACACCGCATCCGCATAATACCCGAAATAATAAAGATTCAATTCCAGGGCATTGGGATACAATACATCATCCGCATCCAGAAAATTCACAAAACTCCCCTTGCTTATTGCGACACCGATATTCCTCGCCACCGATGGCCCTACCCGGTCACTCCGAATATACCGTACCCCTTCATAGGCCCTGCACACCTCCGGCGTCGAATCCGTCGAACCATCATCTACCACGATGATCTCCCGGTGGGGATAAGTTTGCGCCAATACGCTCTCTATCGCCGCCCCCAGGTAATGCCCATGGTTGTAACAGGGAATCACCACACTCACCAGCGCCTCCTCGGACCTCCCCTGCGGCATATCCGGTAAACCAGCCGCCTCGCTTTCCGGCTTGCTCCGTTTAATGGATCGGTAATACCGCCATCCGGAGAAACAACCCCGGACCTCTATTCCTACCGTCGCCGTATCTTCCTGCCTATGCCTGATCCATCGCCACCACCTGCTCCAGTAATACAAAGGCAATGCCCGATATAGCCGTTTGCGGATACCGGGATGCCCGTATCGCTCGAATTGCACCAGCAGCGCGCTCACATGCCCCCGCATATAATAAAAAAGCTGCCGCCTCAGCTCCGCCATCGTCTTTCGATGGTGATGATAAACCACCAGTTGCGGCAGATACCGGCAATTCCAGCCTTCCGCCAGTATCCGATACCACATCTCCGAATCTCCGCTGCAACCAGCCGCACCCACATCCAGCCGCTCGTCGAACCAACCCGCCAATAGAAAGACGTCTTTGCGAAACGCCATGTTCGCCCCCGCACCGATATCCCACACGGGCGCGCCAAAAGGCAATTGACTCCTAAACCATGCCTGGTCAAAGTCCCTGGGTAAATAACCCTTGTTAAAACCCCAGTATTTTTCAAAAAGATATTGGGATAATGTTTCCAGCCGGCTGGGGATCACCATCCCTGTGACCGCCATCACCTGTGGATCGGCAAATGCCGATTTTATTCCACATGTCCAGGTTGGAGAAACCTCGACATCATCATCCGTATAAGCTACAATGCCCCCCCGCGCCGCCCTTGCCCCCGCATTCCGGGCTATATCCAATCCCGGCCTGGGTTCGAGCACATACCGGACACCGGCAAACCGGTCGACCACCCTCGCCGTCCTCTCGTCCTCCGGCGCATTGTCCACAATGATCAGCTCAAAATCCTTATCCTCCGAAGCCAGGAGCGCCCTGATCCCGCGTTCCAGATCGTCAGGCCGGTTCCGGGTACATATAACTACGGATAAACTACCCCCATTGGATGTCTCTTCCGGATAAGTCTTATTCACATAATATCCCAAAACTGGGCCAATTACCTCGCCGATCGCCGCTTGATGTTCTTTCAACGCGGCACCGCCCGCTCCTACTTCCAACCAATAATGTCCTAACGGTATATCCCTTAACCAAAAGACCAGGTAATAATGTCCCGGTCCCAGCTCCGTTTCCTCGATGACATCCCAGGATAAATGAAGAATGGTATACGGCTTGGACTCAGACATCGCTATCAGGGTTTAAAGCCTCCAGCATAACTTTGAAATCCGGCCGGACATGGCCGATCCATTTTCCGTACCAGGACGTATTCTCCCGGTAATCCGCCACCTCGAAGGCCAGGCAGGATTCCAGATAAAACAACCGATCCGTCGTATCGCTTACAAAAACAATGCTGATGTAATACGAACCATCATTGAGAAAATTCGCCGGTATCCGGCAGCTGCCTTTAACCAGTCCCTTGTCCAGGTTCGTCCGCGATGAAGACACATCGAACACACAATCCCCGCTGAGGGCAAAGAGGTGAATGCCCACGATCAGATCCGTAACACCGGGTGGCTCGTACCAGAATTCGAACTCCAGCCCGAGCGCCGTCCGAATATCGATAAGCTCTTCGGCGCCGGGATACTCCGGGATCAGCTCCACCCGTTTGATCCGGATACGATCGTTACCCGGCGCCAACGCGGCATCCGGATAGAATTGACGTAGATAGTTTACCTGCGAATCCCGGAGATACCGGGCGATCATTTTGTCCGCCGGTCCGCCTTCTACCAACAACCCTTTCTCGAGAATGTACGCCCGGTGACAAAGATTCCTCAAGGCCTGCATATTATGACTCACAAACAGCACCGTCCGGCCTTGCTGGCCGGAAACCTCCTTCATCTTCCTTAAACATTTTTGCTGGAACTCGGCATCCCCAACGGACAACACCTCATCCACGATAAGGATCTCCGGGGTCAGATG
>DASYZH010000378.1:0-2441 GCA_035946435.1 Puia sp. | reverse complement strand
CGCCGCAGCCGCGCTGGCCTTCTACAAGACCACGGCCTTCGCAGCAACGAAATACAAGAACATCCCGCTCGGCTTCCAGTCCTGGCCGATCAAAGACATGCTCGGCAAAGACTTTCCCGGGATGCTTAAAATCATGTCCGGTATGGGCTATAAACTCATAGAGCTTTGCTCCCCCACCGGCTATAAAGACATCGGCTTCGGCTTCCTGGCAAACATGCCAACCCCTGAGATCAAAAAGACCATCGAAGACGCCTGCCTCCATTGCCCCAGCTGCCACTTCGGCTTCGCCGAATTCTCCATGGAAAACGTCGACAAAAGCATCGAATTCGCCCGTGCCATGGGCCTCTCCCAAATGATCTGCAGCACCTTCGGCCTCCCCAAAACCGCGACACTCGGCGACTACCAGGCCGCCGTGGACAAGCTCAACATGGCCGCCTATAAAATCAAAGAAGCCGGCATGATCACCGGCTATCACAACCACGATATGGAGTTTGCCCAGCTCGACAACGGGCTCATCTACGACGCCCTCATGGCCCGCTTCAATAAAGAACTCGTCAAGATGCAGTTCCAAACCGAGGTCATCAACCTCGGCTATAAAGCAGCGACTTATTTCAGGAAATATCCCGGCAGATTCGTCTCGTCACACCTGAGCGACTGGACCGCCGATAAAAAGCAAGTCCCCATCGGTCAGGGCGTCATCGACTGGAAGGATTTCTTCACGGCAGCTAAAACGGGCGGAGTAAAGAATTTCTTTGTAGAAATGAAATTCGACACCTTCGCACCCAGCGAAAAATACATCGCATCGCTATAGGCTCACCGCTTGACGACCAATTCTTCTTTGGCCGCCCACTGACCAATATCCTGTTTGCTCAGGGCAGCCGCCATCAGGTCGGGGAATTTATCGGGCGTACAGGCAAACACCGGCACGCCAAGCTGCGCCAAAAATTGCGCATTGGCATGATCATACCCCGGCGCGCCGTCATCATTCAACGCCAGCAATACCACCAGCTGCACCCCGGCCGCAACAAGCTCGGTAGCACGCTTCCGCATGCCCGCCGGATCGCCTCCCTCATAAAGATCGGTAACCAGCACCATCACCGTATCCGCCGGCCGCGTAACGATCTGCTGACAATAGGTTAGTGCCAGGTTGATATCGGTCCCGCCGCCCAGCTGCACTCCAAACAACAATTCCACGGGGTCAGTGAGCTCTTCGGTAAGATCGACCACCGCCGTATCGAACACCACCATCCTGGTCTTGATCGCAGGTATGGATGCCATCACCGAACCAAAGATGCCCGAATAGACCACCGAGCTCCCCATCGATCCGCTCTGGTCGATACACAGCACCACATCCTTCAACGCACTCCGTTTTCGCCCATAGCCAATCCGCGTCTCGGGGATGATCGTCTTATACTCGGGTTGATAGTGTTTCAGATTTTTTTGGATCGTCACCGGCCAGTTGATCTCGTGATGCCGCGGCCGCCTGTTCCGCGCACTTCGATTCAAGCTCCCGATGATCGCCTGCTGCGTAGGTTGCGCCAGCTTGCGCAACAGCTCCTCTACCACCTTTCGCACCACCGCCCGCGCCGTATCCTTGGTCTTCTCCGGTATCACCCGGCTTAGCGTCATCAGCGTCGCTACGAGATGCACATCCGGCGTGACATTTTCCAACATCTCCTTCTCGAAAAGCATCTGCGTGAGATTGAGCCGCTTCAATGCATCCTGCTGCATCACCTGCACCACGGTGGATGGGAAAAAAGTTCGGATATCCCCTAGCCAACGCGCCACGTTGGGCGACGAAGGGCCTAATCCACCCTTCCGCTCATTATCATATAACGCCTCCAGCGCCTTATCCATCTGCATGTCGATGCCACTCAGCGAGAGACCCGTCCCGCCGTTCTGCTGTCCGCCCAGGATCAGCCGCCACCTTCTGAGATCTTCTTCGTTACTCATTTGATGCCCAATAATTGTAAAACAATAGGGATCCCACGCGCAGCCTTCTCCTCATCAAAACCAGCGTCGATCTTCTTCGCCATTCCCACCTCACCGCTCCGGACCTTCTCTCCCAGTTTCCGACGTTCCGATTGCGTGTAATGCGAAAAGGTCCGCCGGAGCAACGGCAGTACCTGCGTAAAACTTTCCGCATCGATACCCGACACCCAGCTGTTGACTACCGCCCAAAGCGCCTGGTCGATCAACAGCAACGTTCCGCTGCCTTTTAAAAATCCTTCCAGCCACGCCGCAGCTACTCCGGGCGGCGTTACGGGCGACATCGCATAGCCAAACCTGTTCACCAGCGCCTCCCCTTCCAGCAGTTTATAATCGGCTAACAACCGTGTCGAATAACCCGCGATCATCGGTGCAGCATTTTGCCCCGTCGCGATCGCCGCGAGCGTAGCCTGCCATTCGGCTACGATCTCCGCACGTTCTAGAAGATTCAC
>DASYZH010000377.1:0-21558 GCA_035946435.1 Puia sp. | reverse complement strand
GCCGGAAAAAAACACACCGTAAAGGCTAAACGCTTCATCCTCGCCTGCTCCACCATCCAGAACGCCCGCATCCTCCTGTCATGCAACAAGCAGGCGCCGCACGGCCTGGGTAATGACCATGACCTGGTTGGCCGTTTCTTTATGGAACACCTGCAGATCAAATCGGCATGGCTCTTTCTTCCAAAACCCGACCAGCTAAAGCTCTATATGATCGAGTCCGGTGTCACCAAAATGCGTTGTGAGCTGGCCATCACGCCCGGGGCGCAAAAAAAATACCGCATCCTGAGCGGCACCGCCTCCCTTCTACCCTTCGGTATCGCCGAGCACGCCATGGCCTCCATCGAGACCTGGAACAGCGACGACCCGCGTAAAAGCCTGTCCAACTTTAGAAGTTCCAACGCTGCCTCACGCCAAAAAGCATCGCCGGCCAGCCTCAAGGCCAGCAACCGTTTCATGCTTTCTACACGCATCGAGCAGGCCCCCAATCCTGACTCCCGCATCACCTTGAACCCTACGGAAAAAGACGCCCTGGGCATGCACCGGAGCATCCTTCATTGGGAGCTCACCCCCTTCGAAAAACACAGCGTCCGCACCATGTACGAGCTCATCGGTCAGGAAGTGGGCCGCGCCGGCGTGGCCCGGCTCCAGCTCATGGAACATCTCCAGGACCCAAGCGACTATTCCTGGCCCGAATTCACCAGCGGCGGCTGGCATCACATGGGCACCACCCGCATGAGCGACGACCCGCATACCGGCGTCGTGGACGCCAATTGCAAATTGCATGGCGTCGACAACCTCTATATCGCCGGCGCCAGCTGCTTCGTCACCGCCGCCGCCCCCAACCCGACCCTCACCATCATCGCCCTCAGTCTCCGCCTCTCCGATCATATAAAAAAGCAAATATGACCCGCCTAACCTACCTAACACCAGGTCTATTCGCCACCCTATGCCTCGCCGCCTCCTGCAGCAAAAGCAACTCCAAACCCAACACCACAACCACCACAACCACAACGACCACAACCTCATCCACAGACACGCTCGAGATCAACTGCTCCATTCCATTTTTCGGTTCCCAATCGGAACTCATCGTATCGGAACCAGGCGGCAAGATCCTGCTGGATGCCGTCGTCACGAGCGGCACAGCCCCGATAGTCGCCACCCTGCAAACAAACGACACCCTCGTAGACGCAACCGTAATAGGTCAATATGTACATGGCTCACTCACCGAGATCGAGACTTTCAAAAGTGTCAATCTCGGCCGGCTGTCTTCCCTGGTCAGGAATAGCTATAATCTCAGCTATAAAATGCCAGCCCCCACCCAGGCACAGATCGTTTATTATAATATTCCGTCACAGATCGACCTAAGCAGCCCCAACGACAGCGTGTGCTTCACCAGCTATCCGTCCTATTCAGGTGGCGAAGGCATGGTGAAAAGCCCCAACAATCACTACGTGACAGTCAGCTACAATGGCGATTTCGGCAACCTTCACTACCTGCTTTTTCCACAAGTTGGCCTTTACAACATCCATAATCAACAAAATGCCGTTGACAGCGTCGATTGCACCCATCTCGACACCGCTGTGATGCTCACCTTCAACCGGCCGGTTCCATTCACCAGCGCCGGATATAGCTCCTTATACGGCATCTTCGACACCACCGATCTTTCCAAGGCGATCAGCTTTACCAGCTTCATCTGGCCCTACACAAAAGCAGGGGTGGACTTCGAATATCCACCCATCCCTGTCCAGAAATACGAAATGAATTACTTCGCCACCTACTCCAACAACGACCAGTTGAACTACTACTCGTATACAAATACGCTCTCGCAAACCCTACCCCTCCCCCAAGAGTCCGATTTTTCCGTATCCAGCGCCCAGACAGATAATTTCAGCGTAACCTTCCTCAATACAAAACCTACGAATTACCAAATCGTGCTCGGTGCCGACACTACCCTAAACTACACCATGTACGTATCCCCCGACTCGATCGCCACCCTTCACCCCTTGACCTATCTCACCAACTTAAAAAGCAAGCTCCTGCAAAACGCAAACCTCAGCAAGCTTCAATTGTGGCAGCTTCAGTTGCTGGACTTTAATGGACTCGACTACCTCCATTACTTCAGCTATATTACAAACCCCTCCGCCATCCAGACGCATCGCCCGACTTGGGTAGCCTCGCTCACGAGAAACTACAACTAGCCCCGGAGACCAGTCGCGCCGCTCCCATTTAGGCTACCCGGAAGGTCCTTTTTTTGCATAACTTAGGACATGGAACGCCCAACCTACTGGCTCACCCGTTTCCTCATCCTCCGCCTCCTGGGGATCGTCTACGCCGTAGCCTTCCTGGCAACCCTCTTACAGATCATCCCCCTCATCGGCGAACATGGCCTCACCCCCGCCAGCGTCTTCATCCGCCGCATCACCCAAGGACTCGGAGTCACCACCGGCTTCTTCCGCCTGCCCTCCTTCTTCTGGATCAACCACTCCGACACCGCCCTCCTCACCCTGGCCTGGCTGGGATTTATCCTGAGCCTCGTCGTCGTGGCAGGCTTCGCCAACAGCATCCTGCTCACGATCCTCTGGCTGCTCTACATGTCTTTCGTAAACATCGGTCAGGAATGGTACGGCTATGGCTGGGAGATCCAGCTGCTGGAAACCGGCTTCCTGGCGATCTTTCTCGTCCCACTCATCGACGCCCGGCCCTTTCCGAAACGCGAGCCGCCGACCCCTATCATCGTTCTCTTCCGCTGGCTCATCTGCCGCATCATGCTCGGCTCCGCGCTCATCAAACTGCGCGGCGACAATGTCTGGCGCAACGGGACCGCCCTCTACTATCACTTCGAGACCCAACCGCTGCCGGGCCCACTAAGCCGCTGGTTCCACTTTCTTCCCCGCGTCGTCCTACGCCTCGGCGTCTGGTACAACTGGCTCGCCGAACTCATCGCCCCATTCTTCGTATTTGGGCCTCGTATCGCCCGCCATATCGCCGGCATCATCATCATCCTCCTGCAGCTTATCCTGATCCTCAGCGGCAACCTCTCCTTCCTCAATTATCTTACCATCATCCCCGCCCTCGCGTGTTTTGATGACGCCTTCTGGGCCAAAATTCTTCCTAAAACACTCGTTCGCAAAGCCCATACAGCCATCAATCACACCGAGCCCTCACGTCCCATGCTCATTACCTCCCGGGTCGTCACCGTGCTCATCGGCATGCTCAGCATCCAGCCTGTGTTCAACATGCTTTCCCCTAACCAGATCATGAACACCTCCTATGATCCCCTCAACCTCGTCAACACCTATGGCGCCTTCGGCTCGGTGGGCCAGGAACGACTAAACGTCGTGTTCCAGGGGACCATGGACTCGATACCCACCGACAGCGCACATTGGATCGACTATCCCTATAAAGCCCTTCCCACGGCACTCGATAAACGGCCACCCCAGGTAGCACCCTATCAGCCACGCCTCGACTGGCAGATGTGGTTCGCTGCCATGTCCACCCCCGACGAATATCCGTGGACCATCACCCTCGTCGACAAACTCCTCCACAACGACCCCCTCGCCCTCCGCCTCTTTGGCCCCAACCCCTTCCCCAACAAACCACCCCTATACATCCGCGCCGTCCTCTACCGCTATCGCTTCGCCAAACCCGGCAACCCCACCGGCCAATGGTGGACCCGTGAGCAGGTAGGCGCGCCCTGGCTCCCAGCCATGGCCCAAGACGATCAACGTATTCTCGAATTTAAAAAACAGTCCCAATAAGGGACTCAACTCCCGACACTGGATAAGGTTCCCACTTAGAGCGCTTTGCAACTATTTAAAAGTCAGCCATTGCCGTTCCGGCATGCTTCTTACAATAGTTAGCCTAACAACGAATTCACCCATGAAAACTAAATTGTACACGCTCAGTTTGATCACAACGTTAGCTTTAAGTGAGATCGGTTTTGGTCAAACCACCGGTCTTGCAATTTATCAGCCCACCTTCGCCACCCAGCAGGCAGGCTGGACAACTAACGGCAGCGCTTCCTTCGGTACGGTCAATAGCGCAACTGCGCTCATCCTCAATCCCAGCACCGGCAACCAGGCCGGCTCGGGCTTCTGGAACCAAAAGATCACGCTGCCCACTAACGGCTCGTTCAGCGCCTTCTTCACTTTCCAGATCGACCAAAATAATTCGCGGGCCGATGGGTTTACCTTCATCATGCAACAGGCAGGTACCACGGCCCTCGGCAGCACAGGTCAAAACCTTGGCATCTTCGGGATCAGCGGCACCAGCATCGCCATCGAGTTCGATACGTATCAAAACGGCGGCGACCCCGATAACAACCATATCGCGCTTGACCTCAACGGCAATACCACCCATTCCAATGGCGTCGTGGCCAGCATTCCTAAATCCACCCTCGACCTGGCGGACGGCAACCTGAAATATGTCTGGATCGACTACAACGGCGCCACCAGCAGCCTTCAGGTCAGGATCAGCTACTCGAACAGCCGGCCCGCAACGGCTACCCTCTCGACCACCAGCTACAACCTGTCGACCATGTTCGCCAACCACAATGTCTATGTTGGTTTCACGGGTGCAACCGGCGGTGCGTACGAAAGACATTCCATCACTTCATTCGACTTCATCAACCAATACAGCCCCATCACCACGAGAACCAATTCCTACGCCCAGGATCCGCTCAGCGTTACCATGACGAGCTCTACCACCTCGGTGAACGATGATGGCACCACACAGCTGCCCATTACGATCACCCTGCTTGACGCCGGCGGCGCTCCTTTGGGCAACCAGCCGGTAACCGTTTCCATCACCTCGGGCCAGGGTACACTCTCTACCATGTCCGGAACTACCAATAGCAGCGGACAGCTCGTCGACAACCTCAGCACCACCCGGGTAGGCACGATGACGGTCACCAGCGTAGCGGGCTACGGCGGCGTTAACGCGACAAAGGACTACACCGGTATCTCGATACTCCCGATCCTTATCTCGGACTTCACCGGCCAGATACAAAATACCGAAACCTCCCTGTCGTGGGACATCACCTCTGTGGACAACGGGAAAGACATCGTCATCCTTCGCTCCGCGGACGGGTATAACTTCGATAGCATCGGTGTCGTAACCGTAAACGGTCAGCTGAGCCTGCTGGGCCAACATACTTACGATGATCAGACCCCGCTGCCCGGCAAGAACTACTACCGCCTGCAGCTCGTGAACGCAGACGGCACCTCCAGCTTCAGCAATATCGTCGGTGTGACCTTCGGCCAGGATGCGACCACCGGCAATATCACGATCCTCGGCAATCCCCTGACAAGTGAGCTCCGCCTTTCCGGTATCACCGGCGACAAAGGCATGGTAGTCATCTACGACGCCATGGGCCGCATCATGCAGGAGTCGTCAACCCAGGGGGTCACCGGCATCCTCTCCATCGCTTGCAACAATTTGCCCAGGGGCCAGTATTTTGCAAAGGTCATCCAGAACAATGCTTCTCAAACCCTGCCTTTCGTCAAATTATAATTTCGACTGTAAGCCCACATCAAAGCGCCTCCCGGGGTGCTTTTTTTTGTACCTTGGCCCGATGACCAAATTTCTCTTTCTGCTAACTTTTCTGCTTGCCCGAACGCAGCTCCGCGCGCAAGATCAAATACCATCCTCATCTCAATCCTGGATCCGGATCAATCAGCTCGGCTACCCCACCAATGGCCCCAAGATCGCCGTACTGGGATCGAAGACCGCCGACCCGGTAACCGAATTCGAGCTCACAGAAGCCACCACCGGAAAGATCGTCTTCACCGCCAAAGCCGGCAAAGACTTCGGCGCCTACGGCCCGTTCAAAACCACGCAACGCCTCGACTTCTCTTCCTTCCATAAAAAAGGCGTCTATCGCCTGAAAGCCGGAAACACAACCTCCCCGGTCTTCCGCATCGACGAGGATGTCTACGACGGCGCCGCCGACTTCTGCCTGCGTTACATGCGCCAACAACAAAGCGGCTTCAACCCCTTCCTCCACGACTCCTGCCATACCCACGACGGCTATACGCTTTACGCGCCGGTTCCCGATAGCACCCACATCGATGTCGTCGGCGGCTGGCACGACGCCAGCGACTACCTCCAGTACTCGGCCACCTCCGCCAATGCCACCTACCACCTGCTGGCCGCCTGGCGCGACTTCCCCGGCGTTTTTGGCGACAGCCACCAGGCTAACGGTCTCGAGGGCGCCAATCATATCCCCGATGTCCTCGATGAAGCACGGTGGGGGCTCGACTGGCTGCTCAAGATGCATCCCAAAGACACCTGGCTTTTCAATCAGGTCGGCGACGATCGCGACCACCGTGGCATGCGCATCCCAAAGGAAGACACCAATTTCTATGGCCGCGGGTTGGAACGCCCCGTTTATTTTTGTACCGGCCTCCCACAGGTGCGCGGAAAATTTAAGAACAATTCCACCGGCGTAGCCTCCACGGCAGGCAAATTTGCCGCCGCCTTTGCGCTCGGCAGCCGGCTCCTCCCTGACACGGCCTACGCAAGAAAACTCAGCCAAAAAGCTCAAACCGCCATGCAGCTGGGCCTCGACAAACCCGGCGCCTGCCAGACCGCCTCGGTGCTTTCGCCGTATATCTATGCCGAGGACAACTGGACCGATGACATGGAGCTTGCCGCCGCCGCTCTCGGTAACACCGACCTCGCCTTCCACTATGCGCAGGCCGAACCCGTGACACCCTGGCTGGGAAAAGATACCGCTAATCACTACCAATGGTATCCCTTTATCAATCTCGGCCACTACGAGCTGGCAAAACGCCTGAAAGCCCTGCACGACAAAAGAGGCGACACCATCATCGCATATTATCGCGAAGGCATCCGGCGGGTCTGGCTACACGCAAAGACTAATGCCTTCTATCGCTATATCCCCTTCATCTGGTGTAGCAATAACCTTACGGTGAGCTTCGCCATTCAATGCTATTGGTACCGCCGCCTCACCGGCGACAACACCTACCAGCCGCTGGAACAGGCGTGCTTCGACTGGATCTTCGGTTGCAATCCCTGGGGCACCAGTATGGTCTATGGCCTGCCTGCCGACGGCGATTATCCCTCCGATCCGCATTCCGCCTTCACCCACATCGGCCATTATCCCGTCGACGGCGCCCTGGTCGATGGCCCCGTATACACCAACATCTACAACCACCTCATCGGTATCCGCCTTTCGCACGAAGACACCTACAGAGACTTTCAAAGCAACCTCGCCGTTTACCACGACGACTATGGCGACTATAGCACCAATGAACCTACCATGGACGGCACCGCCTCGCTGATCTACCTGCTCGCCGCGCAGCAGGCCCAGGCGGAACACAACACGCTCTCGCATGGCGCCATCGTCCGCGCCGACTCCACTAAAAGGTCGGTAGCCCTCGTCTTCACCGCCGATGCGTTCGGCGAAGGCCTGCCCACGATCACCGCTGCCTTAAAAAGACACCATACGGAAGCCGCATTCTTCTTTACCGGCAGGTTCTACCGCAACCCCGCAAACAAAGCCGTCATCGGCAAGCTGCGACACGACCACCATTATCTGGGCCCTCATTCAAATGAACATCTTTTGTACGCCAGCTGGGAAAAACGCGACAGTCTTCTCGTCACAAGAGACCAATTCACAACGGACCTGCAAAAAAATCTCGGCGCCATCGCAGCGCTGGGCATCGATACCGGCGGTCCCCATTACTTTATCCCACCCTACGAATGGTGGAACGATAGCATCGCCGCATGGGCCCGGCAGCTTGGCTGGCACCTCGCCAATTTCACGCCCGGTATCCGTACGAACGCCGACTATACCTGGCCACAAATGGGCGCAGCCTACAAAAGCAGCAGCCAGATCATGGAGTCATTGAAGCGGCAAAGACTCAACGGCGACATCATTTTGATCCATGCCGGCGTCGACCCCCGCCGCAAAGACAAGCTCTATGACCACCTGGATGAGCTGCTCACCTGGCTCCGGTCCAATGGCTACCGCTGTGTCCGGCTTGACCAACTATTGTAATTTAGCGGCTCGCGTAGTATCTTAGAGGCCGATTTAATCCCATTTATGCAATCGCTACGTCCATATCTTGCTATTTTGCCCGCCGCCGTAATCGCCTGCGTCAGTTGTGTCAGTACCGGAAAGTTCAAAGCCATGCAGCAGCAGGCCAACCAATACGATTCGCTGTATAACCAGTCGATGCGTACCCTCGAGACCTGCCAGAACGACAACAAGAAGCTCGCTACACAGAAGAACAACCTGCAGCTGCAAACCAATGCGATGAAGCTGACGCTGCAAACCACCCAGGAGAACAACGCTGCCCTCAAGAAACAGGTCCAGGCGATGTCGGCCATCAGCGCCGCACAGGCCGAAAGCATCAAAAAATCCATCGACAATATGGGCGCTCAGGACACCTATATGATGGCCCTTCATTACGCTGTTGCCCGCCGTGACTCCGTGAACATGGCGCTCGTCCTGGAACTCAAAGCCGCCATCGGTGGCTACAGCGACCAGGGCCTTCAAATAAAACTGGACAATGGCACCGTTCACGTCGACCTCACCGACTCGTTGTTGTTCGGCGGTGACTCTACCAGCTATACCGTTACCGACGCGGCAAAACAAGTCCTCTCCCGGATGTCGAGAGTGATCAACGATCAACCGTCCATAGACTTCACCATAGAAGGACACACCGATAGCCTCACCGACGCACAGGACTCGCTCATGGACAGCTGGGACCTCAGCGCCAAACGAGCCACCAGCATCGCCCGGCTGATGCAATCAGAGTATAGAGTGGCTCCGGGACGCATCACCGCCGCCGGCTGCGGAGAATACACCGCCTCGACCATAACGGACAGTGCCCAGGCCGCGACTGCCAACCGCCTCACCCGCTTCGTCTTCGCGCCGCAGATGGAAGAGGTGCTGCACCTGCTCGAACGCCGCCAAAGCCAGTCGGCCCCAGCAGCGCCAACGGCCCCAGCAGCCGCACCCGCACCGGCCGCACCAGCAGCCACCACCCCAGCACCCATACCCCCCGCCGCACAAACCACCCAATCATGAAAAAAACCGCCTTCATTTGTATCGCAACCCTCTGCATGGCCACAGCGTGTAAAAAAAGCAACTCCGGCTCCGGTTCCAATTACCACATGACCGCCACCATCGACGGCACGGCTGAAACATTTAACGTATCACCGTTGGCCGTCAACCTGACCAATAGCGGTGAAACCCTCATCTCCATCGAGGGACTCTCCTCCAGCTCGTCTTCGGCTCAGTCGCTGGCCCTGGGCTGGAACAACAATGTTCCCAATGCGACTTTGGGCGTAGGAACATACTCCGATACCGCCACTAGCTATTCGACCATCGGCACCTACGATGTAAGCTCCACCGAGACCTATATCTGTGGCTCCGACCTGGCGTCGACCGCATCATCCATCGGTAGCACGATCAACCACCTTAAGATCGTCATCACATCAGTCGACTCTACCCACATAGCCGGGACCTTCAGCGGGGATTTTTACTTGGGAGAAGACCTCAACGGCACCATTAAAACCGTCACGAACGGTAGCTTCGACGTTCCTTGGAAAAAATAACCGAATATTTCCTTATATTCGTCGAAACTCCTAAAAAACAATCCCGTGAACAAATTCTTTATTCTGTGCGGCGCATTGCTATGCCTTTTCATTTCCTGTAAAAAAAGCAACTCCAGCTCCAATTATCATGTTACCGCCACTATCGGCGATAGCACGCTAACCTTCAACACTTCACCCCAAGCCTTCGTAATAAACCTGGCCGGCCAAACGGACATCACGATCGAAGGTTTTGCCTCCAGTTCGCTTACTCGATCACTAGCCCTGGGATGGACGAACGACTACATACCCAATTCTTCTTTTGGCGTAGGAACATACTCCGACACCTCCATCAATTATGGGATCGTCGGCACCTATATCCCAGGCGGAACGCAAGAGTACGTCAGCGGTTCCGGAATATATCTGCTGGCGGAAAGCAGCGGGGCTACCATCGCCAATCACCTTAAGATCGTTATCACAGCCGTCGACTCCACCCACGTACAAGGAACTTTTAGCGGAGACTTTTATTACGGGAGCACCATCACCGGCGCCATAAAAACCATTACCAACGGAGACTTCGACGTTCCCTGGAAAAAATAATCCTTATATTAGGGTCTCCAATTCAACTGTATGACCCGTATACTGCTCTCTATCCTTGCCTCCTGCGTCCTAACCCAGTCCATCGCCCAACCCAAACCCGGCGGCGAAAAACCCGCTGCGGATAGACCCGCCAGCCCCAGCAGGACCCTGAACATCGACTCTTCCGTAACCACAAAAGCGGAAGTGACCATCAAAGGCGTAAGAGTTCCCTACGATGCCACCGCCGGCACCATCCCCGTCTGGGACGAAGATGGAAAACCCATCGCCGGCCTCTTCTATACCTACTACGAACGTTCGGATGTGAAGGACCGTGACTCCCGGCCACTCGTAATTTCCTTCAACGGCGGCCCCGGCACCCCTTCCGTATGGATGGAGATCGGCTATACCGGTCCCCGCCGGCTAAACCTCGACGACGAAGGCTATCCCATCCAACCCTATGGCGTTAAGGAGAATCCCTATTCGATCCTCGACGTCGCCGACATCGTATACATCGACCCGGTGAACTGCGGCTTCTCCCGCCCCGTGAGCAAAGACATCCCGACCAGCAAATTCTTCGGCGTCAACGAAGACATCAAATACCTCGCCGAATGGATCTCCACCTTCGTCTCCCGCAAGGGCCGCTGGGCCTCTCCCAAGTTCCTCATCGGCGAAAGCTATGGTACGACCCGCGTATCCGGCCTGGCCCTCGAACTGCAAAACGCTCAATGGATGTATCTCAACGGCGTGGTCCTGGTCTCCCCTACCGACCTCGGTATCGACCGCAGCGACTACGTAAAAAGCTCCCTGCTCGTTCCCTACTATGCAGCCACCGCCTGGTATCATAAAGCGCTGAGTCCCGAGTTACAGAAAAAAGATCTCACGGACTACCTACCCGAAGTCGAAGACTTTACAGTCAACGAACTGATCCCCGCCCTCGCGAAAGGTGGCGTCATCGACAGCGTCAAAAAACAAGCCCTCGCCGCAAAGCTCTCGCGCTATACGGGGCTGTCCGAAAAAGCAGTGTTGCAATGCAACCTCGAGATCCCTACGAATTTTTTCTGGAAGGAACTGCTGAGAGATCGCGGCTTCACCGTCGGTCGTCTTGACTCCAGATACAAGGGCATCGACAAGGAAGACATCGGCGCCCGTCCCGACTACAACGCCGAGCTCACGTCCTGGCTGCATTCCTTCACACCGGCCATCAATATCTATTTAAGGGAAGATCTGCATTACAAAACGGACCTGAAGTACAACATGTTTGGCCCCGTTTGGCCCTGGGATAACCAGAACGACCATGTCGGCGAAGACCTGCGCCAGGCCATCGCCCAGAACCCATACCTGCACCTGCTGATCCAGTCCGGCTACTACGACGGCGCCTGCGATTACTTCAACGCCAAATACAGCCTCTGGCAGCTCGACCCCAGCGGCAAGCTCAAAGATCGCCTGCATTGGGAAGGTTACCGCAGCGGCCATATGCTCTATCTGCGCAAACCCGATCTCGAAGCCGCTAACGAAAGCCTTCGCCGTTTCATTCGCGAAGCCACGCCCAAACCCGGCGAACCCGCAAAATACTGACCGATGCCAACGATCCATCTGATCGTCAAAGGCCGCGTCCAGGGCGTGTCATATCGCGCCTCCGCCAAAGAGGAAGCTGACCGCCTCTCGATCACCGGCTGGGTCCGCAATACCCCCGAAGGCTACGTCGAGATCACCGCCACCGGCAACGACGCCGCCTTGAAAGCCTTCACCACCTGGTGCCGCCGCGGCCCCGCGCATGCGCACGTCACCGGGTTGATCACCGACCCCCTCCCGGAAACGCCCTTTCCCGGCTTCTCGATCCGGCGTGGTTGACGCAAGCCACGGCTGACGCAAGCGCCTAAATTTTATTTCTCCGGATACTTTTCCTCCCCCTTCGCATAAAACCAAAGGATTCGATTCATCAAATCATCATCCCCGTCATCCACATCCTTGAAAGCCTGCGTGGCGGAGAGCCGCGCATAATTCGCCGCCTTCCCCTTCAACTCGGCGAGCGGCCTGTTCATCTTGTCGAGCGGGATCCTATTCGGCACAAACGTATAGGTATAAGAAGACTTTTGAGAAGTAAAACAGTCGAACAACGGCAACGCCGTGGCGTCGATCACATTCATCGGCGGGATACCCAGGATCTGCTCGATCGTCCGCACCATGCCCGTCTGGTTGTAATTGGTATGGACCGGCTGGCCTAACACGCTGTAAGGACTGATGACAAGCCCCGTCGTCCGGTAAGGCGAGATATGATCCCACCCGCTCTGCGAGTCGTCTTCCGTTATAAAGATCACCGTGCTGTCCCAAAAACGACTATGGGTAACGGCATCGACGATACGCCCTACGGCAAGATCGTTGTCGGCAACCATCGCTTGCGGTACCGGGAACGCAGGCGAAGTACCCGCCGTATGATCGTCAGGCAACGAAAGCTCCATCAGATCCGGGAGCGTGCCGCCGGGTGCCCTCGACACAGAGTCCAGGTCATGGATAAAGATATCCGCACGCAGCTGATCGGTAAACACCAGGTTATCGCAATCGGGGTACGCGGGCGAGATCACCGGCCTGATCCGCGCGATCGTCGTCACATCGGAAAATCCCTGATCGATATGGTTCTCCCAACCTTTATAGATATCGCCCCACTTCAAAGAACGATCATATTTGGTCGTACAGGCTTCCCCATATACCCGCACCGTCTTGCCATGATCCAGCGCGTCATTCCAGATGAACCCGTTCTTGTTATACACCAGCGCATCCTCCTGTCGGTGCGGATAGCTGCGGAACCAGGCACGGACCATCTTCTCGACATAGTCGGAGACCATGGCCGCATCCGTCCATTGATGTCCTTCCGCCGAACACTTGCCGGAAGCATAGTAGTTGTCCAAAAGGGAAAAAGCGCCCACCAGCTTATGCTGATTCGGCGTCACACTGTCACCATAGATACAAAGCTGCGGCATCCCCCGCCCCTGCGGTACATCGCCGTAGACCTGGTCATAGGTCTTGTTCTCCTTGACGATGTAGATCACATGCTTGAACACGCTGGGCTCCCCGATCCGCTCGGGCACCGGCCGCGGCGCGACATGTTTACGCGCAGGCCTGTTAGTCAACGCCAGCCGGAACATCAGGCTCTGTTGCTCCACATCTTTTGAATACCGCTTCAGTTCCCGCTCCGACGGTACGGGTATGATGCTCACCGAAGCCAGCTCCTGGTGGATCGTGTAGGCATCGATCCCCCTGGCACCAGGACTATATCCCGTCACAGGGGAAAGCACCCGCGACCCCTTGGCCTCGTTATTGGCGACATACAACGTATCACGCAATACCACCACCCCGCCGGGATAAGCTTCCGTAGGAATATACCCCAGGATACGGGCCGCCCCAGCGCCATGCACAGCATCATTAGCACCCAGGCGGATCACACACACGGCATTATCAAATCCATTGGCCACATAAAGCATATTCCCCGAAGCATCCGTCGCCAAAGCATTCGGGCTGCTGCCATAGTAAGTAACATTACCCGAAAATAGCCCTACGCCTATCGAATCCACGACCACGCCCCGCCGCACGTCCACCACACTCACATCATCGCTATTGCCATTACAGACATACAAGAACGCGCTGTCCGGACTGCACACGATCGCATTGGGATGGATCCCCAGCAAAAGCTCGGAAACAACCGCCCCGCTCCCCAGATCGATCACAGAAAGCGTCCCGCGAGCCGTCCCACCCGTCACAGGATTCGTATAGGCGCTGCTCCAGGGCGTACCGGCATGTTCTAAGGTCGTATCAGTCACCAGCGGCCCCGCCATGTTAGTAACATAGGCTTTATCACCCACGAGCTTCAAACCATAAGGAGCGACCCCCGTCGGCGCCGTCCAAACGATCTGCCGGTCCGGGAACCGCACCTTGATCAGCTGATTGTTGCCATTCAATACCACATATAAAAAAGGTACCCCATCTTCGAACCGTACAGCGATATCATTGGGCAACGCCGCGGCGGCCGGCGCCACCGCCTGGAGGAATTGCGCAGAGACCTTCCCGATCCCTGCTCCACCCCATTCCGCCATCATCAACGCAGAGGAATGGGTGCTCCCCGCACTCCAGGCGATATAGGTACGGCCATCATAGACAAAACATTTTATCCCGCAATACGTGCTCATCAGCCCCCTGACCGCCGGTACCGAATCGCTGGAAAACGTCCAGCGCTGTACGATCTGCTGCGTGGCTATGTCCAGCACCGCGATGCCATAACGGTCTTCGATCACGATATGCTGGCTATCGGGCAGCACCGCAAAGTCCAATGCATGGTTCTCATGCCGGGGATCCCCAAAGGTCACTACCTTCCCTGCCGACGACAACCACCGGTTATAGGGCATCAGCGTAAACGGCCCACCCTGGTGCAGGGTGCTGTCGTCATAAATAGTGCGGATCGACCCGGATTTCTGCGCAAAAAGAGAAGTAAAAGGAGCCACAACCAGGAGTAAAAGCAGCGTTCTTTTGAACATCATATAGAATTTATCAATAATCAAACTTAACCTGAAAACGTATTCCATATCGGGGTACATTGGGGTGGTCAAGATAAGAAAATCGTTCGATGAAATCGACGCGTAACAATTTGAAAATATTACCGATCGCAAATCCGGCCTCGATATATGGCTGATTGGCCAATGCAAAGGTGCTGGCTTGCTCACCGATCAGCGGGAACCGCATCAGCGAGGAGTCCTTTGCAGGATCGTTCTCCGCCCGAAGCCCGCCATACAACACCTTTGCCGTCAGTATCTCCCGCCATTTCAAGCGCTTTAGCAAAGGGATCTTATTGAAGATAAATCCATTGAAATGATGCTCGATATCCGCCCCCACATAGTGATCGCTCACGAACTCCAGAAAGTTCATCAGATTATAGGAATCGGGCATATAAATATAGGTCTGATTGGCAGGCAGGATCTGCAAAAGCGGAAAAGGCAGCTTCCCCATCACATAGGCGCCGGATAAAGATACATCCGTATACCCAAATGCGGAAAGATAAAAACGTTTGAAGACGCTCAGGTTGACATCCTCGTAGTTATACTGCCCCCCAAACAGTCCCTTGATACCCGCGATATACTGTAGGCTAAAGATCGGATACGCATTGGGGAAAGGTATCCGGTAAACGCGTCCCTGGTAAAACTTCTCATGCGGCGCCCAACGGATCTGGGCCGAGAGCTGCGAAGTCACAATGTTTTTCACCGTGTCGGTAAAAGTCCCCTTAGGCTGCACATACGATAATGCGCCGGTGGGCTGCTGTAACCAATATTTGAATCCAAAATCATAAGACACGTGGTTCGGCAGCTCCTGGACATAATCGACCTTGAATATATCGTTGTACAGGTAGATATTGTCGACTCCTCGTTTGAACGAAGACAAAAAGCTGTTGTCCTGAACGAACTGCAGCTCCTGCCCTGGTATCTTTACATCATGCTGATAGGTGGCTTTCAGATAATGTTGTGGATACCCCCAATCCGATAGCTTGTTAAAGGAATAGGCAACGCCCAGATCGTATTTCCACCGCTGGTCGCCGAACCCATAGGCCCCATAGCCATCGAGCCAGATGCGTTTGCTGAACAAAGCCGTCGTCCGGCCACCCAGCCCCAGCCTAAGTCCCTCCACCGGATTAAAGCTGTAAAAGGTATTCACCGGCCCTATTTCTACCGGACCCGCGCTCTTATAGCCTGCGGCTACGAGGTTGATCAGGTCTTTGGTCCGGATAAAAGGCCGCAAATGACGCAGGCTGTCGATATTGGCATATACCCGTGTTTCCCCTGCAGTCAAAGGTTCCGGCCGGTGTTGCTCCCAATAGGCCGGAGATCTGGACAACGCTTCCGCGGAAGGCTCCAAAGAGACAGGCGCTTTAAAAACACTATCCGGTACAGGCACACCCGTTTGCAGATGAGCATAAGAGATATATTTACGCCCATGAATGCCCCTGCTTTTCGCCGAGAGCGTAAGATCGGCGGACGCATCCGAGCTTATCCGGTAGAAATGACCACTTGGCGTTTTCACGAATTCCTGCCGGATATGGAAGTTCTTGATAAAATTCAGATTGATCCGCTTACTCAACGTGACGGCTACCCGCTCGACTGCATAAGTTCCGTCCAGCGTTACATAGAACATCCCCCGCAACAGCAAGTCGTCGGGATTGCGTGGCTGAAAGTTTAGCCTCACCAGCTTCTCACCCTTGATCATCACGGTATCGCCCAAAAAGAACTCGTAATAAGCCGGAGCACTGGCGGCAAGCGGACTCAGGAACTGGTTCGTAAAAAGCAGGATATTGTTATCATAGATGTCGACATCCGCCAGGAGCGTATTGACATAGGTGCTCAGGCCTTTTGTATCTACCAGGTCGCCGTAATCCACCTTTTTCTCGGCCAGGATATCCTGACGATGATGTTCCGGTTTCTTCTGATAATAATTATTGGAAAGTTTTTCTTCGAGATAGATCGGATAGTAACGTGAAGTATCTCCCGCCAATGTATCAGGATGCTCGAAAAGGAATTTGTAAGGCCGGAATAACCGTTTGTTGAGCTTCGCAGAGTCTATATCGCGCAGGCTGATCTCCAGTTTGTCGTATTCTTCATAGCTCGCAAAGTCAAAAGATTCCGGCCGGTTATTTTCCTTGTTGGCGATCACCTTTCGGATTAGTTCCACCGCAGGGTTATCCCTGTTCCGATATTTTCCGTGCTTGTTCGTCACCACTACCTGCGTCATCTTCTCGGCGGCTGCCAGGAGCGCAATAGTCAGTGTATCCCGTTCCGGCGTTATGGTCTGCGAGGTATAACCCACCATCGAGATCTCCAGCACGTTATGCCCCGGCGCCACAGCTATCCTGAACCTTCCTGAAGAGTCCGTCCGGGTGCCACGATGCAGGCTCTGATTATAAACGCTCGCATTATACAAAGCCTCTTTCGTCCGCCCATCCACCACGGTGCCGGAAAAATGATGCGTTTGACTATAAGAACGACCAACGACTAACAGAACAAAAACAGACAATAAACCACAAAACCTGAGCTTTATATCCATAAGTCCGGCGCAAACTACGACAGTTCCATGGTCCTGGGTTGCTGTTTAATCCATATTTAATTTGCGCGCGATCCCCACCGTCCGTCATCCGGGCACCCAACAATAAAATTTACCGGTCTGGCCTGGGATTTGCAAAGATTCGATTGGTATGCACACGTATTTCTTCGCAATATTGCTATGCATCTCCCGGTTTACCGGCATCCGGCCCATCGAAGCCTGGGCTAACCGCCTATATCGTCACCGGCTGGTCTTCACCCGGGTCCATGGAGAATATGGCGCTTCCGGCATCCGCCTTTCCATCACCGCTTTTAACCCTTCACGGCTGACCCGCATCATCCGCGATCTGACCCTCCATTTCCGCATCGGCGGCACCCCGTATATGCTCAGGCTGGCGGACACCAACGCCGGGACGATCGAAAACTACCGGCTGCCCGCTCACAGCGTCTCCAGCTTTTCCTGCGAAGCCTGCCTCGGCGAACATGCCATCAGCGATATCGCCACCATCCACTTTACCTATCTCGACGAAAACAATTTCCGGCACCATGTCTGGATAGACGCCCCCGGCCGGTTCCAGCCGCAATAAGTTCGACCTTACCCTGGCCAATAGTTTGATCCCCGATCCCCCGGCATTTCCATAACACTCAAGGGAGAGACTATCCGCTACCACGAGATCGTAAAGGAATGCCACCCCTCGGCAAAAGCATACTGCACCTTCATTGCCGTAGTATCGCAAATTTGTTTGATGATGGACAACCCCAGCCCATTGTTGTCACTCTGATTGGCTTTCTTATAAAACCGCCGAAAGATCCTGCTCCCATCGAGCGCTTCGGCCGCGCCCGTATTGCTCACCCGTAAACTATGCCCCTCGAGCTGAGCATGGATCTCGCCCTCGCTGATATTGTGGCGGATGGCATTGCTGAAAAGATTATTGAGCAAAATATCGAGCAGCTCCCTGTTAGCCGGGATCGAAGCCTCCTCCAGCTCCAGCTTGCAATGCAGGCTCCTCGCATGCAATAGCTCCTGCAGCTGATGCACCTTGTCGCTGATAGCGAGGTCGATCCGGATATCATCGACGCCGGTGAACTGACGGTTGTCGATCTTCGTTAACAACAGCAGCGACTCCTGTAGCCTTTTCATCCTGCGCACCGCCGTATACACCCCTTGCATCAGCTCACTCTGACGCTCGCTCATACCCTCCTGCGCCAGCAGATCCAGGTTCGATCGCACGATGGCCAGCGGCGTCTGCAGCTCATGCGAAGCATTTTCGGTGAATTCCCGCAGATTGCGATAATCCCTGCTGGCATTCTCCGCAGCCTGCCTGAAATGCGTATTCATCAGCTGAAATTCATCGATATTGGTTTCCGGATAAGTTGGCTCGGCACCCCCATCGACCTTAAAAGAGCCTATTAGTTCCAACGACCGGTAAAAAGGCCTCCAGATCTTCGAGAGGACCTGCCGGTTCACCAGGATAAAAAAGAATAACGTCAGCAAGATGGTCACCACCGTGATCTCTACCACCAGGATCGTCATGTGACGCGTTCCTTCCAGGGGCTGACTGATCGTTATCCCCCACAGCTGCCCATTTACCATCATCGAAAAGCTCAGCTTCCGCGAGATATGCATCTTCTTCTGCTCCGGTATATAGACCATCGTACTGCTAAGGGAGTCGGCCGCCGCCCGGGACCCGCCCGGTTCAAATACTATATGCTGATCATCGAACGCACTCACCTCCGGCAACCGCCCATTCGCCTTCACATACGCTTCTATCCGGCTCTTGCTCCGCAAGAGCCCAAGATCCAGCTCCCGCTGCAAAGCATGCCGGATAAGAAAATAAGCGCTCCCGATCACCGCCACAAAAAGCACCATCACGGCAGGGACAATGTGCTTGTAATAGTGTGTTGTCAGTTTCATGCAAACAAAAGTTGTTTCAGGCGAGCGAGAATTTATACCCCATTCCATGAACGGATTTGATATAATCCGGGCAACCGGCTTCCATGAGCTTCTTGCGCAGATTCTTCACATGCGAATAGATAATGTCGAAACTATCCGTCATCTGCACCGAAGCCTCCCAAAGATGATCCGCGATCGACTCCTTCGTGACCACCCTGTTCTTATTGCTTACAAAATATACCAGCAGATCGTACTCCTTTCGCGTCAGGCTGAGCTCCGTATCGTCCACCCGGATAGACTTGCACAGCAAGTCGATGGTCAGCCGGTCCAGGGTGATCACATTTCGGCCGTCGAAAGCCCGCCGGCGGATGATCGCATTCACCCGTGCCGAAAGCTCCGCCAAATGAAAAGGCTTGGTCAGATAGTCGTCGGCCCCTAACCCCAGCCCTGCTAACTTATCATCCAGGGAATTCTTCGCGGAGATGATCACCACCCCGTCCGATTCATTCTTTTGCTTCAGCTCCCGCAGCAGTTCGAGCCCACTCCCATCGGGTAGCCCGATATCCAGCACAATGCAATCATAGCTGGCGTGGTCTAATTTGGCCTTTGCCATGGCAACCGTGGCGACCGTCTCACAGACATAAAGGCTTTGTAAGAGGTAACTGCTTATATTCCGGGATAACGAAGGTTCGTCCTCGATAATTAGCACGTTCAAGCAGATAAAATTTTAGCAAACATACCAAAATTAAAGAGAATCCCCTAGTAGCGGCGTCGATTCGACCTAATTCATAAAACATCCCGCCTTCGTATGTTCGCCGAACCTCCAACCCGGCGTTTCTTTGTTCAGGATTAAACGCCATTTTATGAAAACCCAAACGATCTTTTTCGGCTCCTCCTGCAACAATACCACAACCCTCCAAACCTATCAACCCGCCGTGAACCGCATCAAAGTCTCCCTGCATCAGGTCGTAGAAGATTTACTCATTGGTCTTGACCCCCTGGCTCGAAAGAACAACAACGTCGTCATCAACGGTATTCCCCGCGGCTTGTGCTTCGTCGCCGAAGAGAACATCCTGGCCTATGTACTCTGGAACCTCCTTAGCAGCGTAGTCGCCGAAAAAACGAACGAATGTATCCATGTCTACGCCCTCGTCGACGACCAGCGGACCATGATCTGTGTCAACGACGCAGGGACTTACCTCTATCGCTCTTTAGCCTCCGAATACCGGAAGCTTCAGGATGCCGCTACGCAGATCGGCGGCTCCATCAATCTCTACAACGACGAAAAACACGGACACAACCTAACCTTTAGCATATCCAATGCCCGGATGGCGGTCTAGTACCGCTATCCGGCTTCACCACCCAAACCCTCACCGCGGCAACACTGTCACGATCACCCGCTTGTATCTCGTCAACGGCGGCGTCCCCTTGTCCGTAACCGCCAAAATAAAATGAATGGTCTGCACACTATCCACCACCGGCGCCGTCACCGGCAGATCGTACAGGTTGGAAGCATAAGGCCTGAAGGACACAATCCCTTTATAGGTCCCCGCCTCGGGGTATTGAAACCATAGATAGCTCATCGAATCTCCATCAGGGTCCGAGCTGCCCGCCGCATTCAAATGAAAGGTCTCGCCGGAATGCACCGTAAGATGATCAGCATGCGCAAGCGCCGGCACAGGCGGATGATTGCACACAGCAAAAGACTTCGTCGTCCATGCCATCCTCGCCGCAAAATCATTCTGTACCGCCGTCCGCCATCGCCAGATGGTTAGCTGGTTTCCTGTGTAGCCCGTCTTATCCGCCGCAACATAAATAGAGTCACTCGCATTGGTCCAGATGGCACGCGTTTCAGGTTCATCGGCCGGCCAGTTCTCCCGCTTGAACATCCCTACATTGGAATCGCGAAAACCAGGCAGGTAATATTCGTACCGCCCGCCCCAACCACCATAATTGGGATGTTCGGGGTCGTCGAGCCCGTTGTCGATCAGACCCAGAAAGCTGGGGGTATCACCTTCCATGCCATAGGCGACATCGGGATAGGCCGCACCCAGCGGTCCATGTCCCTGCTGAATATTGCTCGCGAGCCAGGCATTGGAGACCACGTCTTTATTTGACCCCGGATAAGGGAACGACATGCCGAGCCAGGTAGCATAGGCATAGTTATAGCCGGGACTCACGATATAAAAGATCGAAGGAAAATTCCGCCGGATCCACGGACCGCTATCGTCCTGGTCAGATATGGTGTATACGCGGAGTTTTTTATACAACCGCTCCGCCTCCGCCGGACTCTTCGTCTGCCTTATCGTCCACAACGCTTGTGCCAGCGTCGTAGTGCCACCCCATACCGTTACCCACACCGGCCGTTCATCAGGCTCCTCCAACACCTTGACGATCCAGTCGGACCCTTCTGAACTTTTACCCTCCCCTACACCTTGCATCCCGTAT
>DASYZH010000376.1:0-7097 GCA_035946435.1 Puia sp. | reverse complement strand
AAGGTGACCGCGCCCCTGCGTTGCAATTCGAGCATGCATTCCACCTGCAGGCGCATGGAGCGGTACGCATAGTCGGTATATTGTCGGGGGTTGTCGCGGCGGAGGGCCACGGCCTGTTCATAGGACAGCTCATGCGGCCAGTAGCCGATCAGCGGATCGTGCGCGGAAGTCTGGTCGGTGAGAGTATCGGGTATACAGCCGCGTTGGAGCAGCCGCTCGAGAAGATGGACTGCATTGCAGCGAACGCCAATCGACAGGGCCGTTCCGTTCTTCCTGGCGTCGAGCGCCGCATCGATCGCCGCGTCGATATCGTTCATTTTCCGGTCCAGGTAACGCGTCTCCAGCCGTTTGTCTATCCGCCATTCTTCGACCTCCGCGATAAGCGCCACCCCTTCGTTCATGGTAATGGCCAGCGGCTGGGCGCCACCCATCCCGCCGAGACCGGCTGTAACGTTGAGGGTACCCCGAAGGCTGCCGCCAAAATGTTTGGCGGCGGCGGCCGCATAGGTCTCATAGGTCCCCTGGACGATGCCCTGCGAGCCGATATAGATCCAGGAACCCGCCGTCATCTGGCCGTACATCATAAGACCTTTGCGTTCGAGCTCATCGAAATGCTCCCAATCGGCCCATTTGGGTACCAGCTGGGAATTGGAAAGCAGCACCCTCGGACTATCGGGATGCGTTTTCAGGATGCCCACCGGCTTACCGCTTTGGATCAGCAGGGTCTCGTCCGATCCCAGGTCTTTGAGGGCCCGGAGGATCAGGTCCAGCGATTCGAAGTTGCGGGCAGCTTTTCCCCGGCCGCCATATACGATCAGCTCTTCAGGCCGTTCGGCCACAGCCGGATCGAGGTTATTGAGCAGCATGCGCAAGGCCGCTTCCTGGATCCACCCCTTGCAAGTCAGCTTATTGCCCGTGGGCGTTTTGTATTTTACCGGGTCGTAACCCAGGGTGTGCTGTGTGCTCATCGGCATCTATTTTTAGATCGAGAATTCTTCATAGTCCTTATTCAACACGATCCCCTTGTCGCGGGAGATCGCATCGCAATGGCGAACAAAACTAAAGTTATGAATCATCTCGTGCAGTCGTTGAATATCTTCACCAAAGATGCGGTCTTCGCTGGCGAACTCCACAAAGTTGCGGACAAAATCATGCGCGCCTTCCAGTATCTCGCTGCTTTTCAGCGGCCTGCGGAATTCAATAGCCTGGCAGGCACATAACAATTCGATGGCCAATATCTGTTCGAGGTTGTCCAGCACCCTTGCCAGTTTTCTTCCGCTGATGCTGCCCATGCTGACGTGGTCTTCCTGCCCCAAGGAGGTGGGGATGCTGTCCGCGCTTGCCGGGAAACAAAGGGTCTTGTTCTCCGATACGAGCGCGGCCGTAGTATATTGCGGTATCATAAAACCGCTGTTCAGGCCTACATTCTTCATCAGCAGAAGCGGCAGGCCCCATTTGCCCTCGAGCAGCAGATAACAGCGCCGGTCGGATATATTTCCCACCTCCGCCGCCGCCAGGCAGGCGTAGTCCAGGGGCATGGCCAGCGGTTGCCCATGGAAATTCCCGCCGCTAATGGTATCGCCTTCCGGCAATACGATCGGGTTATCGGTCACGGCATTCAGTTCTATCCCGGTAAGCCGATGCAGATGCGACCAGGCGTTGCGCGATGCCCCATGGACCTGAGGCATACATCGCAACGAGTAAGGGTCCTGGACTCTTCCGCAATCGATATGGCTCTGCATAATGGCACTTTGCTGAAGCAATAGCCGCAGTCGTTGGGCGACTAGCAGGCTGCCGCTAAAGGGGCGCAGGCGGTGTAACCGTTCGTCAAAAGGCGCCTTGGTGCCCGTGAGCGCTTCCAGGCTCATGGCACCGATGATGTCCGCAGCTTCGAGGCAATAATGCAACCGCTCGACCCCTTTTACGGCATAAGCCAGGATGAACTGTGTACCGTTGATCAAGGCCAGCCCTTCCTTGGGACCCAGGGTGATCGGCGGGATACCATATGATCCGAGCGCATCCTTCGCCGGTCGCCGGTCGCCTTTGTCATAGACTTCGCCCAGGCCAATAAGCGGTAAAAAGAGATGCGCCAGGGGGGCCAGGTCACCGGAAGCTCCTACCGAACCCTGTTCGGGTACCACCGGGACGATGTCCTCGCGCAGATGCCAGAGCATCCGTTCGAGCGTAGTGAGCTGAACGCCGGAATAGCCCTGCGCCAGGGCATGGATCTTGGTGATCAGCATCAGCCGCGCTATCTCCGCAGGGACGGCCGCGCCCACGCCGACACTATGGCTTTGCAGGATCTTATGCTGTAATATCTTCGTGTCCGCTTCGGAAATGCGGCTATTGGCCAGTACGCCGAATCCGGTATTGACGCCGTATACCGTTTTGCCCATCCGAACGATATTGCCGATCTGCTGCTCACAGGCCCTGATCCGGTCGATCGCCGCCGGAGAAAGAACTCCCTGGATAGTTCCCTGGGCCAGCCCGATCGCCGTCCCGACGTCGAGATCGTCTATTCCGTACTGAAAGGTATGTCCGTTCATAAAAGATCGATGAATTAAGTTCTAATCTTACTTGACAATTCTTTGCAGAAAATCCTGCCGCCGGCGTATAGCCACCTCGATCGCTGTACCGTCCTCCATGATGACCTGCCCTCCCCGGCCCTTTTGATATTTCTGGATCTTTTGCATATTAATGATATGTGAATTGTGAATCCGGCAGAAGATCGCTTCGGGCAGCAGCAGTTCATATTCTTTAATGTTCCTCGTTGCCATAAGGGTCTGGCCGTTGGTGAGAAAGATCGCTGTATAATTTCCCTGCGCCTCGAAACGGATGATATCGTTGATGGGAATAAAGCTCAGCCCGTTGATCGTCGGGATCGCCATCTTTTGTTGCGACAGCTGTATAACGCCCACATTCTGCAGCAATGTACGTATCGGGGACAGATCGACTTTGCCCTGTATCCGTGCCGCCGTTTTCTCCACTGCACTCTGGAGATCTTCAATGTCTACTGGTTTCAGCAGGTAATCGACAGCGCTGTATTTAAATGCCTTGACGGCATATTCGTCGAAGGCTGTGACGAAGATCACCTGAAAGGCGATCGGCTGCAGTTCGTTCAGCAGGTCGAAGCCATTGCCGTGGATCATCTCGATGTCCAGAAAAACGAGATCGGGATTCATTTCGCGGATGAGCGGCAGAGCGGTATCCACGCCTGAAGCGGCGCCTATGACGGTCACCTGTGGACAATAGGTTTCCAATAACCTTTGCAGCACACTTCTACTGTCCGTCTCATCATCGACGATTACTGTTCGGATCATATGGGGTTTCATTTTGTATGGTCAGATGGAAAAGCGGGAACTGCATGACGACTCTCGTTCCGGTGCCCGAACCGGAGTCATCCATAAGGTCCGTTACTTTTATGTATATTCCGTTGTTGTATTTTACATTCATCAACCGGATGCGATCCGCGGTAAGGTTCATACCCCGGGATTGGTACTCGATGTGCTCCCGGGTCTTATAGGCCGCCGCCTGCTGCCTGCCGATCCCGTTGTCTTCAACCATTACCTGCAGATCGTCGCCGGCGGCCTGAAAACGGACATAAATATACCCTTTACCATTGGTTTTATGCCTAAGACCATGCCGCATGGCGTTCTCGACGAACGGCTGGATCAGCATCGGTGGGATCATCCATTGCTCGGTATCGATTGGCGGGTCCACTTCGAGCCGGTAGTCCATTTTCTCTTTGAACCGTAATTTCTCCAGCGACAGATAGGTGGATAGGTAATCGATCTCCGCGGCAAGAGTGATAAAAGCCCGGGAAGAATTGTTGAGTGTTGCGCGGATCAACCGGGCAAAACCGGTAAGGTACTTATTGGCTTCGAGAGTATCCTGATTGAAGATGTATTGCTGGATCGAGCTGAGACAGTTAAAAATAAAATGGGGGTTCATCTGTGCCTGCAAGGCCATATATTCCATTTCCGCCAGCCTTTGGTTAAGCACTTCCCGTTCCCGTTCCCGCTTCTGCAGCTGTTTGATCCGCAAATGGATAATTGCCCAGAAGAGCGATAGGAACAGCAATGCGGCAAAGGCATAAAACCATGTTGTCTGCCACCAGGGTGTGGCCACTTCGAAGGGCAGCGTCAGCAAGGCACTTTTGATCCCAAATTTATTGACCGCTTGTAGCTGAAAGGCGTATTTTCCCGAGGGCAAAGTGGGGTAATCGAGATAAGTGTCACGCGTCTCCTGCCAGCCGGTATCCAGTCCCTCCAAACGATGACGGTACTCGATACCGCCCACGCTGCGGTAAGAAATGGCGGCGAACTCCAGGCGAACATGTTTATCCGAGAACGGAACAAGGAGATGCGCAGAATCAGCGATCCTGTTCCGGCCTCCGTTTTGAAAGGCCAACAGATGCAGATGGCAGCCTTCCGACGTATTCACCCTGGTCTCGTTGAAATAGCTGAGACCGGCCGTTGTGCCTACGTAGATAATATCGCCATCAGTGCATACCGTATTGATCATATTGGAACCGAGGCCGTCTTGGGAATTGAATTGGGTGATCGGATAACCGGGCTGATCAAGCCTGATCCGGTTGAGGCCTTTGTCCGTACCCACCCATAGATTGTTATTCTGTATCGTCAGGGTCCGGCAAATATTGCTAGTGAGTCCACGCGCCTTGTCGAAGGATACGACCACCCGGCCATTCCGATAGCCGATAAGGCCTGCATCATATGACGAGATCCACATGATGCCGTCGGCCGATTGGGTAATGGAGGATATCCTTTTTTTCAGGAAAGGTACGGTCTGCCCGCAGAAGCGTGTCGATCTGTTTGCCGCCACGGTGAACAAGCCATTGAGGGTGCCGATATATAACGTATCCCCGCCGTAGAAGACACAGGTCGTCCGGTCGCGCCAAAACGTATCGACAAACCGGAACCGGCGCAGATCAAATAACCCCGCGCCCCAGCTGGCGCTGATGAAGAGCTGGTTGGAATCCTTTCGCTGGATCCCTTTGAGCACAAAGATGTTTGTGTCCGTGCGGACCAGCTCCTTCGTAGCTGTTTCCATGCCGCGGTCGGTGGCTATCCACAGGTGCTTTTTGTCCGGCATGAGCCCGAAACCGAGTATCCGGTTCTTCGAGCCCCCCGATAATGTACATTTTTGCCGGAGCTTCATGTCACGCTGCGAGAACCGGAAGATAAAATTGTGGTCATCACCAACCAGCAGCTCGTCGCCGATCTTGGCGATGGTGTGGATAGAGGATTCTTCCATTCCAGGGGCCTTCAACCGGATCGTCTGGAACTCATCGGAGTTCAGCCGGTAGACGCCCTGCCCCATCGTGGTGAACCAGATATTCCCGGCTGCGTCCCGGAATGTTCGTGAAACGGCCTTACCTGGTAGGAATCGTCTTGTTTCCCCTGTTAAGACGTGATAGGCGGTGACGCCGGTGATCTCGTTGTAATAGATGATAGTATCGCCGCTCATAGAGTAGCTCATGTGCTTGAAGTGTTCCTGCTCGAATGGAAGGAACATGGGCTTCTGCGTCCTGAAGCTCTTGAAAAAGCTTCGGTGAAGGTCGGCGCGGGACACGACACCCAGGCCATTCATGGCAACGAAGGCGGGGGACACGTCTAGCAGTGGAATTTCGCAAAATGGCTGAAAGCGCTGACCGTCGAAAGTAAAGATCTCTTGTCCCTGCTGAACCAGGAAATGGCCGGAGGCGCTCTTGCAGACATCGGCGCAGGCCGTAATGGGCCGGCCTTCGATGGAATCGTATTCGATCAGGGTATCGTTCGCTTTCAGAAGATACAACGCAGTCCTTTCCTGGATCAGGATATCACCGGCAGCGTCCTCTGCAAAATTTTCGATATTGGTCCTAGGCCGGATACGCCGCAGGATCGGGTCATTGTCGGGATTATGGACGCTGTCTTTGTAGTAGTAGCATATGGTTTTACGAAAGGGAGCCATCCAGACGCGGCCTTTGGAATCGCCGAACATGTTCAGCACTTCGATGTCCGGCAGGCCATCCGAGCCGCTGAAATTGCGGAAATGCGTCCCATCGAAACGGCTTACGCCTGTTTCCGTGCCCATCCAGATAAAACCATCCGCATCCTGGGTGATGCAGTAGACCACCGATCCTGCCAGTCCGTCCGAAATATCATAATGCGTATAGCTGAATTCCTGGGAGTAACAGGAATGAGCGAGGCAAAGCAACAGTAGACCGGCGAAGAGACGGTGAGCGATCATATTACCTTATAAAAATAAGGTTTATTGCGCAGTATATGAGGAGTTTTAGCCAGCACGACGCCGATATTCCGGCAATAGGACTGGAACTGCCCCCAGGTATAGCTGGCCTTTCCGACGAGCCGCGACAGCAGCATCAGCACAAAGAAAACGGGGATGTCGAAGATATAGAACAGGAGCTGCACGAGGAACCATCCTATGCCGAACTGTTTGCGGATACGGACGAAATTGCTGAGCATCAATTGCAGCCCTTTCCGGTCGTAAATGTTGACATAACCCTTGCCGTCGGACCCGAAGGCCAGGTTGGCCGTCACGCCCTGGAGATGAATGACCTCGAGATCGCCATAAAGACAGATCTTTCCCACCTTCCGGATCCTGCCGCACCATTCCGATTCTTCGGCATACAAAAAGAAGTCTTCGTCAAACATACCGGCTTTTTCGATCGCCGAGGTCTTAACCATGAGAAAGGCACCGTTGATCCAGTCCACCTCGATGGTGCCCACCTTTTCCGGGACGTGCGGTTTGCTAACCTTGACAAGATTTCCAAGCCACTTGACGACATTACCCAGGTAAGGGACAGGAAGCAGATAGTTCAGGCCACCTTTCATGACATAGTTGCCCGTGATCTGGTGGCTGCCATCGGCATTGAGTAGTTGTACGCCGCAGGCCACATAGTCGGAACTCATCAACCGCCGGTAGCATTCTTCGATGTCTTTTCCCCGGGGCAGGGTGTCCCCATTGAGCAACAGCATGGCATTGCCATGAGCGATGCGCATCCCCGCATTGTTGGCCCGGGAGAATCCCGCATTTGAATCGAGCTGGAGCCATTTGACCTGCGGAAAAGCGCCGGT
>DASYZH010000375.1:0-2400 GCA_035946435.1 Puia sp. | reverse complement strand
CAACCCACCCGTCGAAGTTCCCACCGACGCCAGTTCGACGTGCTCCCCCCTATCGGCTTCCACGCTCGCGGCCATGTTCCAATCGGGCACCATCATCAAGGACGGCATCGTCAATGCCCCCAATAGCCTGGGATTCACTGGTGACCAGGACGACCCGCCACAGGCCTGCCCCTTCTATCAATGGGCCGAGCAGGGATTCCTCTGGGTGACCTCCCCTGCCCCCGCCATCTACGGCGGAAACCGGCGCGTCTTCGAGTCGCCCATCTTCTATGATGTCACTCCGCCCGATATCAACGGCAACCGAACCCTGATCCCCCATTCCGCCGGGCTCATCCATATGATGGCCGTACGCGCCGCGCAGGCCGGCCCTCACCATTTGCCCATTGTATTCAACAAGGCAGGCATCCTGCTGGAGGTCGAAGAGCCACCTACGGCGGCAAGCGGCAAACAGCTTATCCTGGATCGTTCCGGCCAGCCCGTCGAGATCCGGGAAATAAGACTGGCCTCCTTCGGCCGGCCCGTTTTTCTTGGCGCCAACGGCAAACCCATCGCCGGAGCCCATCCCCTCTTCCGCACGCCCCACGCACCGACGACGATCATCGAACGTTTCATCGTTGGCGGAAAGCCCATCTTCCTCAATACATTCGGCGACATCGTACAGATAGAGACCGGCCAGGCCGATGGTGGAGTATTGATGACCCAGGACAGCTCGCTGATCTATTACCTCGTGATGGTAAACGATGTCTATGCCTATTTTCGCACCGGCGTCTCGGACGGCAAGATCACCGCCAGCGGTTTTCCAGCCGACGGTACCGATATGCAGGCCATCGAAACATTTGCCGCGGCACACAGCGAAACATTTCCGGATTCCAATGCCATGGCGGTTGAACTCAAATCTTCATGGGTGCTGGCGTCCAGCCTGCCCGATCCCGCCGATTACTTTACTATTACTGCTACGGTACCCCGTTACAATAAAACAGACACGCTATGGACACCCGTTCCGGGTGCGATGGATACCGTGCAGCTCGCCATGATCGGGATGCATGTGGTAGGTACGGTGGTGAATCACCAGGAAATGGTCTGGTCCACATTCGTCCACACGGGCGTTGCCCCGGACACCACCTATTCTTACTTCGCTACAGGTTCATCCGGCGTTGTTCCGGCGAATACGAACGGCACCTGGCTGCTGTGCGCCAACGGCACACCGCCACCCTATAACCAAAAAAGAATGACCTTCGATGCCGCCACCGGTAATATCAAGGCGACGGCCGGAAACACCATCGGTCCAACCAATGTGATCTCCATGAAACCCTGGGGCGCCGCGGCAGATTTTGGGCCCAGCTCCAACTTTCTCGACAATAGTCCCGAAAGTTCCAATTCCGATGTGATTGCCATCAACGACGCTATCCTCAGCGGATTGATCACCGGCGATCTCCGCAGGAATTATATCTTCAAAGGGGCCACCTGGACCCTCGGCGGCGATGTCCCCACCCAACCGCCTACGGTGGGCGCAGAGAGCCTCACGGGAGACGAAATAGGCACCTCTTCGCTAAGCAATGTCACCATGGAAACCTTTCAGCAAGGCATCAACACCTCGATCTTTACGGGAACCAACTGCTTCAACTGCCATCAGAACAGCAATCCACAGGCGGCCAGGCCCGACACCGGCGTGAGCCATATTTTCTATGCGCTAAAACCCTTGTTCTAGATAGCTTCGATCGAAAAACGGGTGGTTTTCTCTTTCCGGTTGTATTCCGCTACCATCACATGACCCTCCTTGGCAGGATAGACGTTGATCTTCACGCTCCCGTCCTTGTGCGGGATCGTCCGAACGACCTTCCTGTCGTTTACATTGTAGATATAGATATTGGCCTCGTCGTCAATGACCATGTAATTGGTTTTGGTATCCGGGTTGACCACTTTATAAAAATCTTTTTTGTCGAGATTGTACAGGATGGCCGTCGGGCCAAAATCCTTTGTTTCATCGCAGGGGATGCTGTTGTCGAGGGTGAGCGTACCGGACTCCTCCTGGCGCACGAAGACCCCTTGCGTGAGTTTGTAGCCGGTATTCCCCGAAAGGGCTACGGCCGTGCCTGCGAAAATCGTATTACCGCTGTAATCGCGGAATGCCGTCGCATATTTGACATAAAAGGCCCGGCTCGTGATCAGGCCGTCCCCGGAGATCCCCGGCATATTCTCTTTGGACCAATAGCTGCAGTTGGCCTTCATGTCCCGGCCCGGGCCTCCCAGATCGAGGGTGAACAGCCCCAGGTATGGCCGGTTCGAATAATCGTCGGCGGTGAAAAATTGGCGTTCCCGTTGCGGATTGATGATACAGCCGGCAATAAAGGGATCGCCGGTCGCCGGATCGTTGTCGAACGAGAGGACCTTTAGCCAGTC
>DASYZH010000374.1:0-11902 GCA_035946435.1 Puia sp. | reverse complement strand
ACGGTACCGTCAATTATTATTGATCACCGTAATCTTAAACCCCACACTCGCATTCGAGTTCCCCGAATATAGCAGCGTATAGATCTTCCCCCCATTCAACTGCACATTACTCAACGTCGCTACGTTCCCCGGCTTATTCACATTGAGCGCGGTTAAGCTATACGATCCCGGCGTAACCTGCACAAACCCCGAAGCTGCTCCATAGGCCACAGCCGAGCCCACAACGGTATTCCCCACCGCACCGGTGATAGCCGTAGCCGTAGTATCCGAAGAGACATTGACCAAACGGGCATACGCATAACTCCCGCTCGTCGAAGGAAGAGCATCCGCGACAATCACCAGCGTATCCGCCAGCACGGTGCCACAGTCGAAAACGGAATAACTGGCATTGGCATTCAGGGTCGTGCTAAGGCTCCCCAGCGTTCCCACACCGGTGAGCGTACTGGTGAGGCTGGCCGATCCGGAGGCGACACCATGGTACCCGGAATTGCCCAGATAGACAACGCCACTCGCATCGGCCAGAGTCGACCCATTTACAGTCAATGAAGTAGCTGTAGCGCCAACACATCCGTTGGTATACATGACCCTGGCACTGCTGGCGGACGACGAATTAGATTTACTGCAGGAATTCAGGCCAACGAGACCTGCGCCTGCCAACAAAAGAACCCCGATCGATTTGGAAGATGAAATGGTAATCATGAGTTGGTTATTATGATGGAGTCAGATCAAATAACCGCGCCAGAGTTCATATTCAAAAAGTTAAACCTGTGTTAATGGATCAGCACCAAAATTGCCCATAACGTTCCCCCTGCGATCAACGTCCACACCAATACCCCCTGCAGCATGGGCCGCACTCCGGTCTGCCGCAGCACCTGCCGCGACAATCCACTCCCGATAAGAAACAGCGTAAGCGTCAACCCGGCATGCGAAGCCCCGACGATCATCTTGCTCAACGCCTGGATGGGCAGCCATGTATTCAGCAGGATCGCTACGATGAACAGGCCGATAAAATAAGGGATCTTGATCTTGGCCCTGCCAGCCGTGCCTTCCGCGACATGCCTGGCATCATCCGGCTGGGCGGGAGCCCCAGCAGCAGCCTTACGCGCATTCGGCCGGAACGCGAACGCCGCAAGCAAGGACACCGGTATGATCCACAACGCGCGCGCCAGCTTCACCGTCGTCGCGATCTGCAACGCCTCGGGGCCATAATGTCCCGCCGCCCCTACCACCGAGCTCGTATCATGGATGGCAATGGCGCTCCACAATCCAAACTGCAGCTGGCTCATGCCCAGCATATGCCCAATCACGGGGAACAGGAACAACGCCACGGAATTGAGGATAAAGACCACCCCAAGGGCTACGGAAACCTGCCGTTCCTCCGCCTTGATCACCGGCGACAAAGCCGCAATAGCGCTACCCCCGCAGATCGCAGTTCCACCGGAGATCAACAAAGAGGTCTTTTTATCCACCCTCATCCAGCGACCCAGCAATAACCCCGCGGTGAGTGTTCCGACAATGCTTACTACGGTAAAAAGGAAACCATCTTTACCCGCCCGCAGGGCAGAAGCGGCATTCATGCCGAATCCGAGCCCGACCACCGAGACCTGCAGCAGGATATGCGTAGCCTTATGATTCAAATGCAAAAAGGGATGCCCCACCAAAAGGGCTATTCCCAACCCCAGCAAAAGCGCCATCGGCGGTGTCACCAGCGGCGTCAGACAAAGGATCACCGCAACCCCAAACAGTACCTGCCGGATCGAATTGTGCTTATCGAGAACTTTGATCGTGTCCATAGTTATTCGTTTTTCTGGACACAAAGTTCCGTCGCAAATGCCCCGCGGGGAAATTGCTATTCGTAATGCTCAATAACTTTAAGTTATCAGAGAAGGCGGCCGGCTCACCCCGCCGGCTTCTGAAAGTGATGCATCGCAAACCGCATAAACAGCTCCGGCAACGCCTGCGCCTCACCCTGTAGCCGCGCAAAATAAAAGCTTCGCTCGATATTCAACCCTTTCACATCGATGATCGTGCATTCATTGTTCTGCAGCTCTTTCACCACCGCGGCGACAGAAAGAAAGGTCATGCATGGCGCATGCAGCAAATAAGATTTGATGATCTCCGTACTATTGAGCTGCATCTCCTTGTTCAACTGCGAAAGCTTTATCCCCACGGCTTTCAACGCATGCGCCATCACCTCGAGCGTGCCGGAACCGGGCTCGCGCAATAGCAGCGGGATACGCAACAGCTCCTCCGGCCGGATCGACGTACGCCGGGCCATCGGATGCGCCGGGTTGCTCACCAGCACGATCTCGTCCTTCATGAACTCGGTGTATTTGATCGAAGGATTCCGCGAATGCCCTTCGACGATACCCAGGTCAATTTCCTCCCGTTCCAGCGCCTCCTCGATCTGTTGTGTATTGCCCGTGATGAGGCTCACCTGGACATCGGGATAGCGTTCGTGGAAATCGGCGAGGATCGGCGGAATGATGTACGGCGCGGTCGTCATGCTGCCGCCCAGGATCAGCCGGCCGCTTTGCGCGTGTGTCAGCGTGCTCATGTCGAATTCCATGTTCCGGTAAAGGGCGAACAATGCTTCGGTATGCTGCAGCAGTCGTTTTCCCGCCGGCGCCAGGCGGATACGTGTCCCGTTGCGCTCGAAAAGCTTGACTTTAAAATGCTGCTCCAGCTCATGGATATGCCGGGTCACCGCGGGTTGTGTGATGAACAATTCCTTGGCCGCCTTGGTGAAGTTGAGCCGCCGGGCTACCGTATGAAACACCTGCAATCGAAAATCGAAGATCATTGTACTATTGGCCGTCGATGGCTCCGATGGGCACCACCGACGCTTTTTTGGCTGTAATATACTGCACCCGATCCGTAGAAGAGGCTGCAGGCACTACCTTTCTCGTCATCCCCGGCCCTGCGTAGTAGCGATAGTTCACTTCCCCTCCACCGGTGTACAATACCATTTCTTCGGATGCGATCCGCTGCGGTATCCGGCCGCCAAACCAATGCGGGTCCTCCCGTTGCGTCCAATTTACCAGCGTAAGCGTAGAACCGGGCTTATAAGGTATCCCGCTCCGGGCGCAGTTCACCGCCATTTCGTTCCCATACAGCGTAGACATCGTGTGTGTATTCGTGTCCACAAAACTGGTGATAAATCTGCTGCGCAAGGGCCAGCCGCCGGGTCCGTCAGGCGTCCCATCCAATGGATCACGCAACCGTACCGTGTCGCTCAAAGGAAAAGTAAAGGTATGGTCGGTCGACGCGAGCGGCCGGTGACAGTTCATACAACTCGTGACAAAGCTGGCGTCCTGCCCAAAAGGTTTCATCGCCAGTCCTTTCACCCAGCGGGCCCAGCCCCAGCCAAAAGTACCGGCATATTTCTTGCTGTCGCGGATCATAAACTCCACCTGTATAAACGCCCCCGCACGGATCTCGCCGGTAGAATCGGGATCCTGGGCATAGGCCGCTTTGGCAAAGATAGCGCCATCGGGATAGGGATGGGTTTGTCCTTCGCGGATAGCCCTCACAGCAAGATCATTCGCCACGATCATCCGTAAGGTGCCATTGTCATAACGCTCCGTGGTGCTCACCGGCTGCCAGTCGATCCAGCCCGCCAGTGACTGGTAGCCGATACCATTATATTCATCTTTTACATGGGCGGCAAGCGCCCGGTCAGGCGCCGCACCGCCCGCATTGATCCACGTTCCGTATTGCTGCGCCGCGGCCCGGTCACGCGTCGAATCGAATTTTGGGTTGTAGGCCAGCGTCAGCGCATATTTTTTCAACACGTCCAACTCTTCGGCCGTAATGATGCCCCCATGATGCAGAAAGGTATATTGACTCAGCGGCATCGCCTGCTGCTCGATCTGCATGATCGATTCAAACAGGCTGGCGGCCTGCTGCCCCTTGGTCAGGCTGCCCCAGTTGGAGAAGTTCAGCACCGCCCGGGCTTCCCGCACGTCTTTAGTGACAAGCCAGTACGCCGGCGCCGGCTGGTCGAACCAGGCGAGACGGGTCTGGTTCGAATGACAGTCATAGCACGCCCTTTCCAGCACCCGCTTCACTTCCGGCGGCGCCTCCAGGTCGCCTGTCACAGGGGGATTGTCGAGCGGCGGCCGGACAAATTGAATACCGACAAAAACGATCAAAACAATGAACAGCATAACGCGGATCGTCTTCCAGAAAGTTGGTCGCATGAGACTTCGTTTTGGCAGGAAAAATAACACCCGATCACTATAGCTCTTCTAAAAATCGTTGAATCGGACAAAAAGGACGTTGAATTAGACAAATCATCCATCGGCGACCGACCAGGATCACGGCGTCCGCCCCGAATCGCCGGGCTCATCGCGTCATCACCTCCGGATTAAAGACACTCGGGGGGTGTCCTGCCTGCGGCCCAAGCCCCAATGCGGCGATAAGGTTATCCGCCGCCAGCGCGGCCAGCCCATGCTGCGCCTCGGCCGTCCCCCCGGCAATATGCGGGGTCAACACCACATTCGGCAACCCCATCAAACCCGGGTGGATCATCGGCTCCGCCTCGAAGACATCGAGCCCCGCACCCGCAAGCCGTTTCTCCCGCAAGGCCAGCGCCAGCGCCTCCTCGTCGATAAGCCCGCCCCGCGCAATATTGAACAACATCGCGGAAGACCGCATCAACTGCAGCTCCGCCGTACCGATCGAATGATAGTTCTCCGGCGTCATCGGCATCCCCAGCAGCACAAAATCGGCCTGCTGCAACAGCTCCGCTTTCGAACAATACGTCGCCCGGCATTCCGCTTCGAGCGTGGCATCCAGTCGCCTGCGGTTGTGATACAACACCGTCATGCGAAATCCTATGGCCCGCCGGGCAACAGCCTGACCGATGCCTCCCATCCCGACAATACCGAGTGTCTTATCGCACAAGTTGGCGCCAAAGTACCGGCTCCCCGCCTGCGCCTTCCATTGTCCCTGCTCGACCCAATGCGCCGCCTCCACGATCCGCCGGGCGGTAGCTATCATCAATCCCCAGGTGAAATCGGCAACCGTCTCGTCGGCAGGCCCGGGTGAATTGGTGCCGATGATCCCGGCCCTGGTCAATGCCGCCACATCGACATTGTTGTAGCCCGCAGCGGAGACACAAATCGCCTTGAGCTCCGGCAGTCCCTGCACCACCTGCGCATCGATCTTTTCGCCACCCGCTACGATCGCACCGCTCATCCCGCGCAACGCTTCATGCAGCTCCGCGGAATCATAACGAGGCCCTTCGTTGACGGTAACACCAAAATATTCCCGAAGCCTGTCGACGACATCGGGGAAAAGCGGTCGGGTGATGAGTATCTTCTGCTTCATACCGTTAAAGGTATGCTAAAGAAGGAAAAAATGTATTAGCATTTCATTAGTAAACGCGGAAACCCGCTCACCGTCTATATTATAAAATCAGTTATTAAAAAAAACATTAGTTTATGAAATACTTAATAGCCGCTCTTTTACTTATCGCCGTCATAGCGAACGGGCTCACAGGATACCATTTGTTCCGTTCCAGTGAATACGACCTTTCGCATTTGCTCATACTAGCCAGCTATGCATGTATCGTGGGCAGTATTTATTTCCTAACGGTCTACAGACAACGGCGCATTAGCTAGGAAAGAACCCAGCGCATTGGAACGAAAAGTACAAAGCGCGGGCCCCGGGGGCCCGCGCTTTGTTTTATTGCCTTAATTGACTTACTTTGTACCACCCGGCCTGTCGCATAATATCCTGTTTATGAAAAGTTCCATTTTTCGGTGGTTCAGGGACACGTCTATTGCTAAAAAGCTCTATTTCACGGTCGGGATCATGGCGTTGCTCATCGCCATAGAGCTCTTCGTATTGTTTTTTTCAATCCACACCCTTTCTTCCGTCCGCGCTTATGTCGGTGGTGAAGGTCTTTGGTCAAAAGCGGAAAAGGACGGCATGTACCAGCTGCTGAAATATGCCCGCACACATGACGAAGCCGACTACATCAAATTCGAAGGTTTCATGAAGGTCAACATGGGCGATCACAGGGCGCGGATCGAATTGAGCAAACCCGATCCCGATTTCAACATCGCCCGCGAGGGATTCATCGAAGGCCGCAACAACCAAAAGGACGTAGACGGCATGATCTCGCTGTTCCGCCGTTTTCACAGCAACGCCTATATTCACCGCGCCATCGTCGCCTGGACCAGGGCCGACGAAGTCCTTACGAGCTTAAAAGACATCGGTGAACAGCTGCACAAAGAGATCACGACGATCCCCGCTTCGCAGGACCGCGTAAATGCCCTGCTCGAAGAGATCGATCCGTTGAACGATCGGCTCACTCCCCTAGAAGACGAATTTTCATTTTCGCTCGGCGACGGCTCGCGCTGGCTGGAGGGCGTCATACTCCGGCTGCTCTTCATCGTCGCCTTTACCGTCGAATGTACGGGTCTCATCCTCGCCATCACCGTAAGCCGTGGCATCCAAAAAGGGCTCAAAGAGATCCTTCTCTCCGCCCAGGCTGTCGGCAGCGGCAATTTCAGCCGGAAGGCAAGGACCTATTCAGCCGACGAGATCGGCATCCTGGCCAATAATTTCAACTCCATGGCAGCGAAACTGGAACGCCTCGAGAAAGAGAACCGTGAGGTCAACAACTCGCTCGAAAAAAAAGTCCGGCAACGGACCAGCGAGATGGAAAGCAAGAATAAAGAACTGGAGCAATTTGCCTATGTCGCCTCCCACGATCTGCAGGAACCGCTGCGTACGATCTCGGGTTTTGTCGAATTGATCCAAAAGGAATATCGCGAAAAGCTCAGCGGCAACGGCGAGATCTACCTGAACTATCTCTCCCAGGCCTCCGATAGAATGAAGGTCCTCATCAAAGACCTTCTCGATTATTCCCGTATTGGTCGCGAGAAAGCCGCGATGCCCGTCGACTGCGACGAGCTCCTCGAAGAGGTCGTCATGGACCTCGGCAAGATCATCCGCGAAAGCCACGCGAAGATCCATTTCGCCGACATGCCCGTCCTCTACGCGTACCCCACGGAGTTAAAGCTGCTGTTCCAGAACCTGGTCGCCAACGCCATCAAGTTTCGCCACGTCCAGCGGACTCCGGAGATCACCATCACCTCGCAGGCCGAGCACAACTACTGGAAATTCATGGTAAGGGACAACGGTATCGGCATCGAAAAACAAAACCTCGACCGCATCTTCATCATCTTTCAACGACTGCACACCCGGAGCCAGTATGAAGGTTCCGGGATCGGGTTGGCGCATTGCAAAAAGATCGTGGAGCTGCACGGCGGCACCATCTGGGCCGAGTCCGAACCCGGCGCGGGCAGCCGCTTCTACTTCACGATCAGCAAGGAGATCTAGCGGGCCCCGGCGTCATCACCGCCTCACCCGTCGTCGTGTCCGTCGTCCCCGCGTTCGTCGCCGCCGCAGCCGCCCCCCGGCGTCATCACGTCAGCGTCCTTTAGGCGTATCCTTTTTCATCGTATCCGTAATCGGCCGCGTCCTGTTCTTTTCATAATTCGTATCGGCCAGGGAAGGATTGTTGGCGCTGTTATTATCGGGCGCCGGGCCCATGGTGGAAGTATCCGTGGCGGAATTGGCAACAGAAGAGCTACGGTGGTCCGAACCGCACTTGGCGAACCCGATAGCCCCCAGCACGAGTAGCGCCAGGACAACGATAAAATAGCTGGTCCGCTTCATAAAACTTCGTTTATGGTAAGCATAAAAATATTATGCCATCAAACCGTAACTTTGTAAAAAGGAACAAATAAATGGATTTCATAGACTATTATAAAGTATTGGGTATAAACAAGAACGCCACTGCCGATGAGATCAAGGCCGCTTATCGGAAGCTGGCCCGCAAACACCACCCCGACCTTAATCCGAATGACAAGGAAGCGAACAAGAAATTTCAGCAGATCAACGAAGCCAACGAAGTGCTCAGCGACCCGGATAAACGAAAGAAATATGACCAGTACGGGAAAGACTGGCAGCATGCCGAGGCCTTCGAAAAAGCCCAGCAGGAAGCCGGCGCCCGAGGCGGACGGCGTGGCCAGGGATCCAGGGGCGGCCAGGCTTTCGGCGGCGCACAAGGTTTCGGGGGCGCACAAGGTTTCGGGGGCGGTCAGGGTTTCGACGGTGGAGCAGGATTCGGCGAGGAAGGTGGCGAGTGGCACTCCAGCGACGACAGCGGCTTCTCCGATTTCTTCGAGTCCCTCTTCGGCCGCGCCGGGCGGAGCCAGGGGGGGCAAGGCGGCCAGGCTAAATTCCGCGGCCAGGACTACCAGGCCGAACTGGAGATCACCCTCGCCGACGCGGCTACTACGCACCAGCGGGTACTCACCATCAACGGCAAGAATATCCGCATTACGATCCCGGCGGGCGTCGAGAACGGGCAGGTCATCAAGCTCAAAGGGCATGGCGCACCGGGTGTCAACGGTGGGCCGGACGGGGATCTTTATATCACTTTTTCTATCGCCGATGATGCCCGCTGGACCCGTGAAGGCAACGACCTGCATATGAAAGTGCACCTCGACCTCTACACCGCCATTCTCGGCGGCGATCTCACCGTCGACACCCTCACGGGCAAGGTCAAGCTAAAGATCAAACCCGATACCCCCAACGGCAACGTCGTCCGGCTGAAAGGCAAGGGATTCCCCCTATACAAGCAGGAAGGACAAGCCGGCGATCTCTATGTCACGCTGGAGGTCAAGCTCCCTACCAATCTCACCGAAAAAGAAAAGGAATTATTCAGGCAACTGCAAGCCCTCAAAAAATAAAACGCATTACATGTCATCCCAAGAGCTCATCTCCGCACGCGAATTCTGCACGTTCCATCACGTCGAGCTGTCATTCATCCACAGCCTCCACGATTCGGGTCTCATCGGTATGACGATCCGGGATGGCGTGGCCTTCCTGGCGGGCGACGAACTTCCCGCGCTGGAAAAATTCGCCCGCTGGCACTATGAGCTGGCCATCAATCCGGAAGGGATCGAAGCGCTTTCGCATATGCTCGGGCGCGTCGAACGGCTGCTCGATGAGAATCGCGCTCTGCGCAACCGCCTCCGCCGTTATGAATCGGGCGAGTCAGGCGTCGCTTTTGGTGGCGTTGCTGGTGGAGGCGTAGCCGGTGGCGGTCCATCGGCTGCCGGCGCCTCGCTCATCGACTTCACCGAGCTCTGAGGACTGAGGACGAGCTCTGAGGCATTATTTTCCCATTCACATTATTTAGCAACATCTTTCGGGAACATGGCACGGTTTTGCGATATAGGAAAGAAACAGGTGTATGCAAAATACAAAGGAAACCATCGAAGTCCTCAACGACCTGATCCAGATCAACAACGATCGCATCACAGGCTATGAGCAGGCCATCCGGAATTCCCAGCCCGAGGATACCGATCTCAAGATCCTGTACGCGTCGATGGTCGCCGAGAGCCACCGGATGAAGATCACACTCGCAACCGAGGTTCAGACACTCGGCGCCGAGACGGAGCAGGGGACCACGACTTCGGGAAAGATCTACCGGGCATGGAACGATATCAAGGCAGTGTTTTCCGGGCACGACCGGCAGGCTACCCTGTTGAACTGCGAGAACGGGGAAGAAGCCACGCAACGCGCTTACCGGCAGGCCCTCAACAACGAGCTGCCTGCCTATATCCGGGAATTGTTAATTCGTCAACAAGAGGCCCTCAAAGGGTCAATGGATGAAATTCGCACGATGCGGGAACAATATGCATAATACGGGATCAACACGTGTAATGATAGCGCGGTCAGATCTGCAATAGACGATCGGCACTGCAATATCGCTGTCAGCGCTGCGCTAATATTTTGTCTGCCACCGTTACGCCGCTGCACAGTGCCGCTTCCACTGTTCCGGGAACATCGCCTTCATACAAACCTTCGCCGCCAAAGAACAGCGTCCCCTCCACCGGCTGCGACAAGAAGATACGCGCATCGGCGGACCCTACCGTATCGAAACTATAGCCCCCATGAATGGCCGGTGCCGCCTCCCAATCCAGAAACAGCGAAGCCTTCAGCCGTTGGCGTAACAGGGAATCATCCAGCCCGAAGATCGCCCCCAACGACTGCAAAGCCGCCGTGATCCGCGCGGCCGCATCCAGCGCCCGCAGGGCCCGCATCCTGGCACCGGAAACCCAGCCGGTGATCAGTGCACAGTCGTCTGCAGATTGCGTCCACCAGGTGGGCAAAGCTGCGTCGCTAAGGATAAAAAGCGTTTGCCCCGGGTCCTTGCGGTCATTCCAAAAAGCCTGGTCGAATTCCAATAACACCTTGATCACCGAACCAAAACCAAGCTTTTTGATCGCCGTCCGATGCGTCTCCGGCAGGTCTGGCGAAAATCGTATCGCATCCGTTTTCAACACCCCCAGCGAGACCGTGCTCAACAGCAGCGCCGCAGTATACACCTGTCCGGTTTTCGTCTCCACGGCCACCCTGCCCCGCTCCCACCGGACCGCGGTAACTACGCTCTGGTAGCATTGCACACACCCCTGGGCGGCACAAACCCGCGCCAGATGATCGATCATCCCCTGGTAACCGCCCTCCGGGCGGTACTCTTCCCCACCCTCTTCCTCCGCCGCCCATTCGCGATATAGGCTCTTGGTGCTGGCCGAACGCAGATCGGCCAGATCATACCCCTCCGCCATCCGGCTCACAGAATCCCGCAAGCCAGAATAATGATCCCCTGGAAAGTAGGTAGCTAAAAAATCCGCGAAGGGCATGTCCGCAGGGAGCATTTCCATGCGCTTGAACAGTTCATCCCAGCCGTTGTGGAAGCCCTGCTGTGTCTCCCCCTTTACCTGGACCATATGCGCATGGACGGGCTGCAAAACGACACCGGCCTCTTTGGCAAGTTCCAGGCTAAGCGGCAGATCACCATGAACGAACTCAGCGCCACCCTCTACGGGTAGGCTGAAACCCGCCGGGGTCCCCATCGGAAGCGTGTGTATCCGCCCCCCCGGCACGGCGCTTGCTTCTAATACGATTACCGTATATCCTGCCTTGGAGAGACGCCGGCCTGCCTGCAGACCTGCGGCTCCCGCCCCAATAATTATTATCGATCTTTCCATTCTATTTACCCATTGGCCTCAGCAAAAATGGGGACAAATAGTTGTAAATTGATCCGGAAGGGCCAGCATTTTTTATTATTTTTGTAGACATCTGCTGAATCCCTGCGTAAAAAAATTCACAATCCTTTAAGAAGCCTTAAGCGACCCCAGCACAAGAATTGATAACTATTACTTCAAAGGGAACCTTATGCAAATACAATTTATCCGAAATATCCAATTCACCAAACTGGTGAAAGCGGACGGACGACTGAGAGAATTTAACTTCCGCAAGTCCAATGGGCTACAGGAAGGACTGTTTACTGTTGATGTGAGTGATGACCGCGGCAATCGGATCGTATTGAGGATGCAGCGGGAGGACGGCGTCTGGAAGATCATCAAGCAACAGCTCCCCACCTGGATATGGGAGAACGAGCAGGTTTTTCATACGCTCATCGAAGAAGAGCTGGGTGCAGCCGGGATCGTGAAATAACAACGGCTACCTGTACCCCACTGGCTCTCTACATAAAATCGCCCTCTGTTCGCCTCGGCGAACTCGTGACATAGCAGGATCCCAAGACCGGTACCTTTCTCTTTCGAGGTACCGAAATTGGTAAAACTCTCCTTTCTCCTTATCCGGTCCAACGCTTCCGGCGTCATCCCAACACCAGTATCGGCGACACAGATCTCTATTTCCCCCACTTTTCGCGTCGCGCTGACCAACACCTGGTCTCCGGGGCGGCAGAATTTAATGGCATTGCTCACGAGGTTGCGGATCACCACCTGCATCATATCCTTATCGGCATACACGACAAGCGAGTCGGGCAGTTGCGTGGTAAGTGTCA
>DASYZH010000373.1:0-6546 GCA_035946435.1 Puia sp. | reverse complement strand
CGGGGGGGGGGGGGCTGGGTGGGTGGGTTGGCGGCCATGGTTATTCGAGCTTATTCGAGGTTCTGGTGGTAGAGACTGATGGTTGCGGCGATGACGGCATAGGCGGGCGCGAGGACCCAGCCGAGGAAGGGCACGAAATGCATCCCGTAAAAGATGATGCCGTTGCCGATGGCGAGGCCCTTGTGCTGACTGATGTACGCCAGCGCGGCGGGCTGGGAGAGTTTGTGGCGCTGACAACTATAGTCGAGCATGCTGAAGCCGTAATAGTAACATTCGACGAAGGTGGAGATCACGGGCGTGATCCAGCCGATGAGCGGAATGAACGACAGGATGAGGATACAGATCGTATAGACCGTTTGCCACGTGACGTTGCGCAACGCGACGCGGATGCCCCGGCGCATATCCCTCATCATAAGGGCCCGGTCGAAATCGAAATCATCGGCGGCGCCGTTGATCAACGCTTCGGTGAGCTGACTGAGATAGGCAAACAGCGGCGAGCCGATGATCAGGAACAAATATTTAAAGAGACTGAAGTAGAAGAACACCAGTGTAAGATGCACCATCATGCCCCCCATGACGAAAAAGAAGCTGAGGGTGGCGCTTTGACGATGTTGCAGAAACCTGTCGACATGCAGAAAATGACTGAGGTCGCCGACGGCTATCGCGGCGGAGGTCCAGAAGAAATACATCCCTACACAGAATAATATCGTATACAATATCCCCGGGATCAGGATCCACTTCCAGAGCTTATGTTTCGTGATGAAATGGTGCGCTTTGACGTAACTTTGGAACGCTATGATGATTTCTTTGAGCATGAACAGCTCAAACGTACGTATTTATGACGAACCGACAAAAGGTGGTGGCTTTGCGGCCCCTGCCGGATCCCTTTTATGACCGGGCAAATGTGGTTACTGTCGCGCGTGAGCTGCTGGGTAAGGTGCTCGTGACCGAATTCGGCGGGCAGCGGACCTCGGGGCGCATCGTCGAGGTCGAGGCCTATAACGGGGTCGTCGATCGCGCGTCGCATGCCTGGAACGGCCGGCGGACGAAACGGACGGAGGTGATGTATGGCGCCGGCGGGCGGGCCTATGTCTACCTCATTTATGGCATCCATCATCTTTTCAATGTGGTGACGAATCGGCTGGGGGTGCCGCATGCCGTGCTCGTTCGGGCCCTGGAGCCGCTGGAGGGTATACCGGTGATGCTGGAACGCACGGGCAAGCCCCGGCTCGATCATACGCTTACCCGCGGGCCGGGCAATCTTTCCCGCGCGCTCGGCCTGCTGACGACGCATACGGGGACTTCGCTCGCCGGCGGCGAGATCTGGATCGGCGATGATGGGACGCGCGTGCCGCGGTCACAGATCGTCGTGACGCCGCGTATCGGTGTGGACTATGCGGGGGACGATGCTCGCCTGCCTTATCGCTTTTTTGTTAAAGGGAATCCTTTTGTGAGCGGACCGAAGGTGGCCCGATAGACGTGCGACTCTTGAATGTAGCGTCGCAAGGATGCCCGATCGGAGTGCCTTGTGCTGGGCCCATCCTACATTTTAGAACCGCGGGCAGGGGATGCCGTGCTGGCCGTTGCTGCGCTTCTTGATATAGATCAGCGAGATCTCGATGCCGCCGCGGCTTTGGGAGGCGGTTTGGAGCGAGGAGACATTGACGTCATACGTGATGCCCAGGCTGAAATCGCTGTAATCGAGCCCGACATAGGGGATGAGGGCGTCCGTCGTATTGTTTGTGAAGCGGCCCCAGAGACCGGCATAGAAATTCACCGGATAGTTCTCGTCCTGGCTGGCCGCGACCTCCCATGCACCACCCAGCACATATTCGCGCGAGCCGGCCTGGTTGTTGACCAGTCCGCTCACATAGATCGTGCTGGGCGAGCCGGCGACAGGAAAGAAGCCGCCGCCATGCAGCGTGATGCGGGTCGGGATATTGATCGTATCGACACCCAGGAAGGAGACCTTGGGATGGTTGAGATGATACGCGGAGACGCCGAAATAGTAGTTATTGTTCCCATTTGTGCTGGCGTTGTAGAGCGCGCCGATGCCGGCGTCGAAATAGTGTACGCTGACGAATTCGGAGTTGATCGCCTCCGTGGGCGAACGGAGGAACGTGCCGTCGAGCTGGAGGCCGTCCTCGAACGTGAGCCGCGTCCCGTCGAGACTCTGAGAGCCATAGGTGCCCTGGAAGCCGACGCCGATGGAATGATAACCGTCTTCATCCAGCGCGAGATGGTAGGCCGTGGAGACGCCGAAATAGTTGTCATTCAGGATGCCATTGGCCGTCTTGTCCGTCATGCCCAGGAAGCCGACGCCCCAGGTGTCATTGACGGGCAGCCTGTTCGTGAGTATGGGGAAGTCGACGGAGGCCGTAGACGTGATGAACGCGTTGCTTATGGCGGGCCATTGGTTGCGGTAGTTGCCGGCGACGCGGAGGACGCCATTGAATTTGCCGGTGAGGGCGGGGTTGAGGGTCAGCGGCGAGGCGAAGAACTGGGAGAATCCGGGATCTTGGGCTTTGGCGTTCTTTGCAGGGAGGAAAAAACAGGGAAGCAGGGCCAAACTGAGGAATAAGGTCCGGTGAATGCGCAGGTTCGGGTGGATGTTTTTTGAGGCTTTCTGCTTCATAAACAGTTTTGTACTTAGGTATAGACGGGTAAATTCCCTAAACGGTTGGTTCGCGCAGGATATCAGGCCGAAAAAATAGGCAAAAAAGGGGAGATTAAGAAGTTAAAGTTGGGGGTGGTGCGCGCTCGCGTTTGTGGAGCTGGGGGCTTGCGGGCGCGGGTTGTGCCGGCGGCGGTGAGCCTTGCGGTTGCGGAGCCGGCGGCGGTGAGGCTTGCGGTTGCGCTTACATCTGCGCTTTGGAGCCGAAGGCGAGATCGCCGGCGTCGCCGAGGCCGGGCACGATATAGCCTTTGGCCGTGAGCTCGTCGTCGATGGCGCCGCACCAGATCTTGCACTGAGGTTCGCCGCGGAGGACGAATTCGATGCCTACGGTGCAGGCGATGGCGACGACCACATGGATCTCGGCAGGGCGGCCTTCTTCCCTGAGATACTGGATCGTCTTGACGAGCGAGGCGCCGGTGGCGAGCATGGGGTCGGAGATGATCACGACGCGGCCTTCGAGGTCGGGGCAGGATACATATTCCAGGCTGATCTCGAAGCTGCCGTCGCGGTTGTGCTTTCGGTACGCGGAGATGAAGCCGTTGTCGGCCTGGTCAAAAAAATTGAGCAGTCCCTGGTGGAGGGGCAGGCCGGCGCGGAGGATGGTGCAGAGGACCGGCTGGTCCTGGAGAACTTTTATGTTGGCGACGCCGAAAGGGGTTTGGACGTCCTTTGGGGTATTCCTTAGGGTCTTGCTGATCTCGTAGGCTGCGACCTCACCGATGCGTTCCAGGTTGCGGCGGAATCGCAGGCGATCCTTTTGGATCTCTTCGTCGCGGATCTCACCGATCCAATCGGACAGAAGGGAGTACTGCTCGCTAAGATTGACGACCATAGAGGGAGTTTGCGGGCGAAACTACAAGAAAAGGCCGAACAGACCAAGTAATGCCGCCAGGCCGGGGCCGCTGCTGTTCCGCGGGGGCCGGCTGCCATGCTTTTTGCTGCTGTTCCGCGGGGCCCGCTACCATGCTTTTTGCTGCTGCTCTGCTGGCCGGCTGCCATGCTTTTTGCTGCTGCTTTGCTGGCCGACTGCCATGTTGCCCAACGCGGGCTATCGACTAGGTCGCTTCTGGGGTTTTGTGCCTTGATCGTTGGGGCCTTAGCGGCGGTTGTGCACCGATTCCCGGCCGCGTCGCGGGACCGTTGAAAGAAACCGCCGGGTCGTTGAAAAGGGGCGGCGGGGGGGTGCGAAGAGCTTAATTTGGATTACACCAATAAGCCGGCTTCGTCCGGCATCTATTTTATGCTTATTCGACTTTTGGTTTTGCTTGCGCTTGGAACGCGCATACTCACGGGCGGAGTCCTGCATGCCCAGACTTCGGGTGCCCCGCCGAAACTTGACACGGCGCTGGTGCGGTATTTCGTCGGGGAATGGAAGGGGGCCGGCGCGTTTGCGAATGGCCGGCATATCGAGGCGACCCTGACCTTTCACCTTTCGCTGGACAGCGCCTGGCTGGTGAGCGACCATGCGGATGTGCCGCCGAATTCCTATAAAGCCACGGCCTGGTGGGGCGTCGACGCGACTACCGGCGGATTTGTGGCCATCGTCTTCGATAACTTTCACGGGCACCGCAGCTTTGCCACAAGGGGATGGGCCGGCGGGCGGATGGTGCTGACGACGCCAAGCTATGCGCTGGGGGTGGGGACCTATTTCGAACATTTTGTCTACGAGCGGCTTTCGGACTCGCAGTTCAGGATGAGCTATGAGACCAGCGCCGACGCGGTCACGTGGAGACTCGGGGATTCGCTGGTATTCACGCGGGAGAGGTAGCGGGCGGCCTCGAGGCGCGGGCTTGCACTGTGGGGGCGAGCGGCTCGGGGTGTGGTCGCTGGGTCGGGGTCTGCCCTAGGTGCCTGGCTCGCAGCGGGGTGCGGAACGGCGGGTGCGGGTTCTTGTAAACAGATTCAGCCGCTTCATCTTGGGCGTTTGGACAAGCAGCACGCCGAGGAGGACCATGCCGAGGGCGATCAGTTGGGGTCCACCGATGGTCTCACCGGCAAACAGCCAGCCCGCGATGACGGCGACGATGGGATTTACGTACGTATGCGTGCTGACGATGGCGGGAGGCTGCACGCGAACCAGGAACATAAACGCGAGGAAGGCGACGAGCGTGCCCATGACGAGCAGCCATGCGAGACCGGCCCAGGCGGCGGAAGGGACCTGTGAAGGATGGAAGCTGGCCCAGTCGCCTCTTGCGAGACCGATGATCAAACAGCCCACGGCGCCGGCGGTATGTTGCCAGGCTGCGTTGGCGAGCGGAGCGGCGTCGTTGTCCTTCGCGCGGGAAAGATAGAGGGTTCCGAGAACCCAGAAGAGCGCGCTGACGAGGACGAGAATGGTTCCCTTGACAATGTTGGCAGTGCCGATGCTCAGCGCATCGGTGCTTTGTGAGGCGAAGTGTGAAAAAATATAGATGCCCGTGAAGCCCAATACCATGCCGATGAAGATGGCGGGGCTGTAGGATCTGTAATTCTTTTTGTCCAGGAGGAGGAATAGCAGCGGCTCGGTGGCGATGATCGTCGCGGTGGCGCCGGAATTGATATACTGTTCGCCCGTGACGACGAGACCCGTGCCGCCGACCAACATCAATAGTCCACTGATGATCAGGACTTTTGCGTTCTGTTTGTTGGGCAGCTTGAGCTTTCTCACGCCACACCAGCTGAACATGATGATCGCGGCGAGACCATAGCGCAGCGTGGTCAGAACAAAGGGCTTCATGCCCAGCAACCCATAACGGATGGCGAGGTAAGTTGTTCCCCAGATGATATAGACAGCCAAAAAGGCGAAAATTATGAGGATGCGCGACGGGCGCTGGATTGATTGGTTCATATCCTGTGCTTTGAGTCGGTGAATAATCGGTAAGCGACCCCAAAATTACTTGAGACTGTACCTATATTTATAGTCCAGAATTTTAAAACACGATAGTCCACGATGATCATCATTCAAAATATGGTCCGTATCGATAAGCGTTTGGCTGAACCGGTGTATCTGCAATTGAGCAACGGGATCGCCAACGTCATCCAACAAGGTCACCTGAAGCCGGGGACGGCATTGCCGAGCAGCAGAAAACTCGCGGAGTTCTTCGATATCCACCGCAAGACCGTGATCGCCGCCTTCGACGAACTGCAGGCGATGGGCTGGGCCGAGGCTTTGCCGCGTAAGGGCCTGTTCGTTGCTTCGACATTGCCGGTTGCGAAGGCTCGCGCCGTTGCGCCCGTGAGAGCCACCGGGGCCTACCCGGATACGACGGCCTATGCGGTGGATACGCATCAATATGCTTTCGACCGCCCTTTTGCTCCACGACGGGAGCGTATAGTCATCAACGATGGTTTCCCGGATACGCGGCTCGCGCCCGTGGATCTGCTGATCCGGGAGTACCGAAGGTTTTCCAACTATCACTTTACTTCTAAATTCCTTTCGTATGGTCCGCCGCAGGGATCGGAGAATTTGCGCAATGAGCTGGCGCGTTTTCTGAACACGACCCGCGGCATGAATATCACGCCTGCCAACGTTTTGATCACGAAGGGGTCGCAACTGGCCATCTACCTGGTGAGCCAGCTGCTGCTGAAGAAAGGCGACGAGGTCATCGTGGCCGAGCCGGGTTACACCGGCGGCACCGAGATGTTCAAATATACCGGCGCTAACGTGAACTTTGTGCCGGTAGACGCGGATGGTATGGATGTCGATGTTATCGAGAAGATCTGTAAGAAGAAAAAGGTGAGGCTTGTTTTCGTGATCCCGCATCATCATCAACCTACGACGGTGACGCTGTGTGCCGCCCGGCGGGCGCAGCTGCTCGAGCTGGCGCGGAAGTATTCCTTTGCGGTGTTGGAAGATGACTATGATTTTGACTTTCATTATGCTTCGAGCC
>DASYZH010000372.1:0-5741 GCA_035946435.1 Puia sp. | reverse complement strand
GGGCTAGGGCTGGGGGGTGACGGCGGGGTCGGGGTGAGGGGCATGGTTGTGGGGGTTGGGGTGAGGGTGCTTGCGTGTCATCAATTTTTCCGGGTCGAGGATGTGGCCGGCGAGATCGAAGAGCGCGAGGCGGTGATTGCGGGGATCGGCTTCGACTTTCAGGGCGCGCATGCCGGCACCGGTGCCGATGACGAGATCGCAGCGGGAGCCGCTTTCGAGTTGAGCCACGAGCCGGACCCACCCGTTGAGCCCGAGCCAGCCACCGAGACCGGTCTCGGCGAGATAATTGCTCACGTCGAAGCGCGTACGAATAAAGCCTAAACGATGAAAGCCTTCGAGGGGCTCCCCGGCGGTGAGATACAGCCAATACCCTTCGCCGGTGGGGTCCATATCGGGTTTGCGGTACACGTAACGGCCCTGCATGAGATTCACCGCCTCATCCAACCTTACCCAGCTCCACGGCGTACATACAAATTTGTTCGTTGCTGCGGGGATAGGGGCCTGCTTTTCGCGCGCACGGCGCTTTGCCATCGTGAGCTGGTAAAAGTCGAGCGCATATATCCCGCCCGGCATATTCGGCTCTGCATAGACCTTGCCCTTTACCTTTGTCTCATGAATGCTCATCTCGAAGGACCAGGAAGCCCGCCTTCCGGAATCCGGCGCAAATTCGTCGAGAAATCTTTTTATCGATTCGGTGGAAAAACCGGCTGCCTCAAATTGCTTCTTTATTGCGTGGAGATGCATCTCCTTTATTTTTTTATCCATGTTTTAATTTTTGTGCACGCCGGGGATTAGCCGCCGCGCGGTTAGAATTGCCGCGGCAGACACCTGCAGCTGCAAGCGCCTGTCGCCATTGCGTTCCATCCATTCTATCTCCAACTCCTGCTTCCGCCCCGGAATACGGGGGACGAGGCCATAACAAAACAGCACGGTAGAATCGGCGGCTAGTACCGAGGGCTCGTATCTGATCACCGGCGTCAACATCCGCTCCTGCAGGGCGCGTCGCTTAAGTGCATGTTTGTCGCGAATGGTGATGTGCATCGTAGCCGGCCGGAAGTCGATGGCCGAATGGTTGACACCACGAAACACCAGCCATAACAATCCGCTGTCGATATAGATGCCTTTGAGGTCGAGCCCTACCCCACCCATCGTGGTATGTTGCTGATGACAGGGTTTCGCCTGGAGGATTGCCGAGATCTCTTTGGTGTGGCCGGGGGCAGAAAACTGTGCGCGGACCACCAGGGTGACCAGCAAAAGCAGGCCTACGTTAAGTATATGATTCATAGTCCATCGTTTTTCGGGTGAAGCAAAACGTGATAACCGGCGGGCACCGTAACCCGCACGGGCCGCACCTTTTTTCCGATCAGCGAGCGCGCCAGCGTCATGCCGGCATTCGCGGCCTGGCCGGCCAGCCCCGTGGATACCACCGTGGGCCCCACGGCGCCGATCTCGCTGGAAGCCGATTCGCGCGCGGCGTCGGTAAGCGGCGCCCCGGGGATATAGATGCCGGTGAGACCATCTTCATCGTCCACCTGTAACTGAACGGGGAATACCCTACCCTGCCAGCTGATGGCATCGATGGTCACCCGCAAACGTTCGCCGCTCAGGCTCGCTATGCCATAGACCGGCGTACCCGATGGGATGCGCTGCCCGGCCAGCAGGATATCGCGCGTCAATTCCAGCTTCAGCTCCCCGCCGCTGACCAGCACCTGCTCTTCCGGTACAATAGCCTCTATGGCCGAGGAATCGAACCGGCAAAGCGTATCGTAGGGGCCAAGGGCTTCGTTGGCGCTGACGGGGCCGTTTGCGCCCAGGGTGTCGTCAGGATCGGGCAAGGCTTTGACGGTTAGGGTTGAGCGTCTCGGCGACTGGTCGGGATGGTGTTGCACTGAATCATGACGCGGTGTTTGGAGAGCCGCCAGCTTCTCGACCACGGCGGTAAGGCTGGAGAGTTCGGCATTGCCGGCATCATCGTGCTGCAAGGCGGACATTGCTTTTTCGAGCCGGTCGAGGTTGGGAGCCGGCGGGAGGGGCGGGTGAAGAGGCCGGTCGAGGTTGGTGGTTGGCGGAAGGGGGCGGTGAATAAGCCGATCGGGATCGGCGGCTGACTGGGTGGCGGATGGGGCGGCAGGCCGCGCGGTGGGCTGCACAGGCAAATGAACGACGGCGACCGCGTGCCCGGCCAGGGTTCGCTTTACCGCTTCGAGCTTTACCTGGACCGCATGGGCGATGGAATCGGGCGACCGCGCGCTGTCGAGCCCCAACACGCGGGCATAACTGGCCTCCATCCGCGCTTTTTGCCGCGCGGCGGCCGAGTCGCGCTGCGCCAGCGCGTAGTAGCCGGTCTTATCCAGCCTTACGATCGGCCGGACATGCGCAGGGGGCAGGAACATATCGAACCCTCGGGCAACCGGCAGGGCCTGGCTCCTTCCACCGCCGGAGATCCAAAAGAGCAGGGTTAACAATGGGATGGCGAGTATCGGTACCCGCAGCAGGAACTTCGCTTGCCTGAGCTGGCGGGCCGAGAGTGTTTTCATTTTCATGGCTGTCTATTTATGGTTTTTATTTCTTTGTTGTCTTCCACTTCGAGCCCTTCGATAATAAACCCATGGGGATTGTTGTCCGCGCGCTGTGTGTTGCGGAGATAGCCGCGGGTTATAAGCGACCGCGTGGTGACGCTAGTTGCCCGCGTGAGCGTCTGCGTCCCGAAGCAGCGGAATGCGTAGGGCTCATTTTGGGTGTCGAGCCAGATACTGTCGAGGACTACCCGCTCGCTGACATTGCCGCTGATGAGGGCATTGATAAATCCCTTCTCCACCTGGTCGTCGAAGAGATGTTTGGCCGAATTGTCCGCGAGATAATAACTGAGGCCCACGCTCGCCTTTATCGCCTTTTCGTCGGGATCGAGATCGAAGAAATACCGGTGAAACATCCGAAGATGGTCGCGCAGCTCCACGACGAGGTTCTCATCCCGCCCCGAGGCGATAGCCTGGAACGCCGTGCCATTGTGCAGCACATAGACCGTTTTGCGCGCCTGCCCGGCTTCGCGGCTGCCGTAATAGATCGCACACCAGGCGATCAATCCGGATACAACCACAGAAGCGAAGGCCGCTCTACGGACCTTTTGGAACTGCCGTTCGATGGTATCGAATACTTTAAAGCTCATAATCGATCGATTTTAGAGTGATAGTCATGCGGCACCGAGGATGGCGGCGCCAGCCCGCACGACTTTTTCGCCGGACGAGCGGACGACCTTCCCAACCTTGCCAATAAGCGCATCGCCACCGGCCGCCTGAACGATATAGCCGGCCACCGAAGGCACGACGAAATAGCCGAGGATGCCGATCAATAGAAAGATCAGGTAGGCGATGTCGCCGCTGCTGAAATAGGTGCTGCCATTGGTCCGGATCTGCTGGATGTCGAGCCTGATCATCTGCGCCTGAACGGTCGCGATGATGGCGCCGAAGATGTTGGCCACCGGCAGCCAGAGAAAAACATTGACATAACGCGCCAGCCACGTGCTCAACGAATGACGAAAGACATCGAACACGCTAAGCCCCAGGACGATGGGTCCAAGGATCGCGAGAACGATGAGATTGAACGTCCGAAGGGTATTGATACAAAGCGCCGCCGCCTCATAGACGATCTCCAGCACTTCCGAGAGCCAGACCTTGATCATGTTCTTTAGGTTGAAGAACGACTTGGACAGCTGGAAGCTGAACGCGGTGGTCAACATCGATACCGGGTCCGCGGGACTGGCACCCGCATATAATTGCCATAACGTTTCGTTGCCTGATCCATCTGGCCCCGCATAGAGCTGGTTGTTCGTGCTGCCTTGCAGCGCCGCCTCTTTTTGCTGGAGAAGGGTGGCGATAGAGGCATTGGCACCAGTGACCATCGCATCGGTAGCATTGACGACTGGGCTCAGCACCGCATTGATGCCGCCGATAAAATCGGTATACAGGAAGATGATGATGCCGATGGCAAATGGTCTGAGGAGCGGGAACACATCCACCGCTTCGGCCCGGGAAATGTGTTTTCCTACGCGTATCCCGATGTAACCGAGCGCCGCCAGGCCGGCCAGGGCCTGCCCGGTGCCGATAAGCTGGCCGCACATCGGCAGCATGCTCGTGTACAGCTGGTCCAGTACGGTTTGCAGTCCGCCGATGCCGGTGCTTAGCGCGGTATCCTGCGCCCGTGAAAGCAAGGGCATCCCCATGCAGGCCGCGAGGCAACCTGCCCAATAGAAGATATGTCGCATGGTACTAGGGATTTATGCCGTGAAGGTTTTGCACCGTCCCGTCTTCGGCGTATGCACCCTGCCGTTGTGCCGCGAGGAGCGCGGTGCTGTTGTTGAATTGGTCGATGAACGCCACCCGGCGCGTCATGCTTTCATAGATGGCATCGATCTGTCGGAGCCGTTCGGCATCTCCTGCCCGGATGGTACCCGGATTCAGGACGTTATCGAGGTCGGCAAGATCGTTGAAGCTATCCTGCAGCAGGCCGGCGAAGGTCCGGGCGATGAGCGTCAATTCCGCCGGCTGGAGGCCGCGCTGCCGTTGAAAGAAGGTCCATGCTGCCCGGTATTTTGCCAGCAGGCTGGTCTGCAGATCGACGATATCCGCGGCGCGCTGATAGTTCCGGACCGTAGGGCTTACCGCCAGCAGACCGTCGAGAAAGGCCTTGTGGAGATCGAAATTGCCTTGCGCGACATCCCGAACGGCCGAGTAATCTTTGTCCAGCTCCCGGTAGCTCTGCTGCATGTTCGTGAGGATCGACTTTAGCGTGGAGAGTTTTTGGATGTCGAGAAGCAATTGCTGGACATCGAAGCCCTGGGCGTGGCTGCTACCCGTTAACAGTAGCCCGGGAAAGAGGATGCTCAATAGGGGAAATAATTTCTTTTTCATCGTAAATTGGGTTGTGTGGACATTAACTGGTATTGATTCGCAGCCTTTTTATAGAGTTTTCGGGCGGATTCCAGCAGGTCATAGATCTCCTGCTCCTTTTCGGCGTCACTCATTTGTAGTTGTTGTGGAACGGCAACATTGTGCAACCTCCCGGCAATCTCGTTCGAGCTATCCTCGATCTCCTCCGACGTGCGCGAACAAAGGGTCAACCAGTCCATGGGATTCTCGGCCGGCAGCATGTCGAGCGAGGAGATGGCACCCGCGATCAACCCGCAGCGTTCGCAGAGATGACTGATCTCCAGGATGCGGGGATCATGGAGCAATACCTCGTTTGGGATCGCCAATCGTTCGAAGAATAAGTTGTGTTCGGTGAAATCCGCTTCTTCGGTGGAGTCGATCTCCGTGAGGCCGGTTTCGGATACGAAATAGCCGGCAGCCTGGGTGTTGTTAAAAAGCTGGAGGGCTGCGATCTGTTCCTGCAGGTATTTCAGCTGGGTTTGATTTTGATGGAACCACTCCGACCAGGTCTGCGCTTTCACGAACTGGTAGACAAAAAGCAAGACCATCATTACAAATAGAATTTTCATAATCCGTACATTTTTTTTAAGGTGAGATAATCGTTTTCGTCGCTGGCCCGTTGGAGGGCAATGAGCTCGTTCTCGTTCGTATACCGCTGCATATCGGCATAATTCCGGTCGATGCCTGCCGCGGCCGCGTCGACATCGGCCAGGCGCTGCTGATCCGTCATCTGCAAGGCATAAGGTTGGATCGCCGTCATCAGCCGATCGAGGTTCTGCGCGCTTTCCGTGAGGATGCCGGTGTAGACGGTGAGGA
>DASYZH010000371.1:0-7923 GCA_035946435.1 Puia sp. | reverse complement strand
AACAATACTTTCCCTCTCCGACAGAAATAGTAGAAAGCCTCTCTGGTATCATAGACGTTATTAAGGAAAAATAGCGGGGAAAAGGTGTGCAGGGGGGCGGGTCACAAAAAACCAGACGGGGATAGCCGAAAATTCACTAATTTTTGAGGCGTTATGACTATTGCTATTACCGGTGCGACGGGGTTTGTTGGTGGGGTGGTAGTGCCGCTGCTATTGAGCGAGGGGCACTGTGTGCGGGCGCTGGTGCGGGAGCCTGCGGGGGCAGGGCCGGGCAGTCGGCCTGCGGGGGTGGAGCCTGGGGCGGCGGCTGCGGCTTCGGAGAAGGCGCGGACTTCTTCATTGGAGATTGTCGCCGGTAATTTGTTGCAGGCGGAGAGGCTGGCGGAGTTGGTCCGGGCTGCGGACGTGGTCATCCACCTCGCGGCGGCGGTAGCCGCCGCGTGCCGGCGAGACGATCCGGGATACGATGGAATGGTTTCGCCAGGAGAGATATGCCAAATGAAGTCGTTATGCGGGAACTGGTGAAAATAGATATCGCCGTGAAGGCCGAACATGCGGCGCTGCTGTGGCCGGATGATGAATGTTATTACCTCTTCGACTTCTATCCGGGTAGACGGTATGGTTTTAATCCTGAAAACGACTTTGTTAAGAATTTAAAACGGCGGGTTGACCGGTCCGCCGGGCTTGCCCTGAAGCGGAAGACCCTGGCGATGGAGGATGTCGCGTACTTGCTTCGACCGGCGCTCGCTGCCTTGTTCGATCCCGCTACCACTACGTTTGTGCCGGTGCCGCCGTCCCTGAGGCATTCAAGCCCCCATTATGACGACCGGGTGGCGCAGCTGTTGCGGCTTGCCTGCCCCGCTTCGGCGGATATCCGCGAGCTCATCGTTTGCCGGGAGGAGCGGGAGCCGGCGCATTTTAGCGAGGAAAGGCCTTCGGCGACGGAGCTTTTTGCCAATTATGAATTGGGGGAGACCGACGCGGCGGAGCCGGTTCGGGAGCGGATCGTAGTGTTCGATGACGTGATCACCAGCGGGAACCATTTTGTCGCCTGCAAACGGTTTTTGCTCGGGCATTTCCCCGGGCGGCAGGTAGTGGGGGTATTTGTGGCGCGGCGGGCGCTGGCCTGACGGCATTCGACGGGCACCCTCCTTCTTATATACATTGCTTTTTGTGCTGGTCGAGGACGGCGCGGATCTGCTCGAGGCGGAAGGGTTTCGTGATGATGTCGTCCATGCCGGCTTCGTAGCAGCGGTCCTTGTCTTTTTGCATGACGCCGGCCGTTAGGGCGATGATGGGGATGCCGGCCTTGGGACCCTTCATGCCGCGGATGTGCCGCGTCGCTTCGAGCCCATCCATCTCGGGCATGTTCACATCCATCAATATAAACGAAGCGCAAGCCTCTTCCTGCAAACGCTCGATGGCCTCCTTGCCATTACACGCCTTGATTACCGTGCAACCCATTTTGGTGAGGACTTCGGTGATGAGCAGCATATTGACCGGGTCGTCTTCGGCGACTATGATGGGGCAGCTCGCCGGGGGTACGCCCTGGCTTGCGGCCGGTTGCGTGGCGGGGACCTCGGCGGCGGAGTGTTCGTTCGAATGACCGTTACCGTTGGGGCTCGCGGTTGCGGCGGGAATGCCGGGGAGATCGATGCTCGGGCTCGCGGCGGAGATGCCGGTGGGCGACTGTGCGGAGGCGGGTGCGGCCTTTTTGTCCAAAATGAGGCACAGGGTGTGATCCAGCTCCTGCAGCCTCACGGGTTTCGACAGGAACAGGTCGATCCCCGCGCGCTGGGCTTCAGCCTGATGAAGGATGCGGTCCAGCGAGGAAAGCATCAGGACGAACGGCTGCGGATACCCCTGCCAGCGAGTCTTGATCTCGCGCACCAGCGTGATGCCATCCATCTCCGGCATCTGGTGATCGGTGATGATGCAATCGAAAGGGTTGCCCGTACCCTGTGCCGTTGCAATGGCCACGAGGGCCTCCTGGCCACTGCGCACGACCACAGCATCAAGGTGGAGATACCTGAGTATTCCCGCCATCAGCCGGCAATTCGTTTCGTTGTCGTCGACCACGAGGAGACGCCCATGGATGGGGTTTTGATGCAGCTCGGGCACCGCCGCCGCAACGGCCATGTCGTCATCGCCGCGGGACTCGACCGCCTCGAGGGGGAGGAGGACGGTGAACATACTGCCCTGGCCCTGGACGCTCGCGACCTCGAGGGTGCCACCCATCATCTCGGCGAGATGCTTGGCGATCGTAAGGCCAAGACCCGTACCGCCATAGGTCCGAGTGGTCGACGAATCGGCCTGCGTGAACCGCTCGAAGATCTGGCCCAGCTTCTCCGGGGGGATGCCAATACCCGTATCACGAACCGTGATCGACAAGACCTCGGGCGTATGACCGGACGCGGGATCCAAAGCGATGGGCGTCGAGACGAACGTATGCTCGGGAAGGGGGATCTTTTTCACTACGATGGCGATCTCGCCCTTTTCCGTGAACTTGATGGCATTGCCGAGGAGATTGATCAGGATCTGCCGCCACCTAACGGGGTCGCCGATAACGGGAACGGATAGCTGCGGATCGATGTCGCAGATGAGCTCCAACCCCTTCTCGAAGGCCTTGACCGCGAGGATATCTGCCGTCTCCTGGATCAGCTTCGAGGGATTGAAGGCGATATTGTCGATGATGAGCTTTCCGGCCTCGATCTTCGAATAGTCGAGGATATCATTGATAATACTGAGAAGATTGTGACCGGCGCGCTGGACGTTTTGGATATAGCCCCGTTCGGGCTCATAGAGCGTGCTCGTGAGGGCGAGATCGGAAAAGCCGATGATGGCATTCATGGGCGTGCGCAGCTCATGGCTCATGTTGGCGAGGAAGTCGCTCTTGGCGCGGTCCGCCTTTTCCGCCTCTTTTTGGGCTTTTTCTGCTGTGAGCTGCGCCCTTTCCGCTTCCGCCCGCGCTTTCTCGGCCTCCACCCGGACGAGACGTTCTTCGGAGATCTTTTGGTTCAAGGCCATCGTTCGTTCCCGGACCTGCCTTTCCAGGACGCGTTTTTGCCGGTGGATCGCCTCTACCCGAAGCCGTAGCCCTAGCCAGATGACCACCACGGCGAAGAGCGTGACGGATACGAAGAACCACCAGGTACGCCAAAAGGGCGGCGTGATCGTGAGCTGGATACGCGCCTCGCCGGGCAGCCAGCTGCCGTCTTCGTTGAGGGCCCGCACGCGGAAGGTATAGGAGCCGGGGTTGAGGTTGGTGTAGGTCGCGGTCCTTTTGTCGCCTATGAAATTCCATTTTTCGTCGAAACCTTCTAACAGGTAGGCGTAGTGCTTTTTTGCCTTCAGCGTATAATCCAGCGAGGCGAATTCAAAGGTGAAGACGCTGCTGCGATAGGAGAGGGTGAGGTCGCGGGTGTCCGTGATGTCTTTCGTGAGCGGCCGGCCGGGTGTTGCCGTATCGGAGATGGGCACGTCCTTGTTGAAGATCATGAAACGTGTGATCACCAGCGGCGGCTCGGACCTTTCGACCTTGATGCTATCCGGATCGAATTCGTTGAAACCGCTGACGCCACCGAAGAACAGCGCGCCATCGGTGGCAGCCGCACAGGCATGGGCCTTGAACTCGTTCGACTGCAGGCCATCCGCCTCCGAGAAATTATGAAAGCTGCCGCGCACGGGATCGAACATCGAGAGGCCGTTGTTCGTGCTGATCCAGTAATGGTCATGGGCGTCTTCCTGGATGCCGAAGATGACGTCGTTCGGCAGCCCATTCTTTACAAAATAGCTGGTGAGATGGCCGGTGGCGATATCGATGCAATTGAGGCCTACGCTGGTACAGACCCAGAGTTGCCCGTGATGGTCCTCGTAGAGATAGTTGATCGAGTTATCGCTGAGGCTGCCCGCCGCAGGGCTATGGGTGAAGTGCGTGAACGTGTTCGTGGCCCTGTCGAGCTTGTCGACACCGCCGTCGAAGGTGCCCACCCAGAGATTGTTCTTGCTGTCGACGAGCAGGGCATGCACCCGATCCGACCCCAGGGATGCAGGGTTATTGGGGTCATGCCGGTAATGGATGAACGAATGCGTTCTTTCATCGAACCGGTCGAGTCCGGCGCCATACGTGCCGACCCAGATATTTTTGTCCTGGTCTTCCTGGACCGCATAGACATTGTTCATTCCGAGGCTTCCGGGATTGGCGGGGTCGTGGCAGTATTGCTTCCGGACGTTTCGATCCTTGTCGAGTACGGCGAGGCCGTCGCCCCACATGCCCAGCCAGAGGTTTTGGTCATGGTCTTCCTGCACGGTGAGGACGAAGTTGCCGTTGATAGTATGGTTTGGGTTTTTGGGGTCGTGACGGTAATGGGTGAAGACGCCGGTAGTGCGGTTGAGCCGGTCGAGTCCGCCGCCATCCGTGCCTATCCAGATGTCGTGACGGCGGTCTTCCGTGATGGAGAGGACGAAGTCGTTACCGAGACTTTCGGGCGAGGAGGTATGGTTATAGAGCTTGAATTGTTTGCCGGCCTTGCTGTAGAGGTTGATGCCGCCGCTGTAGGTACCGACCCACATGTTTCCCTGGGGATCACGGTAGAGGCTATGGACGGAGTTATTGTTGAGGCTGTTGATGTCGACTTCGTCTTTGAGATAGGTCCTGAAGCGGCCGGTGGTGGGGTTCAGGATATTCAGGCCCCCGTTGTCCGTGCCGACCCAGAGGTTGCCGTCTTCGTCGTCGGCGAGGGACATGAGGACGTTGCTGGAGAGACTGTGTGGGTTGGCGGGGTCATGGGCGTAATGCTTGAAGGTCGCGGCCGCTTGGGCCGCGTGCGCCGGAGTCGATTCCACCAGCTGGTCGAGCCCGCCGCCCTGGGTGGCGATCCAGAGGCGGTGTTGCGGGTCTTCGAGGACCTTCTGGATCACGTCTGCGGCCAGGGAGGCCGGGTCGGCGGGGTTGTGGCGGAATGTTGTGAAGGTGGGGAAGGCCGCCTGCTCCTGGTCGTAGACGTTCAGGCCGCCGCCGGTGGTGCCGAGCCAGATGCGATGGCGGGAGTCTTCGCAGATGGCCTTGACGTCATTAGCGCTGAGGCTTTTGGGATCGTTGGGATCGTGTACGTACGTATGAGCCTTACCGGTGTTGGGGTCGAGGAGGTCGACGCCGCCGCCGTTAGTGCCGATCCAGATCTGGCCGCGGTGGTCTTCGATGACGGCGTTGATGAATTTCGTGGTGGGGTTGGTCGAATAGTGTATGAAACGATCCTTTGTGCGGTCGTAGCGATTGACGCCGCCGCCCCAGGTGGCGATCCAGAGGTCGCCGTTGCGATCTTCGGTTATTGATGTTATAAAGTTGTTGCTGAGGCTTTTGGGGTCGCCGGGGTTATTCTTGTAGACGGTGAATTCATAGCCATCATAACGGTTCAGGCCATCGCGGGTACCGAACCACATGAAGCCGCGGCTGTCCTGGAGGATACAGGTGATATTGCTTTGGGAGAGACCCGATTCCGTTCCCAAATGGTCGAAACGTAAGGTTGCCGGCTGCGCCCGGGTCGATAGGAACCAGCAGAGGGGTAGGATGGTCAGGATTAAGGGGCGTAGATATGGCATAGAAGACGTCTTCTTTAACGTCTGGCGCGCATTTAACGTATCGGCGTGTCGTCTTTTTTACTAAACTTTTTGCGAGGGAAGAGGAGGCGTCCGGGCGGCATAAAAAAAACCCCTGTAGAAACAGGGGTCGTAACCAAAACTAACTGCTTATGAGAAAATTGACTGCTTGAGATTTGAATAACAAAGTTACGGTGGCGTGGTTTGAAAAGCTGCCTAAGGGGTGTTAAAAACGGTGATAAAGAAACGTTAAAACGGCGTTGCGCGCATTGGGTGGGTCGGGACTGCGCGTGTGCTGCATGCTATAAGGCGCTAAAGACGCTAAAGTCTGTCCTTCGGACTTTTCGCCAGGGGCGAAAAAAAACCCCTGTAGAAACAGGGGTCGTAACCAAAACTAACTGCTTATGAGAAAATTGACTGCTTGTGAGAAAGTTTAGATCTATATATTTCGTGTGATCTTTTTCTTGTTTTTTACCGGATCGCTCCGTTTGTTTTTCTACATCAAAGATACGATGGTTTTGCGGGTGTGGATGTTTTAGTAGTGTTAAACCGACACTAATAAAACGTTAATTGCGCCGCTATTTTTGCTGGTCGGGTAAGCTTTCTACCCAGCTGCGGATGTAACGATCCCCTTTGGGTTGGAAGGCGGTATTCTGTTGTGCGTGGGGTTGCTGTGCATATGATGCAGCGGCAGGAGCCGCGGGATGCGGCTCGTCCGACGGACAGACTTTAGCGGTTTGCTGCGATTCGCTAATTTTTCCAGAGCGAATCGCCGGCAACACATCCTGCTTGTTCTTCTTATCGTTTTTGGTACCCGTGGTTTGCGGCTTGTTGTTTATTTCAGTTCTCATACTTCATAAGATTTGTAGTTACTACTGTAAATCCCGTGCCAGGAGTGCGTGAACGATGTGTTAATGCGGGTCATTTTAACGTTTCAGAAACCTAAGTCTTTGCTCATTTATCGGATATTGGTTGTGATCGGCCCTTCCGTGACTTTCCTTGAGGTTATCTGAGAAAAGCTATCTATGAATATAATCGAAAAATTGGCGGAGCGCACCGTGCTGCGGGTTCGCAGATTTTTTAAAAAAACTCCTATGGACCTAAGACTGGCCGTTAAAGAAGATGTTCCGGGACTCGTCAAGCTACGGGTGGAATATCTGAAAGTAGAAAAGCCGGAAGTGAATGCATTGAAGGAGGGGCTGCTGGCGCTATCGTTGGGAAATTATTTTATGCGGCATCTGTCGACGGGCGACCTGGTATGCTGGGTGGCCGAGTTCGAGGGGCGGATGGTGGGCGGAGCGGGTATCTGCTTCAATCATTACCCGCCGAATTTCGAGTCGATGGAAGAGGAGATGGCACAGCTGATCAATTTCTATGCGGAGCCGGGTTATCGCAATGACGAGCTGGAGCAGCAGCTTTTTGCCCGGTTGCTGGCGGAGGCGGAGCGGAGGAATGTGAGTCTGATAACCGTTCAGGATGTGGAGATGGGGAAGGGTGGGAATCGGAATTTCGTATTATACAAAAAGATGTGACAGAATTTACACAGTTTTCTGGTCGATATTGGTCCGGTGGCGCTTTTTCTGCTGGTATGGTTTTTTCGCTGTTTTGTGTGGAGCGTGCACTTAAGACTCCGTTTTTAAATCCAATAGGAAAACGCCCGGCGTTTTCGTCCGAAGGACAGATGTTGGCCTGGCCGCCCGGAGGCGGCTGCCCGAAGGACAGACGTTAGCGAATGCACCCTTAGAAGCAACATGGAGCGTTTGGATCTTATTCCCCTGTGAAATAAAATCCGGTATTATCAGATAAACAAGGAACCTTCGAACCGCTTCGGAGGTTCTTTTTTTGGGGGGATTGACAGGAAATTAATGCGGCCGAAAAGGACTTCTAAACGGTTGGGGCCGACTGGCTTACATAATGCTTGCAGTTGTTTTTTAATAAAAATTCGTTTCCAGGCTGTTTTATATGTCGAAATTTTTTTAGTTTTACTTGCGCTGTGGTGCGTTTGCGGCGTATTCCATTTGCATCCTTGCTATAAATTATAAAGCTGTTCCACCAAATTAGCGGGCCCAATCAGCGGGTCCGCTTTCCTTTTGCGGAGGGCGATCTCCGGGTCCGGCGCGACCGGTTTCGGCGAGAAATCACGCTGCTACACTTCAGCGACCGGAAGCGACCCAATCGATAGCCCGCGTTGGGCAACATGGCAGCCGGCGTGCGGGGCAGCGGACTTGCCATCTACCTATGCCCCATCCCCATCCTACCCCTGAAGGTAGCGTCGCAACGGCTGCTTGATCGGAGCGCCTCACGCTGGCCCCCCAGTCCTGCATT
>DASYZH010000370.1:0-10981 GCA_035946435.1 Puia sp. | reverse complement strand
GGCGGGACCAAGGCCAACATCGCGCTTTATACCGCCGATGCCGAAGGGCTCACGCTGGTGACCCAAAAAAGATATCTTTCGAAAGATTATGGCTCGCTCGGCGCCGTGATCGACCATTTTACTGCCGGCAAGTCCCCGGATCGCATCTCTGCGGCAGTAGCCGGCCCGGTGGTGGGCGGCAAGAGCAAGCTCACCAATCTGCCCTGGGTGCTTGACAGTGGCGCCATGACGAAGGAGATGGGCGTTCCCGTGTGTTTTATCAACGATCTCGAAGCGACGGCCTATGGGCTGGCGGGGCTGGGCCAGGATGAGCTGGCCACGCTCCAAACGGGCGCGCCGGATTCCCGGGGTAATATCGCCATCATCGCCCCGGGCACGGGACTCGGTGAGGCCGGGCTGTTCTTTGACGGCGAGCGTTATCATCCTTTTGCCACGGAAGGCGGGCACAGCGATTTTGCGCCGCGGACTACCAGGGATGTGGAGCTTTTCTATGCCCTGCAGAAACAGTTTGGGCATGTCAGCTGGGAACGGCTGGTTTCCGGGATGGGCATTAAAAATATCTTTCATTGCCTGGTTGCCGGGAGGCAGATCCCGGAATGGCTTGCGGACAGGATGCGCGACCAGGATCCCGCCGCCGTCATCAGCGAAGCCGCGTTGAAGCACGAGGATCTTATCTGTGCCGAGACCATGGATCTTTTTGTCCGCTATCTTGCGACGGAGGCTTCCTGCCTGGTGATGAAGCTCATGGCTACGGGCGGTCTGTATCTTGCCGGCGGCATCCCGCCCAAGATCCTGCCGCTGCTGCAAAGCGACAATTGGACGAAGAACTTCGACAACAACGGGCGGATGCACGAACTCTCCGAGCGCATACCCGTGCATGTGGTGCTCAATGATAAGATGGCGCTGCAGGGTGCGGCCTATTATGGGGCCTACAATATGTAGCTCTTTTGGCCGGGCCTGGCGTCGCCGGGACAGGGGTCGCCGCTGGTCGCCTAAGCCATCGACTAAGCCAGTGATCTGATGAGGTATGTTAGTCCTATTGCGATGACGCCGCCTATTCCGGCGCAGCAAAGAAAGTAGGCCCGCCACCAAATGGGGCTGGTGATCTTATTCGCGGCTTTTCCCAATTGTGTAAAAGCGGATCTTTTGCCGAGGATGGCGATGATGATGCTGGTGATGATCCAGATAATTATGGCGATTTTGGGGTAGTCCATAGCTTAAGGTTTCATTAAAGTTACGGAATTATTTGAGGGTTTACAAAGGCGGAAGCCGGTGCGAGCGGAGATCAAGCGGCAGCTACAATTCGTATGCCTGTTAATCGCATCTGCTGAGGGCCAACTGCAGAGAATTATATACATCGTTTCTGGCAGCATTGACTTTAATATAGACTGCTTCGCTTTCCTTTAGGTAAAAACCGGCGCCATTAGCCTCATTATCATGGCTGGCAGGTATAAAGGTTATTAAGTTATTGTCTAATTGAATGTAGCAATATTTAGTTTGAGGGGCTTTTACTTCATTCCAAGATTTTAAACCCAAACTTGCCAATCGATCCTTCTGAAACGCTGTCCAATTTGACGGATTAGGAATGCCGCTCCTGCTCGATTGTAAACAGGTCATAATACTTTCGACGATCTCGTCTTCTGCGGCATTCACACCGACGGATAGATATGGCGCATCAGACAACCAGAATCCTGCTCGTCGTCGATGAATTCGCCACGGTTCGCGCTACCAGCATGCTGGACACTATGGCCACAGGTCGTTCCAATAATATTACCCCTATCCTCGTGATCCAGGATCTCAGTCAGCTCAGGCAACGCTATTCCCATGATGAGGCAGACCAGATCATGAACACCGCCGGCAATCTTTTCTGCGGGCAGATCACCGGCGAAACCGCCAAATGGGTAAGCCAGCGATTTGAGGGCATTCTCAGCTTGCGAACGACCATTTCCGTCAACAGTTCGGATATCTCCACCAGCAAAACGGGGCAAACGATCGACGCTATAACCCCGAGCACACTCGCCAATCTCTCCTCCGGAGAATTTGTGGGTCTCACAGCCGACGACCCCGATAAGAAGATAAAACTAAAAGGATTTCATGCGGCGATTGTCAAAGACGCGCGTCGCCTCAAGGAAAAGTTCGATCTGCCTGTTGTGCACGATATGGACCAGGAAGCCGTCAAGAAAAATTACGAGCTCATCCGTCAGCAAATCACCACGATGGTCAAAGAAGAAATGAAACGCATCCTGGGCGACCCACAGCTGCGCCAAAATATAGTGAAAAGATAATCTCCGAAAACCAAAAGTATATCCGCCCTTCGGGGCGGATTTTTTTGCACCAGCCCAAAGATATATTTTACGCCACCTCTAAAGTTCCCCGCAGGGCAACACTAAGAAAAACCATTAGCGCTGCGAATACGGCGCACTGGTCGGGGGCTCGTTAACGTCAGCCACCGTACTTTTAAGACCTGCATCATTCGAAAACGGTTAAGGCAAAACACTATGATCACTGATCCCCTGAAACACGCCGAAAAAGAAAGGGCGTTGAAAAAGCTTATTAAAAAATGGCTGACGGCCCAGGAAACCCAAAACAAGGCCAACCTCCTCCTCGCCAGGAACCCCGGTATCAAAAAATCCGGCCGGCGCGGACGCGACGTTTAAAAATTTAAAAAAGCATCAGCTGCTGCGGCCCTTGCCGTGGCGGCGGGGTTGCATGCCCCATCGAGGCTCCACCGCCATATTTGACGGTGCGGCCGCCATATTTCCAGGAATCGTTACGTTCCCTTTCGATGTACTGGTCGAGCCCGCCGGAAGGCGTGAAGCCCGCCTCCGCCTTGCGCGCCAGCTCGCCAAGGCTCCTGATCGCATCCATTTTGTCGCTCTGACCCAGCCTGGCCCGGTGAACCGCCGTCTGCAGGACCCCAATAGTCTCGTCATACACATTCACCGGAACCGGAAAAGGATGCCCATCCTTGCCGCCATGCGCAAAAGCAAAACGGGCCGGATCACGAAACCGCGCCGGCGTCCCATGAATGACCTCACTCACCAGCGCCAGCGACTGCAACGTACGCGGACCCACCCCCTCCAGCAAAACCAGCTCCTCGAAATCCGCCGGCTGCCGGTCATGCGCCAGCCACAGCACAGCCCCCAGCCGCCGCAGATCGACGTCCGCCGACTGTACGTCATGATGTGCCGGCAACACCAGCCGGCTCACCTCCTGCATCATCAGCTCCGGCTTCTCCCTGGTCAGTGACAACACACCCTGCCGGGCGGGCGAAGCCTGCCTGTCGGCCAAATTCAGTATCTCACCCTGGTTGACGCCGCAGATCGCCGTATGCGGGTCCTCCACAAAAGACTCCAGCCCGGCGGAATGCCAGTGATACCGCCGCGCCATCGAACTGGCATCGCTCATCCCCTGCTGGATCACGGTCCACTCCCCCAGATCGTTCAAAATAAAACTATGCAGATATAGCTGAAACCCATCCTGTACCACCGTATTGTCGACCTTCGCGCTCAGCCGGCTGCTACGCACCAGCCCGGCCGCATCGAGCCCCGTGCTCTCACATACTTTGACGATCTCGGCCGGCGCCTGCCGCGAATACTTGCCCTTGCCGCCACAGATATAGATACCCAGCTCGCGCGAATGAGGATTGATCGCCCGTTTCAACGCCCCCATCACCGAAGTCGTGATGCCCGAAGAATGCCAGTCCATGCCCATCACCGCTCCCAGACTCTGAAACCAAAAGGGATCGCTCAGCCGCCTCACCACCTCGCTCTTGCCATATTCGCACACCAACGCCTCCGTGACCGCCAGCCCCAGCCGCGCCATACGTTCCGCCAGCCATTGGGGAACAAAACCACCATGCAAAGGAAGATCCGCTGTTCCTGATCGCTTCATTCATACAAATTTACTAAAAATAATAGTAGAAAAAAGCCTATTTTACTTTCAAACCCACTGCTAATGAAGCCTGCCATCGTGACCTTCCTCGTCCTCATCGCGCTGACCACCACCGCACAGGTCAACCTCCCGAAAGATTACCTGACACCCGCCTTTCATGCCGGCCGCCGCGAGGCCCTGAGAGCGCTTATGCCTCCCCGTTCGGTTGCCGTGATCTTCTCCTATCCCACCCGCAACTTCTCCAACGACGTCGACTTCCCCTATCATCCCAACCCAGACCTGTACTATTTCTCGGGCTATAAAGAACCCAACGCCGTGCTCTTCATCTTCAAAGAGCCGCAGCAGGCGCCGGACGGCTCGACTTATAAAGACCTGTTCTTCATCGAACACCGCGATCCCCAGCAGGAGCAATGGACCGGGCGACGGCTCGGCATAGAAAAAGTAAAGACCCAGCTCGGTTTCGACCACGTATATACCGGCAGCGAATTCGCACAATATCCCCTCGATCTCTCGTCCTTCGACCAGATCCTTTTCGCCGGCATTCCGGACGACATCCACGATGACCTCAGCGACTCCGCCGATCTCTATGACCTCTACCAGACCTTCCGGAAAAAAGCGTCCGTCCCCGCGGACTACGACGCCGGGATCCTGGAATTACTATCATCTATCCTCGAACGGGTCGATCCCCCGAACCTCCCGCGGGCCATCGCCTATATGAACAAACGCCGCGAGGCCAGCGCGAAGATGCGCGACAACCAGCTTGTCACAGACTTCGTCAACTGCAAAGACTCCGCCGGTCTCGCCGGTCTCCGAGACAAGCTCGCATCCCTCAAATGGAACACCTTTCTCTATACCCGGCTTATAGGCTCACTCCGCGAGATCAAAACACCAGAGGAGATCGCGCTGATGCGCAAAACCGTCTCCATCTCCGCCATCGCTCATGCGGAAGTGATGAAGGCCATCCAGCCGGGCATGAGCGAGGCCGAACTACAAGGCCTCCAGGAATATGTACATAAAAAGCTCGGCGCCGAATACGTGGGCTATCCCTCCATCGTAGGCGCCGGCGCCAACGGCTGCATCCTCCACTACGAAGAGAATACGCGTGTCAATATCAACCAGGACATGGTCCTCATGGACATCGGCGCCGAATACCACGGTTACTCCGCCGATGTCACCCGCACGGTACCATCCACCGGCAGGTTCACACCCCGGCAACGCGCGATCTACGACCTCGTCTACCGCGCGCAGGAAGCCATCTTCCCGCTGTGTCACGAAGGAGTCCCCTTTGGCGACCTCAACAAAAAGGCTACCGCGATCCTCGCGCAGGGCCTCCTCGACCTGGGCATCATAAAAAGCAAAGACCAGGTGTCGCTATACTATCCGCATAGCTGCTCCCATTTTCTCGGCCTGGACGTCCACGACCTCGGCAACTACGACCAAAACCTCAAAGAGAACATGGTCATCACCGTGGAACCCGGGATCTATATTCCCGCAGGCAGCCCCTGTGATAAAAAATGGTGGGACATAGGCGTACGCATCGAAGACGATGTACGCATAGGCAAGACGAAATGCGAGCTGCTATCATGGCAGGCGCCCCGGAGATCGGCCGACGTGGAAAAGCTATGCCTGCAAAAAAGCGCCGTCAACAGCATGATCCTGCCGCCGGTACAATAAACCTCACGGCACGGATTTGGCATACCGGCTAATAAAGATCGCCAGGTACCCCCCATGCCACGGACCGGGCGCATAAGCCGCCGGTTTACCGGTTTCCGGGAACTGTTGCGCAAATTCCACAGCCTCGTCTTGCGAAAAAGATCCGATTTTACACGAACGGGCCAGTGAAAAGCGTTATGGCCTGCACTTTGTAAGAGGTAAGTCACACAGTAACCTTAAACCAGGGACTATGTACTTGCGACTTTCGGTGTTCATTGTCATACTGATGGCCCTCGCCGGCATCGCCCGCGGACAGGACAGTACCGCCGCCCACGGCCAGGATACCTCTGCCCGTCTCCCCGCCCACTGGGACCTGCAAACCTGCCTCGACTATGCGAAAAAGAACAACGTCCAGCTCAACATGCTGCGGCTGAACGTACAAACCGCACAGCAGAACTATCTTCAATCCAGGGCCAGCCGGCAACCTACACTCACAGGCACGGTGCCGTTGACCTACACCCACAGCAACAAATCCGTGAGCGGCGTCATCGGCGGCTTCCAGACCCAGAGCTCCTTCTCGCAGAGCTTTACACTTTCGTCGGGCATGACGATCTACAATGGCGGCACGATCAACAATGATATCCGGCAGAAAAATCTCGAGATCGAGTCGGCCAACCTCAGCGTCCTTCAAACGATCAACGACATCACCTTGCAGATCACCCAGGCCTACCTGGCCATCCTGCTGGCCAGGGAGAATGTGGTCTATATCGAAGACCTTGTGCACACCTCCGCCGCGCAGGTCGATCAGGGCAAGAAGGAATACGAGGCCGGGAGCATCGCCAGGAATGCCTATATCGAGCTGCAGGCCCAGCTGGCTACGGACAAATACAACCTGGTGACCGCACAAAGCGCCGTACGCCAGAACAAGGTCACGTTAAAACAGCTGTTGCAGCTACCCTTTCAGGATAGCTTCGACATCGTGAGCCCCGATACCATTATCTCCAAAGAGGCCGTCACGGGTCTGGATTCGGCGGTGGCCATCGCCATACGGACCCGGCCCGAGATCAAAAACGCCCGGCTGGGTATCGATATCTCCCGTTATGATCTGGCCAAGGCCAAGGCGGGCTACCTTCCCATACTTTCCGCCTCGGCCGAGCTGTCCACCGGTTACAGCAACAATGTCAGCGACGACTATACGCGGCAGCTGGACAACAACTTCTTTCAACAGGTGGGGCTCAACCTGTCGATCCCGATCTTCACCCGACGGACCGTAAAGACACAGGTCGAAGAAGCGAAGATCGAAGTGGCGAATTCGAAGCTGAGCCTGCTGGGTACACAGACGACGCTGGCGCTGGATATCGAGCAGGCCTATATCAATGTCGTCAATGCCCAGGCGCAATACGACGCGGCGGTGGAAGAATTGCGGGCTAACCAGGAGACCTTCAGGATCGCCGCGGAAGAGCTCAAGGTGGGAGCTTCGGATATTGTGGACTACCTGCAGCAGAAGACCCTGTATACACAGGCCTTTCAGGCTTATATCCAGGCCAAATACAATGCTGCTCTGAGCATCAGGATCTATGATTTCTACATGGGAATAGCAGTAAAACTATAAATGAACATGAAGACCCGAATCGTCATCATCATCCTTATACTCCTTGCAGCCGGCGCCGGTGGGTGGTATTTCTTTTTACACAAGGAAGAAAAGCCCCTGATCCTGGAGACGGAGCTTCCCCGATACGGCTATATCTCCAAAAGCGTCACGGCCACCGGCACCGTGGAGCCCGTGGACACGGTATCCGTAGGTACGCAGGTCTCGGGGACCATACAAAATATCTATACCGATTTCAACGCCAAGGTGCACAAGGGAGAGCTCATCGCCGAGCTCGACAAATCGCTTTTTCTCGCGGCAGTCGACCAGTACAAGGCCAACCTCGCCCAGGCCCAGGCCGCGGAGATCTACCAAAAAAGCACCTTCGACCGCCAGCAGACGCTTTACAACACCGGCGCCATCTCGAAAGCAGATTATGAGAACGCCGAGAACCAGTACCAGGCGGCCAGGGCCACCATGGCGAGTGTACAGGCACAGCTCGACGGAGCGACCAAGAACCTGCAATATGCGAGTATTCATTCGCCGGTGGACGGGGTCGTGATGACGCATAATGTCAGCGTCGGGCAAACGGTGGCCGCCAGCTTCAATACACCGACCCTCTTCATCATCGCCAAAGACATCAGCAAGATGCAGGTGCAGGCCGCCGTCTCCGAGGCCGACATCGGCGACGTGCGCATCGGCGAGCGGGTAACCTTTACCGTTGACGCCTACCCGGACATTTCGTTTACCGGTACGGTGAACCAGGTGCGGCTGGAGCCCGTGACGACCGCCAACGTGGTCACCTATAGTACCATGGTCACCGCGCCCAACGCAGATCTCAGGCTCAAGCCGGGGATGACGGCGAATATCTTTATTTTCACTAAAGAGGTGGACAGCGCGATGCTGATCACGTCCAAATCGATCAAATTCAAGCCCGATGCTTCGCTTGCCAAACAATATACCCTGATCCCCGACACCGCGGGTGAGCGCGAAGTGGCCATCGAGGCCCGCCGCAATGCCGCCGTCAATCCGCTCTCGCCACCGCGGCACCGGCATGACTCTTCGAGCCGGGAGATCGACAGCGCGCCGGTCACGGGTACGCCGGCCTTCGTGTGGGTAAAAGTTGGCGACAGCCTCGTCGAGAAGAAGATCACCACGGGTCTCAACAACGACACCAAGGTGCAGGTGTTGAGCGGGCTGGCCGTTACCGATGAGATCGTCAACGGCGTCGAGGTGGCCGCCAGGGGCGAACAGGCAGGACCTGCGCACAGTCCCTTTATGCCCACGAGACGTCGTAGCAGTACCCGGCCTTCCGGTAGCGCTGGCAATGGCGGTGGCAGCAGCAGCGGCGGTAGTAGACCATCCGGCGGAGGAGGCGGAGGACGATGAGCAATCAAAAAATACTCGAATTGCATGATATCAAGCGGGAATTTCGCATGGGCTCCGAGATCGTCAGGGCCCTCAAAGGAGTCTCTTTTGACGTCAGCGCGGGCGAATTCCTGACGATCATGGGCAGCAGCGGGTCTGGCAAGACGACGCTGCTCAATACCCTGGGATGTCTCGACAAGCCTACGCAAGGGACCTATCTGCTCGATGGCGTCGATGTCCGGAAGCTGGGGCGCAACGAGCTCGCCAGGCTGCGAAATCATAAGATCGGCTTCGTGTTCCAGGCCTACAACCTCCTGCCCCGGACCTCGGCGTTGGAAAATGTCGAACTGCCTTTGCTTTACAATCCAAAGATGAGCGCCAAAGAGCGCAAGGAGCGCGCTATAAAAGCGCTTGAAGCGGTTAACCTGGGCGACCGGCTGGATCATACGCCGAGCCAGCTCTCGGGCGGGCAGCAGCAGCGGGTGGCCATCGCCCGGGCGCTCGTCAACGAACCCGTGATGATCCTTGCGGACGAGGCCACGGGCAACCTCGACTCCCGCAGCTCTTATAGCATCATGGCCCTGATCCAGGACCTCAACGAGCAGGGCAGGACCATCGTCTTCGTGACGCACGAGCCCGATATCGCCGCCTTTAGCAGCCGCACGATCATGCTCAGGGATGGCAGGGTTATCAAGGATAGCCCCAATGAGAACAAGAAGTCAGCCAAAGAGGTGTTGGCCTCCCTGCCTTCGAATGATGACTACGCACCGGCCACGCCTGCACCGGACGAAAAACCAGACGATCACCAGTAAAGCTTTTACCATGAGCCTCTTCAATCTTCTGCGAATCGCGTTAAAGGCCCTCCAGCGCAACAAGCTCCGGGCTTTTCTCACCATGCTGGGCATCATCATCGGCGTGGCTTCCGTGATCGCCATGGTGGCGATCGGCCAGGGATCGAAACAAAGCATCCAGAGCGCCCTTAGCGGCATGGGGTCGAATATGATCATCATCCGGCCTAATAGCAATATCTCCGCGGGCGCGCGGCTCGACGCCACCACGGTACAGACGCTGACGCTCGACGATGTCAAGGCCTTGCAAAAAGAGGCGCCCGATCTCAGCGCCGTGACGCCCATGGCCAATGCCAAGGGCCAGGCGATCTATGGGAATAACAACTGGCCTACGACCATCCAGGGCGTCGACCCCGACTATCTTTCCGTGATCCGGCAATGGGGGTTGCAGGACGGCATTCCGTTTACGGATCGGGATGTCCAGATCCAGGCCAAGGTCTGTTTGCTGGGCCAAACGGTGATCAGCAACCTTTTTCCCAACGGCGAGTCGCCCATTGGGAAATATATCCGTTTCGGCAATGTGCCGCTGATGGTGATCGGCACGCTCACGGCCAAAGGGGAAAGCGCGTTCGGCCAGGATCAGGACGATGTCATCATCGCCCCTTTCACCACGGTGCAGCGGCGTATCCTCGCACAGGCCAACTCTACGATCTTCGTACAGAATATCTATGCTTCCGCCGTCAGCGAGAGCGCTACGACCGCAGCTTCGGATGAGATCTCCAATATCCTGCGGACGACGCACCGGCTGAAACCCACCGACGAAGACGACTTCGCCGTGCGCACCATGCAGGAGCTCATCAATACGTTCTCTTCGACGAGCCAGCTCCTCACGATCCTGCTGGCCGTCATCGCCGGCATCTCCCTCCTCGTAGGCGGTATCGGCATCATGAACATCATGTATGTCTCGGTCACGGAGCGCACCCGCGAGATCGGTCTGCGCATGTCCATTGGCGCACGCGGTGTCGACATCCTGTTGCAATTTCTCACCGAAGCGATCCTGATCAGCATCACCGGCGGTCTCATCGGTGTCGTGCTGGGCATCACCTCCGCGCGGCTGGTCACCCTCTTCCTCAACTGGCCCACCCTCGTCACCGAGTCGTCCATCGTCCTCTCCTTCCTCGTGTGCGCGATCACCGGCGTCTTCTTCGGCTATTACCCCGCGCAGAAGGCCTCGCGGCTCGACCCTATCGAGGCGTTACGGTATGAGTAGCGATCAGTTCGGTATACCCGCATCCTCATCGTCCGCGAACAAAGCTCCCGTGCCGCGCTCATAACCTGCGCGCACTGCCGCTCTAAACTTATGTTAATCCTCATCCGGCCGCTGGCGGGGCGGCGGGGAAATTCGCATATTTGGTTATCCCTCAACTGTCTTCTTATGAATGCAACCACAGGATGGCTCTTCTTTTGCGTTCTGATCCCCGCAACGGCCATGACCCAACAGCTGCCGCAACGCCTCCAACAGCAGCCGCGCTTCCAACAGCAGCCCCAACTCCAACGGTCGCCGCAGGCCCCCGCGCATCTCTCCGGCAAGATCAGGCACCAAACAAGCAACGAGATCCTTGCCGGTGTCACCGTGAGTAACCGCGCGCTCGGTCAGCACAATATCTCCGATCTGGGTGGCAATTACCGC